>JAKAMO010000062.1 GCA_021812825.1 bacterium | reverse complement strand
AAATGAACTTGAGCGTAGGGGATTCCCACTTGCCGTCCTTGAAGCGCAGCCAGACCAGGCCCTTGGCGCCCAGCTTCTTTACGAGCTCGGTGAGCTTGTCCATGTCGCCGCGGCTGAAGGCGGCCCCGCCTTCGCCCTTTATCGCGCGTACGACGCCCCCCTCGGCCAGCGCGTCCGAGAACACCTTGAAGGCCGAGGTCTTGAAGACGTCGGAGCAGTCCTTGATCTCCAGCGCGTAGCGCAGGTCGGGCTTGTCGGAGCCGTACCTGAGCATCACGTCGGAGAACTCCATCTCCGGGAACGGCGCGGCTATCTCCTCGCCCAGGCCGGTGAAAACGGCCTTCATCATGCCCTCTACCACTTTGGCCACGTCCTGTTCGTCCACGAAGGACATCTCCAGGTCTACCTGCGTGTGCTCGGGCTGGCGGTCGGCGCGGAGCTCCTCGTCGCGGAAATTGCGGGCGAGCTGGAAGTAGCGGTCCATGCCGCTCATCATCAGCACCTGCTTGAACTGCTGCGGCGACTGCGGCAGCGCGTAGAACTCGCCGGGGCTGTTGCGGGACGGGACCACGAAGTCCCGCGCGCCCTCCGGGGTGGAGCGGGTGAGCATCGGGGTCTCTATCTCGTTGAAGTCCAGGCCGTAGAGGTAGTCGCGGATGATCTGCGAGAGGCGGCTGCGAAGCACGAGGTTCTTGGCCATCTTCGGTCTGCGCAGGTCGAGGAAACGGTACTTGAGGCGGGTCTCCTCGGAGACGCCCGCGTGCTCGCCGAGGTCGAAAGGCAGCGGCTGTGAGACGTTGAGGACCTCTATCGCCGAGGCTTCCAGCTCTACCTCGCCGGTAGGCATGCTCTTGTTGGCGTTGGCGCCGGGGCGGAGCCGCACCTTGCCGGTGACGCGCAGCGCGTACTCGCTCTTGGCTTCCTCCGCGGTCTTGAAGACGGGATTGTCCGGGGCGACGACTACCTGCGTGACGCCGTAGAGGTCGCGCAGGTTGATGAAGAGGACTCCTCCGTGGTTGCGCTTGGAGTCGTTCCAGCCGCAGAGCGTGACGGTCTGTCCGGCGTTGGAGGCGTTGAGCTCCCCGCAGGTGTGGGTGCGGAGGGCGGTGGCTTTTGAAGGGTTGTTGGTCATGGTCTGTATCATTGTATCGGCTTCCAAAGATTTGTTCTGCTATAGCGTTGGTATGGCCATCCGGCCCGCGATTCCGCGCTCCCGCCATACTGCAAGGGAACCGTTGCGCGGTTCCAGTTCCGTTTCGGGTCGACCGGGGCCTAGCCTCGCCCGCCCTGGAAGATGGAAACCCTTGCGTCGGTTTCCCCCCGCCTTTCGGAAATTATGGCGGGGACCCCCCTTCCGCAAAGGGCGCTCGAGGCTAGGCCCCGGCCGCCAAAAGTGATCAATCGCGTATAACGCGATACAGCGACTTGCGAACACGGTCAGGCGCTTCCGCGAACGGGATGGTGGCCTGCTCGCCTTTCTCTTTAAGGGGTTTTAATGTCACCGTCCCGGCCTTGAGCTCGTCCTCGCCGAGCAGCAGGGCGAAGGAGGCGCCGCTCTTGTCGGCGGAGCGCATCTGCGACTTGAGGCTAAGCTCGAAATTGGAGAAGTCGGCGGTCAGCCCGGCGGCGCGCAGGGCCGAAAGGAGCCCGAAGGCCTTATCCCCCGCCTCCTTGGCCGCGGCGATCACGAAGGCTTTTGGCGAATCGTCCAGCGCGTGCTTGTCCTTCAGCAGCATGGCCAGCCGGTCCACTCCGAGCGCCCAGCCTATGGCCGGCGCGGCCGGGCCGCCCATGGACTTCACGAGGTCGTCGTAGCGGCCCCCGCCGCAGACGGCGTCCTGGCTGCCCAGCGCGGAGCTGCGGACCTCGAAAACAGTGCGGGTGTAATAATCCAGGCCGCGCACGAGGCCCGGGTTGACGCTGAACTTTACTCCGGAGAGCTTCAGCAGATCCTGGACGCGCGTGAAATGGGCGGCGCAGTCCGGGCAGAGCGTGAGCTTGGGCGCGGTCTCGGCCAGCCAGGGGCCGTCTATCTTGCAGTCGAGGGCCCGGAGAGGGTTGCGCTCTATGCGGCCGCGGCACGGCTCGCACAGTTTCTCCGAGCAGCCGCGCAGGTAGGCCAGCAGGGTCTGCCGGTAGTTCTTGCGGCATTCCGCGCAGCCGAGGGAATTCAGGTCCACGGAGCAGCCGGGCAGGCCGGCCTTCTCCAGGAACTTCAGCAGCATGACGATGGTCTCGGCGTCGGCGAAGGGCGAGGCGTTGCCGATGTACTCCGCCCCTACCTGCTCGAACTCCCTGAAGCGCCCGGCCTGCGGCCGTTCGGCGCGGAACATGTTTCCGATGTAATAGAACTTCGCGTTGCGGCCGCTCTGGGACAGGTTCTGCTCGATGTAGGCGCGCACGACCCCGGGGGTGCCTTCCGGTCTCACGGCGACCTCGCGCCCGCCTCCGTCGGTGAAGGCGTACATCTCCTTCTCGACTATGTCGGTGGTCTCCCCCGTGGATTTGACGAAAAGCTCCTTGGACTCTATGGTCGGGACGCGCAGTTCCCTGTAGCCGTAGAGCGCGAAGACCTCGCGGGCCGCCGCCTCTATCGTGGTGAAGAGCGTGGAGTCGGGCGGCAGCAGGTCGCGGAAGCCCCGCAGGGAGTGGACGGCCATCAGGACTCCCCTGCCATCGATTTGAGGCGGGCCTGGTTCAGGACCACCAGCTCGCCGCGGCGGTAGTCTATGACGCCGCTGCGCTTGAGGGTGTTGATGGCGCGGCAGACCGGCACGCGCGTGGTGCCCAGGTACTGCGCCAGCTCGTTCTGATCTATGGCCATCTTGACCGGTTTCGTGCGCGTGTCGCGCGAGAGGTCCAGGATGGCCTCCGCCAGGCGGCCGAGGATGTTGTGGAACAGCATTGACTCCACGTCCCGGTTGGCCTTGGAAAGCCTCTCGGCGAGCGTCTGCAGCAGTTTGAGCGAGAACTCGGGGTTCTCGCAGACCAGGCGCCTGAAGTTCTTCTTGGAGATGACGAAGAGCTCGCTGTCGGCCACGGCCTGCGCCGAGGCCGAGCGCACCCGGCCGCCAAGAAGGGACATCTCGCCGAAGAACTCCCCCTTCTTCAGGAAAGCGAAGATCTTGCGCTTGCCGCCTACGGTGGTGAAGATCTTGATGCGGCCGGACTTCACGATGAAGAAATTATTGCCCAGGTCCTGCTTGGCGAAGACCATCTGGCCCGCCGTGTACTTCTTGACCCCGGCTATGGAGAGCACCTTGTTGAGGTCCGCCGAGCCGAGGCCGCTGAAGAAAGATATCTGTTTGAGTATCCCGGTGGTTACCATGTCAGTTCTTCTCCTTCAGCTGCATGCCGCACTTGGGGCATTTGCCTGGCTTGTCGCCCTCGTAGTCGCCCATCGGGCAGACGTACCTGTGGACCATCGCCACTTTCTTGGCCGCTTTCGCGGGCTTCAAGGCTTCGGCGGTCGGGTGCTCCTTGGCCGAGGCTTCCTGGATCTTGCGCACGGTGACGGGGTCCTTGCCGGTAACGGTCACTTTTATGCCGTCCGAGGTGTTCTGCACGTCGGTCTTGGCGCCCGGGACGGCGGTGGGACAGTCCTGGCACTTCTCGGCCTTGGGGTTGTAGTGGACGAGGGCGAGTTCCTGGATGTGCTCGGCTACTTCGGGGCTGGAGGAGGTCACGGTGATCTCCACGCCGTTCTCGATGTTCTTCGCGGAGGTCTTGGCCCCGTCTAGCTTCTCCGGGCAGGTCATGCCGGCGCATTTCTTGGCGCCGGCTTTCTTGTGCATGTCGCAGTCGTCGCATTTGTGCTTTGCCGCGGCGGGCTTCTGCTGGGCGGCCTTGCCGTTCATCGGGCAGTCGCCTGAGTAGGCCGCGGAGGCCCCCAGGGCCAGGATAACAGCAGCGGACATGAGGATCTTGTTCATTGGACTCTCCTTAAAAAACATGCATTCAAGCCGACGCCGTCATTCGAGGCGGCCTCTTGCCTCAGTAATTATATAAATTTTATCGGCCGGGCTGTCCCCGCCGCCGGCAGACGAAGCGGGCCGCCCTGATGCAGGGACGGCCCGCCTTTCGGGAGCCCGGCCGTGAGCCTTTACTTCTTCTCCACCAGGTTCATGCCGCATTTCGGACATTTGCCGGGCTTGTCGCCTTCGTAGTCCCCCATGGGGCAGACGTATCTCTTGTGCGCCTGCTCCCGTTTCTTCTCCGCGTTCTTCTCCACCAGGTTCATGCCGCATTTCGGGCATTTGCCGGGCTTGTCGCCCTCGTAGTCCCCCATGGGGCATACGTACCTGGCGGAGGAGCTCTCCTTGACGGCATATTTCTCCGGGTCCTTGGCGAACGTCTTGTCGCAGCCGGGGCAGCAGAAGTAGTAGATATGTCCTTTGTACGAAGCCGATACGGTCTTCGCTTCCACCGTGAGCTTCTCACCGGTGACCGGGCAGACGGCCTGCTTTCCTATCTCGTCCTTCCCGACCTTGCGCATCTTCACTCTGGCCGCCATCATCTTTCCGTCCTTCATATGCATGGCATGAGCGGCTCCGGAGTGCGCCTCCCCGCTCTTTTCGCCGGCCGTCGCGGCCGTGGCCGCCAGCAGCGGCAGCATCAGCGCTATCGTCATTGTTATCATCTTCATGGCTATTCCCTCCCGTCAGTACCTTACCATCTTCCTGTCTATCCTCGCCGCCCAGGCGTCGATGCCGCCTTCGAGCACGAAGACCTTTTCGAAACCTTTAGCCTTGAGCGCCCGCCAGGCGGCCGTGGACTTGCTCTGACCCTTGCAGTAAAGGACCAGTTCCTTTTCAGGGAACAGGCCGGCACCGCCGGTCCTCAGCAGCTCTCCGTAATCCGCGAGCTCGTCTCCGGGGATATGGGCCAGGCCGTGTTCCCAGTCGAAGCGCAGGTCCAGGAGCCGCGGAGGCTCGCCGGAGGAAAGCCTGCGGCGCAGTTCCTCGGGCGTGATGAGGCGCGGCGGGGGCGCGGCCGGGCCCGGGCCCGCGCCGGAGGAGGCTTTTTTTCCGCAGACCGGACAGTCCTCCCAGCGGGGCAGCTCTGCCACGTTGAAGCGGGAGAGGCGGAAGTCCAGCATCGCGAAGCGTCCCTTCAGCGTCTCCATGCCGAGGATCAGCTTGATGATCTCCAACGCCTGCATGGCCCCGATGGCCGCGGCGGCCGGTCCGAGAACGCCGGCCTCCGCGCAGGCCTGCGCGTCCGCTTCGCCCTGTCCCGGGCTCAGACAGCCGAGGCAGGGCCCCCGCCCCGGCTCGAAGACCGTAAGCTGGCCTTCCATCCGGTAGACGGCGCCGTGTACATAGGTCTTGCCCAGCTCCAGGCAGGCGCGGTTTATCGCGGACCGCGTCGGGTAGTTATCGGTGCAGTCGGCTATAAAGTCGTAGCCCGCGAGAAGCGCGGCAGCGTTCTTCCCGGTGAGCAGCGCTTCCCGGACCTTTACTCCGACGCCTGGATTTATCTCCCGCAGGCGCGCGGCGGCGAGCTCCGTCTTCAGCCCGCCCACGTCGCGAATGCCGTAGGTGAACTGACGGTGGAGGTTCGACAGCTCGACGGGTCCGAAGTCGAGTATCCCCAGTTCTCCTACTCCGGCTCCTGCCAGGCAGGCCAGCACCATGCTGCCCAGCCCTCCGGCGCCGACGACCGCGACCTTGGCGGATTTGAGTCTGAGCTGGCCTTCCGGACCGACCTCCGGGACCACCAGCTGCCGCGAATAGCGGACCAGTTCCTCTTTCGTCAGCGTCATGTCAGTCCAGCGCCTCCTCCACGTCGTGCAGCAGGTCTTCAGAGTTCTCTATGCCGGCGGACAGGCGGACCAGGCCGGCGGTGATGCCGCGGCTGACCCGCACCTTTTCCGGTATGGAGGCGTGCGTCATCGCCGCCGGGTAGCAGGCCAGGGACTCCACGCCCCCGAGGCTCTCGGCCAGGGAAAACACCTTGAGCTTCCTGAAAAAGCGGTCGGCCGCGGCCCTGCCGCCCTTCAGCTCGAAGCTTACCATGCCGCCGAAGCCGTCCATCTGTTCCGAAGCCAGCGTGTAGCCAGGATGTTCCTCCAGGCCTGGGTAGTAGACCTTCGAGACTTTCGGGTGGCCGCGGAGAAAGCCGGCCAGCGCGAAGGCGTTGCTCTCGTGGGCCTTCATGCGGACGGCCAGCGTCTTGATGCCGCGCAGGGTCAGCCAGGCGTCCCAGGGGCCGGGAACGCCGCCGGCGGCGTTCTGGTAGAACTTCGCGGTTTCGAAGACTTCCCTGTCCCTTATGGCCAGCAGGCCTCCTATCACGTCGCTGTGGCCGCCCAGGTACTTGGTGGAGCTGTGCACGACGATGTCCGCGCCGAGCTCCGCGGGCCGCTGGAAGAAGGGCGTGGCGAAAGTATTGTCCACCGCGAGCAGCGCCTTGCCTTTGTGCGCTATCTCCGCGACGGCGGCTATGTCGGTGATGTTCAGCAGCGGGTTGGTGGGGGTCTCGGCCCAGATAAGACGCGTATTCCGGCGCATGGCCTTCCGGAACGAGACGGGGTCCCTGGAATCCGCGTACGATATCTCCAGGCCCCATTTGCGGAAGACCTTCTCGAAAAGCCGGTAGGTGCCGCCGTAGAGATCGTCGCCGGCCACGACGTGGTCGCCGGCCTTCAGCAGCCCGCCCAGCACGGCGGTCTCGGCCGCGAGGCCGGAGGCGAAGGCGAGACCGAACTTCACGTGCTCGAGCGCGGCGATGCATTCCTCCAGGGCCTTTCTCGTCGGGTTGCCGGTCCGGGAATATTCCCAGCCGCGGTCCCGGCCGATCCCGTCCTGCTTGTAGGTCGAGGTCTGGTATACCGGCACGTTGACCGAGCCTGTCTGCGCGTCGGGTTCCTGCCCCGCGTGTATGAGCGCTGTCTCGAATTTCATCTCGCCGTCTCCTTGGGCGCCAGCAGCCTGCGGCGCATATGGTTGAGCAGGTCCACGCGGGTTATAAGACCATGGAACTTGCCGTCGCACTGCAGTATCCCCACGAGGCCCCTGCCCAGCAGGGCCGCCATCTCGGTGATCGTCGTCTCCGGGCGGACCGTCACCAGCTTCTGCGTCATGTGCCCGCTTACCTTCGAGTTGTACTTGGAGGGGTCTCCGTTCACGGCCAGAAGGATGTCGGACTCGTCGAGGATGCCGACGACTTTGCTCCCCTCCATCACCGGGAGCTGCTCGTACTCGTAGAGGCGCATGCGGTTGAATGCGGTCATCAGCGTGTCGTCCGGCTTCACCGAGCAGACCGCGCCGGCGCTGTACTGGCGGCCCACGAGGTCGCGCAGGTCCCCCGTTCCCCGTCGCTCCAGGAAGCCCTGGTCGGCCATCCAGAAGTCGTTGTACATCTTGGAGAGATATTTGCCGCCGGTGTCGGGCACCAGCGAGACCACTCTCCCGGGCGTCCTGCTCTCGCGGCAGTAGCGCAGCGCCGCCGCCAGCAGAGTGCCGGTGGAGGAGCCGCCCAGGACACCTTCCTTCCTGAGCAGCTCGCGTGCCGCGGCGAAGCTCTCCGCGTCGGTAACGGTGTAGGCCTTGGAAACGCGCGAGAGGTCCGCGATAGACGGGATGAAGTCCTCGCCGATGCCTTCCACGAACCAGGAGCCGGCCTTCCCCACCGTCTTGTCCCTGAGGTAGCCGGCGAGCACCGAGCCTGCCGGGTCCGCAAGCACCAGCTCTGTGGCAGGAGAGACCTTCGCGAAATACCGGGAAAGACCCGTCAGCGTGCCTCCTGAGCCTACGCCGCAGACCAGCGCGTCGACCTTATGCCCCATCTGCTCCCAGATCTCGGGCCCGGTATGTTCCTCGTGCGCCGCCGGGTTGGCGGGGTTGGCGAACTGGTTGATGTAGAAAGCGCCGGGCGTTTCCCTGGCGATGCGCTCGGCCACCTCCTGATAGTACTCCGGATGGCCTTTTTCAACGTCGGAGCGGGTCATCACGACCTTTGCGCCCATCGCGCGCAGATGCGAGATCTTCTCCTGGCTCATCTTGTCCGGGATGACCAGCACGAGCTTGTAACCCTTGCTGGCCGCCACCAGGGCCAGTCCCAGGCCGGTGTTGCCCGCGGTGGCCTCCACCAGCGTGCCCCCGGGTTTTATCTTCCCTTCCTTCTCCGCGGCCGCTATCATCGACAGGCCGATGCGGTCCTTGATGGAGCCGCCGGGGTTCTGGCATTCGAGCTTCAGGTACAGCTCGCAGGGGCCGGTGTCCAGCCTGCTCACCTTGAGCAGCGGCGTGTTGCCTATCAGTTCCAGGACGTTCTTGTTGGTCGCCATCTTGTCTCCTTAATTCCGCACGTTCCCCGCGTTCCGCATCTCCCCGCGGCGCTTCCACCCCATGTAGATCACCGGGTAGACCAGCAGCTCCAGCGCGAAACTCGTGAACAGGCCGCCTATCATCGGCGCCGCTATGCGCTTCATCACGTCGGACCCGGTGCCCAGCGCCCACATGATCGGGAGCAGGCCCATGAAGGCCGCTGTCACGGTCATCAGCTTGGGCCTCACGCGTTTCACGGCGCCGTGGACCACGGCTTCCTCCAGGTCCTTCACGCTGTTCATGCGGCCGCCCTTTTTCGCCTCGTCGTATGCGAGGTCGAGGTACAGCAGCATGAACACACCGGTCTCCGCGTCCAGGCCCATCAGCGCTATCATGCCCACCCAGACGGCGATAGAGATATTGTAGCCCAGGAGGTAGACAAGCCAGACGGCGCCTATCAGCGAGAAGGGCACGGCCAAAAGGACTATCAAGGTCTTCGCCGCGGATCTGGTGTTCATATAGATCAGCAGGAAGATCAGGAACAGCGTCAGCGGCAGGACGAACTTCAGGCGCTCCCGCACGCGCAGCATGTTCTCGTACTGGCCGCTCCACTGCAGGCTGTATCCGGCCGGCAGCTTCAGCTTCTCCGCGACCAGCTTCTTTGCGTCGTTCACGTAGGTGCCCACGTCCACGCCTTCTATGTCCACGTAGACGTAGCCGGACAGCAGGCCGTTCTCGTCGCGGATCATCGCCGGGCCCTGGCGGAACACCACGTCGGCTATCTGGCCCAGAGGCACGTTGACCCCTCCGGGGGCGGCCACGAGCACGCGTTTCAGCTTGTCCACGTCGTCGCGGAAGTCGCGGGCATAGCGCACGTTCACCGAGTACCTCTCGCGCCCCTCCACCGTGGTGGTCAGGTTCTGGCCGCCTATGGCCGCCATCAGCGCCATCTGCGCTTCTTTTACGGTCAGACCGTAGCGGGCCAGCTCGGCGCGCTTGAGCTCGAAATCCAGGAAATAGCCGCCGGCGGTGCGCTCGGCGTAGACGCTGCGGGTCCCCTTCACCTCCCGTACCAGCTTCTCTATCTCTACCCCGGTCTCCTCTATCTTCTTGAGGTCGCTGCCGAAGATCTTGATGCCTACCGGAGTCCGTACCCCTGTCGTGAGCATGTCGATGCGGGCCTTGATCGGCATGGTCCAGGCGTTGGACACTCCGGGGAACTGCATCTTAGAGTCGATGTCCGAGATCAGGTCGTCCCAGCTCAGGCGGTCGTGCCAGATATGGCGCAGCGGGGCCTGCAGGAACTCCGGGGCCCACGACGAGTACCAGCGCTCCTTCCTGCGCCACTGGTCCTGCGGCTTGAGCACCGCCACCGTTTCCATCATCGAGAACGGGGCCGGGTCTGTGGAGGTATCGGCGCGGCCGGCCTTGCCGAAGACCCGCTCCACTTCCGGTATGGACCTGAGTATCCTGTCCTGCGTCTGCAGGAGACGCTGGGCCTCGGTCACCGAGATGCCCGGCAGCGTGGTGGGCATGTAAAGGATGGTTCCTTCGTTCAGGGGCGGCATGAATTCCGAGCCCGTTTTCAGATAGACCGGCACGGCGGTCAGGACCAGGAACAGGGCCGCGCCGACGACCTTCTTCGGATGCTCCAGCGTCCAGCGGCATACCGGCTCGTAAAGGCGGAACAGGCGGCGGGAGACAGGGTGCTTCTCCTCGGGGTAATAGCGGCCGACGGTGACGGCATTGACGATCCTCGCCAGCCAGGCCGGCCGGAAATGGACATGGTCCATCCGGGTGAACATCATGCGCAGCGCCGGGTCCAGAGTGACCGCCAGTATGGCCGCCACCAGCATGGTGAGGTTCTTCGTGTAGGCCAGCGGCTTGAACAGGCGGCCTTCCTGGTCCACCAGCGTGAAGATGGGCATGAAAGCTGCCGCTATCACCAGCAGCGAGAAGAACACCGACGGACCCACTTCCTGCAGGGCCTCCAGGCGCACCGCGTGGAAGTCGCCTTTCCTGCCTCCGGCCTCCCAGTGCTCGAGTTTCTTGTAGGCGTTCTCCACCTCCACTATCGCGCCGTCCACCAGCACGCCGATGGAGATGGCTATGCCGGAGAGCGACATGATGTTGGAACTGATGCCGGCGAGGTACATCGGGATGAAAGCCAGCAGCACGGATATCGGGATGGTCACTATCGGAATAACGGCCGAAGGTATATGCCAGAGGAAGAAGAGGATCACGAGGCTGACGATGAGCATTTCCTCGGTGAGCTGGCGCTTGAGCGTGGCGATGGCCCGCTTTATCAGGTCCGAGCGGTCGTAAGTCGTGAGGATCTCCATGCCTTCGGGGAGAGAAGGCTTCAGTTCCTCGATGCGCTGCTTCACCCGCTCTATGACCTTCAGCGCGTTCTCGCCGTGGCGCATCACCACTATGCCGCCTACCGCGTCCCCCTCCCCGTCCAGGTCGGCGACCCCGCGGCGCATCTCCGGGCCGGTAGTGACGGCGCCCAGGCTCTTCAGCAGCACCGGGGTGCCGCCGGGGCCGCGGGCCACCACGATATTGCCTATGTCCTCCACGGACCTGGCATAGCCCTTGCCGCGTATCATGTACTCGGCGCCTGAATACTCTATCAGCCTGGCGCCGACCTCTTCGTTCCCGTCGCGCACTGCGGCCAGCACCTTGTCTATCGGTATGCCGTAGGCCGCCAGCGCGTCGGGGTTAAGGTTCACCTGGTACTGCTTCTGGAAGCCGCCTACGGCCGCCACTTCGGCCACTCCGGGCACAGACTGCAGCTGGTAGCGGAGGTTCCAGTCCTGGTAGGAGCGCAGCTGCGACAGGTCATGCCGGCCCGTCCTGTCCACGAGGGCGTACTGGTACACCCAGCCGACGCCGGTGGCGTCAGGACCCAGCTCGGTCTTCACGCCGTCCGGAAGCTGCGACTGCACCTTGCTCAGGTATTCCAGCACGCGCGACCGCGCCCAGTAGATGTCGGTGCCGTCCTCGAATATCACGTAGACGTACGAGAAGCCGAAGTCCGAGAAACCGCGTATAGTCTTCACCTTCGGCAGGCCCAGCAGCGAGGTGATTATGGGGTAGGTGACCTGGTCCTCCACGATGTCCGGGGAGCGGTCCCACTTGGAATAGACTATGACCTGGGTGTCGGAGAGGTCCGGTATCGCGTCGAGGTTTATGTTCTTCGCGCAGAGCCAGGCGCCGGCGGAGGCCGCCAGCGCCAGTATCAGCACCAGCGCGCGGTTCTCGGCGGAGAAGGCTATCAGTTTCCTTATCATAAGGCCGTCTTGATGGTCATAGCTCCAGATACGGGACGGACGAAGGTTAGTTCCCCAGGGCTGCCTTCATGCGCGATTCCGAATCCACGATGAAGTTCGCCGAGGTGACCACGGCCTCGCCGGCCTTGAGGCCGCCGAGCACTTCGGCGTAGTCGTCGTTGCGGCGGCCGGTGCGCACCTCGCGCGGCTCGAAGGCCCCCTCGCCCTTCATTACGAACACCAGCTCCTTCTCGCCGGTGTTAAGCACGGCCTGGGCGGGAACGGTGAGCGCGGTGCCGAGGTCGGCCGTTATCCGCGCCTCCACGTACATCTCCGGGCGCAGCTCCCGGTCCTGGTTCTCCACCTCTATCCTGGCGCGCAGCGTGCGCGTGGCGTCCGAGAAGATGGGGTCGAGCGAGCGCACCACGCCGCGGAACTCCTTCCCGGGATAGGCGCGCGACGTTATGACCGCGCTCTGGCCCGGCTTGACGGCCGCCGACTCGTATTCGTAGACCTGGGCGTATACCCAGGCCTTGTCCGCCGGCAGCAGCAGGTTCTCATAGCGTGCCGGGTCCTTTTCCGCGGCGGAGAGCTGGTCCTCGGCGAAGCCCAGCTGCAGCAGCTTGAGCCTGGAGGAATCGGCGAGGGAGCGGGCTCGCTGGGCGGCTTCCGGCCAGGAACTGTCCTTTATCTTGGCGTAGGCGGCCTCCGCTTCCCGGTATTCGCGTATGGCGCGGTAAAGCTCTGGATCGTAGGCTACCTGTCCGGAGGCGCTGAGCTTCCGGACCAGGACGCGGTAGGCCGCCTTGCCGGTCTTCAGGCCGATGAGCTGTTGCTTCTCCGGCGTGATGTTGACCGTGCCGTGGCCCGGCACCGAAGGGCCGGCCGGCTCGTCCTCGTAGACCGGGACATAGTCCATACCCATAGGGTCCTTCATCGGCACTTGCGAGGTGACCGACGGGTCCATCGGGTTGCGGTAGAACTTCACCTTGCGCTCCGCCGGCGCCTTTTCAGCGGACGCGGACTCCCGCTTGACCAGGTGCATGCCGCAGATGGGGCAGTCGCCGGGCTTGTCCGAGGTGTAGTCCGGATGCATAGGGCAGTAATAGACCTCCGCTTTCGCGTGCGCCCCGTGCCCGCCGCGGAAATGGACGTAGGCCGCGGCGCCGCCGAGGAGGACGCCCGCCGCCAGAACGCCGATGATGAGGTTCCTGTTCATAAGCCTTCTCCAGTCAGGGCCTTGACGCGGGCCTGCCAGCCGGCGTAGCCCGCGTTGTACTCGTAAAGTTCCCGCCGGGTCTCCAGCAGCGTGCGGCTGGAATCCACCAGGTCCAGGAAATCCGTCTTCCCCGCCTGATAGCCGGCCTCGGAGGCCTTCAGCGACTCCTCCGCCTGCGGCAGCACCGTACCCGAATACAGCTCCGCCAGACGGGCGTAATAATCCAGCTTCACGCAAGCTTCCTTCAGGTCGAGCAGCAGCGCGTTGCGGCCGGCCTCGTATTCCGCGGCGGCCATGTCCCGCTCGGCGCGTCCCTCGCGGCTTCCGGCCGAAGTCCTGCTGAACCAGAGCGGCACGGTCAGGCCCAGCGAGACGTCGTAGGTGCCGTCCATGGCCGGGTTGTCCGAGGAGCGCCTCTTCCAGCCCAGCATGAAGTCCGGGAGGTATTCCGACCTGGCCAGGGAGGCTTTCTTCCCGGCTGCCCTGGTCCTGGCCGCCAGCGCGGCCAGCCACGGATTGTGCGCCAGCGCGGCCGCTTCGAGTGCCTTGTAATCCGCGGTGGAAGGCCTTACCTCCGGAACTGCAGGCTCGCCTAACGGCGTATCCGTCGGCTTGTTACGCAGGGAGTTCAGCCTGGCTGCAGCCGTCTCCTTCTCCTGGCTCGCCGTTATCAGCATATTGAGCGCCTTGGAGAGCTCCACCTGCGCCTTCAGGGCGTCGCTCTGGGAGCCCTGTCCCACGGAGTAGCGTGTCTCGGCGATGGTGGAATAGCGCTTGAGCAGCTCCAGGTTCTCGGCGTAGATGCGCTCGGTGTTCCACAGCAGCGAATAGTCGTAGAAAGCCTTCCGGGCCTCGGCCAGCACGCCGTTCTCCTTGTCCAGGCGCAAGGCCGCGTAACCGGCGCTCTCCTCTCTTGCCGCCTGCTTGCGCAGCAGGTATTTGTACGGGTTGCGGAACTCCTGTTTTACACCGATGCTGCGTTCCGCGGCTCCCGACCCTAAAGCTCCGTCAGCGTACATGCGCCCGAACTCTATGACCGGATCCATCGGTAGGGCGGCCTGCCGGACCTTCTCCTCATAGGCCGCCGCCACGGCCCCGGAAGCGGATATTTCCGGATTCGCGGCCCGGACCTCCCGCAGGTACGGCTCCAGCTCCAGCCGCGGGGCGTCCCCTGCAGCGGCGGGGGCGGCCAGCAGGAACAGGATAGCGAGCAGGAGATTCATGGGTTTCAGCGGGCCAGCTTCGCGGCCAGGTCGTTCATGAGCGGCATATGCGACGTGAACACGGCCGAGAGGACCAGCAGATAGATCAGTCCCGCGGCGACGGCGGCGAGCGCCATCCTCCTGCCGCCGGCAGTGAGCGCGGGGTCCTTGAGCGCCGCGACGCCCAGCGTTACCGCCAGGACGGCTTTCTCCACTCCGAAAAGATGCACGAACGAGAGCACGCCCAGGGCCATGGCTGCGGCGGCCAGTTTAGTTGACATGATCTTCCTCCAGAGCGTGAGCGGGAACCTCACCGGCCCGGTCCGGGTTCTCGCGGTGCATCCGGCAGTTCTTGCAGGGACAGATGCTCTGCTTGCCAGCCTCGTGCATGCATTGGCACATGAAGTCCGTGCATTCCGAACAGAGGCGGGCTACCGCCACCGGGTTTATAAGCGTGGAAGGTCTTACGAGCTGTGAGACTACCTTGTGCGTGAGTTCCCGTCGCTGTCCGTTCTCCATCGCGTCGATGTCGCGGGCGAAAGCGAAGATGTTGAAAATGATGAACGCTGTCAGTACCGCCGCTGCCGGCAGGGGGAAGCGCAGGAAGGCGCGCAGCGGCCCCGCGCCGTTCAGGGCTTTCGCTGCAGCGGCCGTTCTGGCGGCGAAGAAAGGCGGCGGCTCCACGCGCGGCAGGGCCGAAACGGCGGCCGAGGCGGCGCGCAGGGAGGCGAGCTCCTCCGAGCAGGCGGCGCAGGAAGCCAGATGGGACTCTGCGGCCTCACGCTCGCGCTCCGGCAGCTCGCCGTCCATATAGGCGGAAAGTCTGCGGCTGATATTCTCACAGTCTTTGGCGGGCATAGTTCATCCTCTTATACCTTTAACGCAGGTACCGGGAAAAACTTGCGGTCCTATTTCAGCTTTTTCGCCAGGGTCTGGCGCGCGCGGAACAGCAGGGATTCAACGGCTGGCACGGAGAGGGCCATGATCTCGGCTATCTCCGCGTAGGAGCGGTCCTCGAAGACCTTGAGGAGCAGGGCGCCGCGTTGCGTATCCGGGAGACCGGCCAGGGCGCCGGCTATCTCCTCGCTTCGCCTGGCCGCCTCGTACGCGGCGTCAGGGCCGGGTGCCGGATCCGCGGCGCCGGCAGCCTCGGGAGAGTCCAGGCTGGAGGCCCCGGCCAGGGATGACCTGTTCGTGTTCCTGCGTGCCTGGTCCACCGCCAGGTTGTAGGCGAATTTGAAAAGGATGGTAGAAAGCTTCGCCCCGGGCGTGAGTCCGGGGGCGGCTTTGTACAGGCGCAGGAACGCCTCCTGGGCGAGATCCTCCGCTTCCCCCCGGTCCAGGGTGTAGCGGAACAGAAAGTTGATCAGCCTGCCGGAATGTTTCTCTACTATGCGGGTAAAGGCCCCCCCGTCGCCGGAATTGAATTCCGTCAGCAGGTCGAAGTCCTCCGGAAGGCCGTTCTTCCCGTCAGTCATCGCAGGTTATTCTACTTAATTTGGAAGTCCCGCCCCGGGGCTAGCCTTTAAAGTCTGGGCCGAAGGGCCCTTGAAAAAATCTTTTTTGGGAGCTAAAGTATATTAGGGGAAAGGGTCCCTCCCCGGGCGTGGGAAGTAAAGTACAGTTGGGACCCGTGCAGCGGGCGGACCAGGTGGTCCGCCCCTTTTACGCCTCTTCCTGGACCGGCCGCAGCTCAGGCGCCCGGCCGCCCCGCAGCAGTTTCAGCCAGGAACCGGCCGAGGCCAGCGTTATCACGCAGGCCAGCGCCAGCATTACGGCTGTCAGCGCCACGTTGATGTAGCCCTGCGCGTCGCCGCGCGGCAGGTAGTTGCCGAAGATGTTCATCACGCCGGCGGCCGCCGTGGTGGCCAGCATGAAGACGAAAGGCGCGAACGTGATCAGGGCGTAAACGGGCCGGGCCGCGCGCTTGAGGATGAAGGTCGTGCCGATGGCCAGCGCTATGGCCGACAGCAGCTGGTTGGCCACGCCGAACATCGGCCAGATCGTGGTCACGTTGCCGGCCAGCAGCATTCCTCCCCAGGCCGCGCTGACCAGCGCGCTCGTCAGGATGACGCCCGGCCACCAGCCGGTGTTTCGGAAGGGCTTGTAGACCGTCCCGAGCACCTCCTGCGTCAGGTAGCGCGCCACGCGGGTGCCCGCGTCTATCGTAGTCAGGATGAACAGCGCCTCGAACATGATGGCGAAGTGGTACCAGTAGGACAGCAGGTGCTTGAGCCCCGGTATGGACGCGAAGATCTGCGCCATGCCGACGGCGAGCGACACCGCCCCGCCGGCGCGGCCCTCGAGCTGCTCGCCTACGGCCTGCGCCATCGCCGGCAGGTTCGTGACCGTCAGGCCCAGTTTCTGGAACACGGCGGGCGGCACGTTGATCGCGAAGTAGTCGCCGGGCAGCAGCACGCAGGCCGCTATCAGCGCCATCAGCGAAACGAAGCCCTCGGTCAGCATGGCGCCGTAGCCTATCATGCGGATGTCGCGTTCGTTCATGATCATCTTGGGGGTGGTGCCGGAGCCGATGAGCGAGTGGAAGCCGGAGATGGCGCCGCAGGCTATCGTGATGCAGACGTAGGGCCAGACCTTGCCCGGTATTATCGGTCCGC
>JAKAMO010000061.1 GCA_021812825.1 bacterium | reverse complement strand
GAATTCTTGAAGAGGGTCGGAACTCCCGGCGTCGGGACTGATGTGCAAGGTAAATGATATGCAACTCAGAACAACCGCGGGAGTGATTGTGTTGTTAACGATCGCGTCGGTGGTATTCTCAAAATGTATTGAATTGAACCGGTTTTATGAGAAGAGGACTACGTGCAATAATTATTCCTGTTGTGGCTACACGGAGGGACAAAATTCGATCTGTATTAAAAATTGTTCAGGGGCCTGTGATAAGACTAACAGTAATTGGGACGAATGTCTGGATGAGTGCGAGCCTGGTACATGTAGCGATTGGTCTTCGATCTCGCACTCTGGCGTAGAGAGTTGTGATCTGGAGGTCTGTATTGAGTGGGACCCAAAAACAACTCTATGTGTTGAGCGGGAATGTGCCTGGAAAGTGGTAACGGATGAGGTTTATCATAAGTGCAGTAATCCCGTTTGCGGAAAAAATGCCACATTGGAGGCAAATCCTCATGTCGGTTCCAGGCAATTCCCTGAATAGACCTTGTTTTTAAAGTTGTATTCCATAGAGATAAAATGACCCCTCCAACCTGGCCGGGCTGCCTTCGGGAAGCGCGAACTTCACCGCGGATGCCGCGCTGCCGCACGCGGAGGCCGGCGTTGTGCTGTCCGCGGGCGGCTTCGCCTCGGCCGTCACGCTGAGCTGGATGTTCGGGAACTGGTAGTCTGGAGTGTTGATGGCGTCAGGGCTGGACTGACGACAGGCGCTGCGCGGCTAAAAAAGAACCCCGGCGGGCCGGGGTTCTTTTTTATGCGGGGAGGAACTCTCAGTCCCCGTAGGCGTAGGCGGCTTTCTTCCCGGAGCGGTCCACCACCACCCAGTAGTTGCGGCCGTCGAGGCTCAGGTAGAAGATCCAGTTCTGCTCGACCATCTCGCCGTTGAGCGGCTGGTGGAGCTTGTAGGGCCGCACCAGGGCCAGGCGGGAATCTTCCCGGTCCAGCAGCGCGCGCACCCGCTCGCCCGCCCTCTTGAGCTCGCTCTTGGAGGGGGTGCTAAGCACGCCCATGCGCGCCAGCTCCCGGGCCAGCGGGCTGGTGGGACTGGAATAGTCGCCCAGCAGGTTCCAGAGGGCCAGCCTCAGGGCCTGCTCGAAGCAGAAGGCGTTCTCGTAATACCTGTCCTGGCGTATCACTTCGGCTTCCGGCACGTCCAGCGTGACGGAGTTTATGCCGAACTCCATTATCAGGAGCTCCTCGGCGCCGGAGTAGTTCTGACCGTCGCGCGGGCCGGAGCGGGCCGGGGCCGGCGCCGCCGGGGCTTCCGCCGCCGCGAGCGCCGCGGGGCTCACCGCCGGCGTCCAATCCCCCGCGTGAACGGGGACTGCGGCCATTGCCGCTGAAAATATCGCTGCTATGATCATTTTTTCGCTTTCCTCCCAAGACGTTCCTAACCGTATATAGTGTATCACAGGCGGCCTGAAACCTGTTTTGACCATAGTCATATCACTATTTTTAGCAGTCAGGGTGCGCTATTGACAATTATGGGGGCAAGGTGTATAATATTTCTGGCAGACAAAAGCCATGAGTGCTAATTAAAAGCGGCGGGATAATATGAGGGTTCTAAAACCGGAAGTCGCGCAGGACAGGAAGGAAAAGATCCTTAACTGGGTGGTCTACAACTATGTCAGCACCGGCAGGCCGGTGAGCTCCGAGCTGATAGCGGAGGAAGGCCGGTTCAACGTCTCCAGCGCCACTATAAGGAATATACTTAAAGAGCTGGAGACCGAAGGATACCTCTTCCAGCCGCACACCTCCGGCGGCCGCATCCCTTCCGACAAGGGCTACCGCGCCTACGTGGACAACGTGATGCGCCTGCAGCACATGGCGGCGGCGGAGAAGGAGCGCCTCGAGCGCGAGTACGACCGCCGCATCGAGCAGCTCGACGGCTTCCTGAAGCACACCTCGCGGATGCTCTCCGACATGTCGCAGTGGGCCGGCTTCGTGATGAGCGCGGACCTGGACCTCGACAGCGTCAAGCGCCTGGACCTGCTCAGCATGGGCCCGAAGAGCGTGCTCAGCGTCATGTTCACGCACTCGGGCATCATCAAGCACGCGGCTTTCTCGCTGGAGAACACGGCCGAGAAGGGCGCGGTGAAGGCCGTCTCGCTGCATCTGAACAAGCGCCTGAAGGACCTGCCGCTGACCGACCTGCCGCAGGTTATCTTCAAGGAGTTCCTCGCGAAGGAGAAGGACAAGGGGATCACCGAGCTGCTCAAGAAGCTGGTGGACTATTTCAAGGACCTGGCCCGGAGGGAGGACGCGCTGTACCTGGAAGGCCTCAGCCGCATCTTCTCGAACCTGGAGGAGGGCAGCGTGGAGGACATGCGCAGCATAGCCCGCCTGCTCGAGGAGAAGGAGCGGTTCTCCGGCCTGCTCAGGGAGCGCCTGCGCGACTGCGCGGTCAAGACCAGGGCGCTGGCCGAGCCCGGCAAGCGCCACGTCGTGGACGTTACTATAGGTTCCGAGAACAGCATAAAGGAATTCAAGAACTTCAGCCTGGTGTCCAGCTCCTACTGCATCAACGACAAGGCCGTGGGGCTGGTCGGCATACTGGGCTACAAGCGCATGGAGTACCCGCGCATGATCTCGCTCGTGGACACCGTCAGTTCCATGATGGAGGACATGCTGGGGGAATGGGACAAGATAGACCTGGACTAGCCAATGGCTGTGCCGTATCGGGAGCTATGCTCTCCGGACGGCCGGATGACGTTATCATGAAGAACCACAAGCCCGAAGAAAAGAAAGCGAAGAAGGCGGAAGAGTGCGTCTGCGGCGAGGAAGCCAAGGAGCCGGGGACGGCCGGCGACGAGCTGGAGAAGCAGAAGAAGCAGGCGGCCGGGTACTACGACCAGCTGCTGCGCCTGCAGGCGGATTTCGAGAACTACCGCAAGCGCGTCGAGAAGGAGAAACCGGAGCTGATAAAGTACGGCAAGGCGGAGATCCTGATGCGGCTGCTGCCCCTCTACGACCTGCTGCTGGCGGCGCACAACCACATCAACAGCGCGAAGGACACCGGCAACTCGGACGACGTGCTGAAGGGCCTGGAGATGATCTTCAAGGAGTTCTCGAAGGTGTTCGACGCCGAGGGTCTCAGGCCGATGGAGCCGGTGGGCAAGCCCTACGACCCGATGGCCTCCGAGATCCTCGGCATAGTGGACGGCACGGAGGAGAACGACGGCCTGGTGGTGGAGGAGCTGCAGAAGGGCTTCTACTACGGGGACAAGGTGCTCCGGCCGGCCAGGGTGAGGATAGCGCGGAAAGCGGAAGCCCCCGCGCCGCAGCCGGAGACCCCGGCGGAGACGGAAGAGGGCGAATAGATCTGACAGCATCATAATTTGGAGGACAAATATATGGCAAAGATAATCGGAATAGACCTGGGCACTTCCAACACCGCCGCGGCGGTCATGGAGGGCGGCAAGGTTACCATCATTCCCTCGGCCGAGGGCACCAGCGTGGGCGGGAAGGCGTTCCCGTCGTACGTGGCCTTCGCCAAGGACGGACAGATGCTGGTGGGCGAGCCCGCCCGCAGGCAGGCCGTGGCGAACCCCGGCGGCACCGCGGCCGCGTTCAAGCGCAAGATGGGCACCGACCATAAGTACAATATCGGCGGCAAGGAGTTCACGCCGCAGCAGCTCTCGGCCTTCCTGCTGCAGAAGGTCAAGCGCGACGCCGAGGCCTTCCTCGGCGAGAAGGTGGAGAAAGCCGTCATCACCGTGCCGGCCTACTTCAACGACAACCAGCGCCAGGCCACCAAGGACGCCGGCACGATAGCCGGCCTCGAGGTGGTGCGCCTCGTCAACGAGCCCACCGCGGCCGCGCTCGCCTACGGCATCGACAAGGAGGGCAAGGACCAGAAGATCATGGTCTTCGACCTCGGCGGCGGCACGCTCGACGTGACGATCATGGAGCTCGGCAAGGAGGGGACGTTCGACGTGATCTCCACCTCCGGCGACACGCAGCTCGGCGGCACCGACATGGACAACGCGCTGATCGAGTACGTGGCCGGCGAGTTCCGCAAGGACACCGGCATCGACCTGACGAAGGACCCGACCGCGATGCAGCGCATCAAGGAAGCGGCCGAGAAGGCCAAGATAGAGCTCTCCACCACTATGGAGACCGAGGTCAATCTGCCGTTCATCTCGGCGGACGCCTCCGGCCCGAAGCACATGGCGCTGAAGCTCAGCCGCTCCAAGCTGGAGGCCATCGTGGACTCCATCGTCAAGCGCTGCGAGAAGTCCATCACCACCGCGCTGGCCGACGCCCAGCTCAAGAGCTCCGACATCAGCCGCATCATCCTGGTAGGCGGACCGACCCGCATGCCCATAGTGCAGAAGTTCGTGGAGGAGTACGTCGGCAAGAAGATAGAGCGCGGCATAGACCCGATGGAGTGCGTGGCCTCGGGCGCCGCCGTGCAGGCCGCCGTGCTGACCGGCGACGTCAAGGACGTGCTGCTGCTCGACGTCACCCCGTTGTCCCTGGGCATCGAGACGCTGGGCTCCGTGATGACGCGCCTGATAGACAAGAACACTACGATACCGGCCAAGAAGTCGCAGGTCTTCTCCACGGCCTCGGACAACCAGCCGGCCGTGACGATACACGTGCTGCAGGGCGAGCGCGCTATGGCCGGCGACAACGTGTCGCTCGGCAAGTTCGACCTGGACGGCATTCCGCCGGCCCCGCGCGGCATGCCGCAGATTGAGGTGACGTTCGACATCGACGCCAACGGCATCCTGCAGGTGCACGCCAAGGACCTCGGCACCGGCAAGGCGCAGCATATAACGATATCCGCCCCGAACAAGCTGTCGAAGGAGGACATCGACAAGTTCGTCAAGCAGGCCGAGCAGTTCGCCGATTCGGACAAGAAGTACAAGGAGAAGGTGGAGGTCAAGAACGAGGCCGACACCATCCTCTACACCACCGAGAAGGCGCTGAAGGAGCACGGCGACAAGATCAGCCAGGACGAGCGCCTGGCGGTGGACCGCGCGATGGGCGAGCTGAAGGAAGCCCTGAAGGGCGACGACATCGAGAAGATAAAGAAGGCCAAGGACGCGCTGCTGGCCGCCTCGCAGAAGCTGGGCGAGGCCGTCTACAAGGCCGCGCAGGAGAAGGCCGGCAAGGCCGGAGCCTCCGGCGCGGGTCCCGCGCCGGAGGGGGCCAAGGCCTCCGCGGGCGCCAAGGACGACGTAGTGGACGCGGAAGTGGTGGACGAGAACAAGAAGTAAGCCGTAAGCCGTCAGCCGGCGGATAGCGGGCGCGACCCGCTATCCGCCCGCGGCTTTCCGGCCGCGAGAACGCAGGGTCCCTTTTACCTCATATGGCATCCAACGATTATTACCGCATTCTCGGCGTGGCGCGCAACGCCGGCCCCGACGAGATCAAGTCCGCCTACCGGAAGCTCGCGCTGAAGTACCACCCGGACCGCAACCAGGGGAACAAGGAGGCGGAGACCACCTTCAAGGACATCAACGAGGCCTACGAGGTACTCTCCGACCCGCAGAAGCGGCAGGTCTACGACCAGTTCGGCGCGGAAGGCCTCAAGGCCGGCGCCGGCGGGCGCGGAGGCTTCGGGGGGTTCCAGGGGGCCGACCTCGGCGACATGTTCGGGGACCTGTTCGAGAATCTTTTCCAGGGCCAGGGCGGCGGCCGCGGCAGGCCCCGCTCCAGGCGCGGCGCCGACCTGAAGTACGAGGCTTCGATAACCCTGGAGGAGGCGTTCACCGGCGTGAAGCTGCCGGTGAACTTCGAGCGCACCGAGGTCTGCCAGGAATGCGACGGCACCGGCGCCCGCGGCAGGGGAGGCATCAAGAAATGCCCCACCTGCCACGGCAGCGGCCGCGTCCAGTACTCGCAGGGCTTCTTCGCCTTCAGCCAGGCCTGCCCGGACTGCGGCGGCCAGGGCGAGGTGATCTCCAGCCCGTGCAAGGCCTGCGGCGGAGCCGGTCGCCAGAAGAAGAGCGCCTCCATCAACGTTAAGATCCCGGCCGGAGTGGAGGAGGGTTCGGTACTGCGCGTTTCCGGCGGCGGCGACGCGGGCTTGCGCGGCGGGGATTCCGGGGACCTCTATATACAGGTAAACCTGAAGCACCATCCGCATTTCGAGAGGCAGGGGCGCGACCTGATCTACGACTGCCCCGTGCCGGTCTGGCAGGCCGCCCTGGGCGGCGAGACCGAGGTGCCGGTCATAGACGGCGGGCGGGTCAAGATCCGGGTCCCGCAGGCTACCCAGCACGGTAAGGTGTTCCGCGTGCACGAGAAGGGCATGCCCTCGCCCGGGGGCAAGGGGCGCGGCGACCTGCTGGTGAGGGTGAAGCTGGAGGTGCCGCACGATCTTTCCCAACGCCAGCGCGAGCTGTACGAAGAGCTGGCGAAACTGGAAGGCGCCGAGGTCCAGCCTGACAAGGAGAAGGGCTTCTTCAAGAAGATACTCGGGTGACCTGATGCCGCAATACCTTATACCTCCCGGGAATATCCGCGACGGCGAGTTCTTCGCCGGCCCCGACGAGGCCAACCATATAGCCCGCGCGGCCCGCGTCAGGGTAGGGGACGAGATAGACATCTTCGACGGGGCCGGCAGCCGCTACCGGGCCGAGATAACCTTCGTTTCCGGCGACCGCGTCACCGGCAAGGTGAAGGAAAAGCTCCCCAGCCCGGAGTATGCCACCAGGCTCACTCTCTGCTTCGCGGTGGTGGCCAGGCCGGCGCTGGAGAGCATCCTTGAGCACTGCACCGAGGCCGGCGTGGGCGTCTTTCAGCCGGTGATGGCCTCGCGGGTGCAGTTCGACCTCTTCAGCGACTGGGAGCGCCGCGCCTCCCGCCTGGAGCAGATAACGGCGGCCGCCTCCAAGCAGTGCGGCCGGGGCTTCCTGCCGCAGTTGAGGAAGCCGGAGAAGCTCGACGACTTGCTGGCTTCCGGCGGCGTGTGCGTGTTCGCGTCCTCTGGCGGCCAGAGTCCGGACGCGGCCGCGAAGGCCCTGGCCGGGGCCAGGGAGATCAAGCTTTTCGTGGGGCCCGAGGGCGGGTTCACCAAGGGCGAGCTGGACTTCGCCCGCTCCAAGGGAGCGGGCTTCATGAACCTGGGTCTTTACACGTTGAGGGCGGAAACGGCCTGCCTGGCCGCCGCCTCCGCCCTGCTCACCAGGCTGGGCTGATCATTCCCCTAATTTGGTGCGGATGGAGTTGCGCAGCAGCAGCTTCTTCTTCTCCGCCGCGGCCAGCATCGTCTTCACGGCGCTCCTGAGGTCGTCCGGCGAGATCGGCTTGTTCAGGAAGAGGTCCGCTTTGGCTTCGAGATTGCTCTTGATCCTGGCCTCGTTGGAGGAGTTGCCGGTCAGGATTATCACCGGCGTGGCACGGGTCTTGGGGTCTTCCTTTATAGAAGCGCAGATCTCTATGCCATTGGCGTCCGGCAGGCAGAGGTCCAGTATGGCGAGGTCGAACTTGATCTCCTTTATCCAGCTGCTGGCCATCTTTCCGTCATCGGCGGTTACCACCATGTAACCGTCGGCTTCGAGACAGTATTTTACGAGGTCCTGTACGGACTTCTCATCTTCTACTACCAATATTTTAGCCATAGAAACCCCTAAAAACCCTAATACTCGAATATATCATAATCTACCGGGTGTTACAATCATATTTCGGTGACACTTAACTTAAGTTACGAACGCCCGGCTCTCCGGCCCGCGGCGAGACGGTGACGTGCGGAGGGAAGGGATAGGCGGCAAAATTGTAAAATGTAGCTGCGGCCGGCGGGTGCCGGGGCCGCGCCTGGCAAGTTATGAAAGTATATTTCAAGACCGTAGGCTGCCGCGTGAACCAGGTGGAGACCGAAAGCCTCCGCGAGAAGTTCGCCGCCATGGGGCATACGGCCGCAGCCGCGCCGGAAGAGGCAGACCTGGTGGTGCTGAACACCTGCTCGGTGACGGCCAAGGCGGACCGGGACTGCCTGGCCTTCCTGCGCAGGACCGCGGCCGCCAACCCGAAAGCTTCCATTGCCGTCACCGGCTGCCTGGCCACGCTGGAGCCGGAGAAGATACTGCGGGCCGCGCCCCGGGCCTCCCTTTTCTCCAACTCCGATAAAGAGAAGATAACTTCCGCCTTCTGCGGCGGGGAGACGGGCGCGGACTTTTTCCCGGTCACGAAGTTCCACGGCAAGGCCAGGGCCTTCGTGAAGGTGCAGGACGGCTGCGACCTGAAATGCGCCTACTGCCTGGTGAACCTGGCGCGCAGCGAGCTGAAGTCCAAACCGCTGGAGGCCGCCGTTTCCGAAGCCTCGCGGCTCGTTGAAGGCGGCTTTTCCGAGCTGGTGCTCTGCGGCACCAGGCTGGGCAGATACCGCTGCCCGAAAACCGGTACGGACTTGGCAGGGCTGGTAAAGCGGCTGCTCTCCCTGAGCGGGGATTTCCGCGTGCGTTTTTCGTCCATAGAGCCCGGAGAGCTCACTCCCGGCCTGCTTACCGTGCTTTGCGCCGGCGGCGGGAAGTTCTGCGACTATTTCCACCTTCCGCTGCAGGCCGGTTCCGATAAGGTGCTCGGGGAGATGTCGCGTCCGTTCGACACGGGCCGCTACGCGGCGAAGGTCCGCGAGCTGCGGAAGCTTTTCCCCGGAGTGGGGATATACGCGGACATCATCGCCGGCTATCCCACCGAGACGGACGAGGATTTCACCGCCGGGCTCGCCTTCGTGCGCGGGCTGGGCCTTTCCGGCCTCCACGTCTTCAGCTTCTCGCCGCGGCCGGGGACCAGGGCGGCCGCGCTGAAGCCGCTGCCGCCCGGAACGGTAGCGTCGCGCTCGGCGGCGCTGCGGCGGCTGGACGGCGAGCTGCGCGCCGCCTTCGCCGCCTCGCAGCTGGGCAGAGAACTGTCCGTGCTGGCTCTCCGGAACAAGGCGGGGCGCTGCCAGGCGCTGGCCTCTAATTTCGTCAACGTCGAGCTGGAAGGCCACCGCAGGCCGGGGACCTTGTTCGACTGCAGGGTCACGGCGGCCCGCGCCGGGTGCTGCTTGGCGGAGGCCGTCCGGTGAAGAAATGTCCGTCGTGCGGCTACGTCAACCGCGGCCCCGGGGATAAATGCGCCATCTGCGGCCGGGACCTGGCAGCGGTCGCCTGTACCGCCGAGCCCGAACCGCGCCGGCGGCGTGCGGTCCCGGACCTGGCGCCCGGGCTGATACTGCTGGCCTGCGGCGCCTTCGTGCTCTACCGCGGGCTGCACCACAGCGCTGCGAAACCGGCGCTCCCTGAGCCGCGCAAGGAGACGGTCTTCTCGGCTTACGGCGGCGCCGTTTATTCGCTGGATAAGATGTCCGCCCAGCGCTTCCTGCCGGTATCCGACAAAATGGACGCGCTGCGCCTGCTTTCGAGCGAAAAGGAGAAGGTGGCCTACGCGGCGGCCAAGGCGGCCGGGTCCTGGCTGCGCGCCGAGAAGGACCCCGTAGCCTCGAGGGAGATCTTCGACAGGCTGCTGGCGGCGTCGGCTTCGGCCGTGCCGGCCGCCAGGAGCCAGGCCGCCATAGAGGCGGGCATGGCCGTGCTGCTCGGTTTCGACGCCGGCCCTTTAGAAGGGCGCATACGCGATATCAGCGCCGGCCTGGCCGCTGAAAAGGCGCCGGAACTGCGCGGCGCCGGTTTCCTGCTTTCGTCCATGGCCGGGTTAAAGGACCTGCAGCCGAAAATGCGGGAGGCGCTGGACCTGGGCCCCGGCAAGGAGGACCGGCTTTACGCCGCCTGCGCTTTGTCGCGGCTAGGGGACAGGAAGGGCTTCGTCTACCTGTCCCGCCTGGCTTCCGCCGGGGGGGGCCTCGCGGCCGAGGCGGTTTCCTGCCTCGGCTATTCCTCCCTGCCGGAGGCCGGTCCTGAGCTGAAAGCCGCGCTGAGGGGGCCCCAGGCAGAGAACGCCAGGGAGGCCCTGCTGCTCCGCGACCTCATCAGGCGTCCTTAGCGGCAGGGATTATCCCGCTTGCGAAAGCCCGACAACTTGCTATAATTAAAAAGTAACGCGCGTATATATTTATAGGCGGGGGCCTGTTTTTTATGGACGAGAAACCGGACAAGAAAAGAGAGTCTATAGACGAGATATTGTCTGACCTCAACGGCCTGCTGAACAAGATGCCGTCCATTCTCGACGGTATAAAGATGCCGGAGCTGCAGCCGGATGAGCCGCAGAAGCCGGCTCCTTCGCCGGTCCCCGCCGCGCAGCCGGACCAGCCCGGCCCGGAGCCTGCCAGGGAGTCGGACGCTGTGCCGCCCCGGCAGGACGAGGGGGATAAGACCGTCGTCATGCAGGTTTTCCAGGGACTGCCGGAAGGGGCTCCGGAGCCGGAGACGGAGCAGCCGGTCGAGCCGCCACAGTCCTCGCCGGAGGCCGTCATGCCGGAGCTTCAGCCGGAGCCTGTTCAGGAGCAGCCGGCCGAAGCGCCGCCGGCGCCCGACGCCGGCGACAAGACCGTGATATTGGAGCCGTTCTCCGCGATTTCGGTAGGCGACCAGGTCCCCGAGGCCGCGGCGCCGCCGGCGGACCAGGTCCCGCAGGAGCTGACGGCGGAAGAAGTCCCGGCGGAACTCCCTTCTTCCCGCGAAGAGCTGCCCGAGGCGGAACTCCCGCCCCTGGAGCCGGCGCAAAGCGAGACTATAGCCGAGGAGCCTCCGCAGTCCTCCGTGCCGCCGGCGCTGGAGGCGGGGCTGGAGCTGCAGGAGAAGCCTGCCGCCCTTCCGGCCTACGAGAGCACCAGGGATTTCGGCGTGCCTGACATAGACGCGCTGCTGCAGCTTTCCTCCGACGAGACTCCGGCCGGCGCGGAGCAGCCGCGGGTCCCGGAGGCCGGCGTGCTGCCGGAGGCGGTGCACTCCATCGAGGAGAGCGGGGAAGTTTCCATACAGGGATTGGGCCAGGCGGCGGCGCCGCAGCCGGAGGTGGAGATAATGGACCAGCGCGAGAAGAAAGATGAAACAGGACTTGGCGGCCGGCAGGAGCCGGCCCCCGAGCAGGTCCAGCCGGAGGAAGCGCCAGCGGCGGAGGCCGCTCCCAGTCCGTTCGATTCCTTCGCCATAGAGCCCTCTGCCGGGCAGCAGCCGCAGCCGGAAAGCGGCGGCATAGAGTTCGAACATCCGGCCGATATAGTTTCGCCTTCCGAAGGCGGACAGCCTGAGGACCGGCCGCAGGCCGCCGAGGAGACCCTGAATTTCGAGCTGCCTTCCGGCCAGCAGGAAGGCCTTGAACTCTCGCAGTCTCAGGCCGAAACGCCCGTCGCGACGGACCTTTCCGCCGGCCAGGAGCAGCCTGCCCAGCCGGAAGCCGGCGGCCTCGAGCTTTCTCCGCGCAGCGAACTCGGCGCCCAGCCGGAGCCGGCGGCGGGGGGTCTCGAACTCTCGCCTTCGCTGGAGCTGGGGTCCCAGCCTCCCGCCGCGGACGAGACCGTTCCCGGCGGTCAGGGCCTCGAGCTTGGCGCCGCGCCTGCCGCGGCCGGAGAGACTATTCCGGGCGGCTCCGGCACGGAGACGGGCCCGGTTTTCGGAGCGTCCGGAGACGAGACGCTCGTGGCAGCCCCTCAGCAAGGCTCCTCCGGGGAGGAGGAGAAGACCGTAATATTCCAGGCGCCCCCTTCCGGCACGTCGAGGGCGCAGGCCGGAGACCTTACCGGCCTGGCGGCCAAGAAGGCGCCGGACGGCATCCCGGAGGAGAGGGTGCGCTCGCTCATGTTCCTGTACTCCCAGGAGGACAAGGCCCTCTGCGCCACCATCCTCGCCGAACTGGACTCCATCTGCCTCAAGTCCGCCACCAAGCCGATGTTCGTCAGGCGCGCCTCCGTGGCCGAGTGCGATCCGGACGTGAACCCCAACCAGGTGCTGCAGTCCCTAACCGAGAGCAAGGCGCACGGCCTGATCTGCGTCGGTTCCGTCCCCCAGGACAAGGTCTACGAGCTGGAGAACGTGTTCAACGGCGCGGGGGCTTTCTTCCGGTTCTATGATTCTTCCAGTTTCAGCCATTCCGCCGCGCTGGACCTGGTCACGGACCTGATAGTCCGCTGATTATGCTCAAAAAATGGGACGTGGCCCCGGCGCCTACCGATAAGAACCCAAGTCGTCATAAGCTCCTGATAAAAGGAGACATGAAGGACATTTTCCTCATCGTGAAGAAGCTGGGCAGCCTCTGTTCCCGCCCGGAGAAGACCACCGGGGATTTCAACTTCCTCATCTACCTCTCCAAGCTGGAGATGGACACGATGAAGAAGCTAAAGGCCGTGGCGGCGGAGCTGAGCTCCGCCAAGGAAGAGGAGTTCCCAGAGGAAGCGGTCCCGTTCGAAGCTCCGAAGCCGAAACTGAAGGCGGAAGCGCCGGCTCCCGCGCCTCCTAAGCCGGCGCCGGCTCCCGCGCCCAAGGCCGAGCCTCCGAGGCCGGCACCGGCGCCAGCCCCGGCTCCAGTTCCCAAGGCCGAGCCTCCGAAGCCGGCCCCCGCTCCCGCCCCGGGGCCGGCCATGCCAGCGGCCTCGGCCCAGCAGCCGGATTCTCCCGCGGTCACCAGGCCCCGCGGCATGTTCGTGCCTTCGGCCTCGCCCAAGCAGAAGCCGCAGGAAGCTCCGGTCACCGCCCAGCAGGCGGCGCCCCAGGAACAGGCCGTCTCGCCCTCGGTTTCCGCCCGCATCAGGGCGAAGTGGTCGATGGAGCTGCCGCTGATCCCCACCTACAGCTTCCAGACCCTGATAGCCGGCTCTCACAACCGCTTCGCCCATGCGGCTGCCATGGCGGTGGTGGAGAATCCCGGCGTCATCTACAACCCCCTGCTGCTCTCCGGTCCCCCGGGCACGGGCAAGACTCATTTCGTCAACTCCATCTCCTACGGGCTGGCCGCGTCCATGGGCCAGAACAACATCTTCGTCACCGACGGCATCAAGCTCTCCAAGGGCATAGAGATGGCGGTCAAGGAAGGCTCCATCGGCCGCCTGGAGGAGTTCATCGCCGGCATCAAGGTGATGATCATCGACGACATCCACCTGCTGATGGTCTCCGAGACCAACAAGAAATACCTTTCCAAGTGGCTTGGGGACTTCCTGGCCCAGAACAAGCAGCTTGTACTTACCTCGGTCTTCCCGCCCAAGGCCCTCGCCGGGCTGGAGGAGTCGGTCGGTTTCGAGTTCACGCAGGGCTGGATGGTGGACCTCAAGCCGCCGGCCGCGCAGGCCTACAAGAGCGTCATCGCGCAGCTGATGCAGGGGCTGGACGTGAAACTTTCAGACCAGGAGATCACCGACGCCTTCGCCGGCTCCATGATGCCGTTCAACGACGCCGCGAAGACGCTGGACGACATGAAGAAGCTCGAGAGGTTCATCGTGAACCCGATGAACAGCCTTTCCCACGCCCAGCTGCTGGACATGCTGCTCGGCCTGACCGAACCCGCCGTCTCCGGAGAGGTGACCGAGGAGGATGCTCGCCACGCTTCTGCCTGGCAGCCCTCCAGGCAGGACTCGGCCTGGTTCAAATGGGGCCTGTTCTATCCCAAGGGGATGCCCCGGGAGGCGCAGTTCCTGCTCTATAATCTGCATGAGAGGGCCAAGGAGCTGCGCCTCAACACGGAGTGGAGCCAGGTGTTCATGGAGGAGTACAACCCGGACGAGCTCTACGGCGTTCCGTTCAAGATAGCCAATTTCGCCAGCGAGAAGAGTGTGAACGGGGCCATGATCCTGGGCCCTCAGCCCAGCTCCGCGCTTGGTTCTCAGGAGGCCGAGTTCAGGCATATCACCTTCAAGATCCTGGACAGCTTCCTGGTAAAGGGCGCCTGGCTGCCTTGCGGCAGGATCAAATCCAAGGCCGGCTACGTGAAGATGCTGATGGACCTTGTCTGACGCTATGACCGGGGAACTGATAGGCGCGGCGGTGCTGGGAGCGGCGGGCTCTTTCGCGGCCTACTGGTACCTGAAGTTCCGCGAGGTGCTGCCGAGGGAGGGCGCGCTGCGCTCCTCGCGGAAGGCGCTCGCCGACTTCTCCTCTTTCGCCAAGGAGACCGCCGAAAGGGCCTACTCCCCGGACCAAGCCGAGCACTACGGCGATATCACCAATTTCTATCTGATCAAGCTGCACAAGGCCTTTCCGGACGCCTCGATACTGCTGTTCGAGAAAGGCAACGGGCAGTGGAAGCTGGTCAATTACCTGAAGCATTTCAACGCGGAGCCCAAGCTGCTGCCCTCCTACAAGTGGGAGGCGCTGGACCGCTGCTCCTCGGAAGGCGAGCTGCTGCGCCTTGACGACGTGCGGGGGCCAGGCTCGGCCGAGGTGGCGGAGCTCTTCTCCATCTTCGACATCGGGGCGGCGCTGGCCTGCCCGTTCAGCCCCGCCTCCGGCTCGGCGGAGCGTATACTGCTCTTCGGCGCGCCGCGTCCCGATCCTTTCGACGACGCCCAGCCCTACGTGCGCTTCGTCGCCTCTCAGCTGGGCTCCATCTCCAGGGTGTTCGACAAGGTCTTCTCGCTGCGGAAGGAGACCGACCACCTGAAAGAGGAGCTGAACGCGGTCGTGAAGGAACTGGATGTGGCGGGCTCGAGGCTGATCCAGCGCGCCAGGGAGCGCAAGGCGCTTTACGAAGTCGTCACCCGCGTGGCGGGCCCCGGCGGCGGGGACGCGCAGGGCGGCTGCGCGGCCATCCTGAACATCGTCGCCAAGATGGTGGAGGCCGACGTGGTCGCCTGCCTGCTCTTCGACGAGGCCAAAGGGGAGCTAACCGTAAGCCCCGGCGCCTACGGCATTTCTGACGCGGAGCGGATGTTCTACAGCATCCCGCTCTCCAACCACGGCAGCGCCTCGGTGAGGACCTTCCTGTCGCGGAAGCCTTTCATTTCCCCGGACGCCCAGGACGATCCCGACGTGATAACCCAGTACGCCAAGCTCTGGGAGATACACTCCCTGATGATAGTGCCGATCTCCCTGCGCGAAAGGATCATCGGCGTGATGCGGGTCGGCAGCAAGCGCAAGGATTTCTTCACGCCCGACCAGCTCGAGTTCCTGTCTATAATCGCCGACGAGCTGGCCATCATCATCGAGATGTTCACGCTCTATGAGAACCTCTCGAAGACCGCCAATGAGCTGGCCCAGCTCAACAAGATCAAGGACGAGTTCCTGGCCACCGTCAGCCACGAGCTGAAGACCCCGCTGACCACGATAAAGGGCTTCATCTCCGTTATTCTCAGCGGAGAGGTGGGGCCGCTGAACGAGCAACAGTCCCATTTCCTCGGCATCGCGGACCAGTCCGTGAACCGCCTCAGCAGCCTGATCTCCAACCTGCTGGACCTTTCCAGGCTCAACGGCAAGGTGGAGATGGAGATGCAGAACGTGGACATGTCCGAGGTGGTCAGGAACTCCGTCTCGATGATGATGCTGAAGGCCAGGGAGCACGGGGTGGAGCTGCGCTACGGCGCGCCCAAGCCGCTGCCGCCGGTGCAGGCGGACACGCGGTGGATCACCCAGGTGGTGGACAATCTGATCATAAACGCCATCAAGTATTCGGGCAAGGGGGCCGCGGTCAGCGTCAGCAGCGTGGACAAGGGCGAGGCCGTCGTGATCTGCGTGGAGGACACCGGCCCCGGCATCCCGCCCGAGGAGCAGAAGCTGGTCTTCGACAAGTTCTACCGCGGCAAGGCCGGCGCGAGCCAGGTGTCCGGCACGGGCCTCGGCCTCGCCATCTCCAAATCGGTGGTCGAGAAGCACGGCGGCAAGATCTGGCTGGAGTCCAAGCCCTCTTCCGGCTGCCGGTTCTGCTTCGCGCTGCCGGTAGCCAAAAGCAGGAAAGAGGCCTGACCCGTCCTGACACTGGGGGAAGCATGAAAAAATACTCGCTGCTGTTGCCAGCTCTCATACTGTCCGCCGCCTGCGCCCACGCGCCGGCCCCGGCCGCTTTGGGAGGCTCCCCCGAGCCTATCTCCGCAGAGGGCTCCGCGCCGCTGGACGGTCCCGGCGCGGCCCGCGAGCGCGCCTCGCTGGACGCCCAGCGTAACGCCGTGCTGAGGGCCGCCGGCCTTTTCATGGAGGAGTCGGCGCGGGCCGGCAGCCGCGAGCTGCTGGAGATAGGCCTGCTGAAGACGCCGCAGCTCTACGTGGCCAAGGCCAGGGTGCTCTCCGAGCTGCGCGACGGGGATTCCGTCCGGGTCGCAGCCCGCGTCTGGATACGGCTGGACAAGCTGGTCTCGGCGCTGCGCGGCATGAAGCTGGCAGGCCCGGGCGCGGCCTCGGCCGAGGCGGTCTTCGCCCAGCGCGGCCCAGGCGGCAGGCCCTTCTATTCCGCTTTCAGCGAGGCGTTCTCCAAACGCTCCCAGTTCAGGCTCAGGGAGCTGAAAGCCGACGAGCCGCTGCTCGCCGGCCCCGATACCGGCCTGGTGGAGGCCGCCGCCGCAGACGGCGCGGACCTGGTCCTGGTGGCCGTCAGCTCCGTCTCGCAGTCGGCCTCCGGGCTGGGTACCGGCTTCTATCCCTCCCGCGCCGACGCCGTCCTCAAGGTCTACGACCCCGCCGGCGCCGAGCTGCTCTCTCTTTCCAGCCAGGCCAACGCGGTGGAGTCCACCGCGGCCGCCTCGGCGGCCAAGGCGCTGGCCTCCGCCGCGGA
>JAKAMO010000221.1 GCA_021812825.1 bacterium | reverse complement strand
GTCTTCATGGACCGCTCGCTCTTGGAGCCGATGATGGTTTCAACGAGTTTTTTCAGCATATGCCATATTATGCTACTTTTAAACGCGTTTATAAAGCGACGCGCGCCCGCCGAAGCGCCGGGCCTTTGGACCTATGCCGTGGCTGCCCGAAAGGCCCTGCCTGCAAAAATCAGGATATCCTACACTCCGGATATGGCCGTCTGGAACAGGCGCGCGAACGCGCAATTCCCCCCCTACCTGCGGAAACTGATACTTTTCGACAGGATAATATCCTGCATGCTCTGGGTGATCATCGCGCTGCTGGCCGCTGCGCTTTACTTTTCCGTATCCGCTCACGGGGTAAGCATCTGGTCCTGCGCGGGCATGATCCTTCTTGGCCTTTGCCTGGCCGTAAACATCTGACACCCGGACCGCAGATCCGGGCCGCCGCTTCGAAGCCGCGCCGCGGCTTTTTATATAATCTTTGACCTGGATGGATTCCGCCGAAGAGCTGACCAAATGCCCCTATTGCGGGGCGGCCAACCCGCTGGACAGCGAGTTCTGCGGCGCCTGCTTCAAGAACCTGCATATCCCCGGAGAGGTCCGGGCCGAGGCCAAGGCCAGGAAGATCCTGACGGCCGCGGCCGCCGGCGTACCGCTTGCCGGGGAGGCCCCTCCGGCGGCCCGCCTCTGGGGCCGCGCCGCGCTGATAGCCGGCCTCTTCCTCTTCTATACGCGCTGGCTGGCGAAAGAGAATTACTTTTCCTTCCTGGACTACTTCAACCTGGCCTTCCACGAGGCGGGGCACATCTTCCTCGGCTTCTTCGGCCGCTTCGTGATGATGGCCGGCGGCACCATCTTCCAGCTGCTGATACCGGCGGTCTGCCTGTTCCAGCTGAAGCGCCGCGGCGCCAACCTGGGCTGGCAGCTCTGCCTCTTCTGGCTGGGCGAGAGCCTGCTGAACGTCAGCATCTACGCCGGGGACGCCATAAAGCAGGCCCTGCCGCTGGTAGGAGGGGGCGAGCACGACTGGACCTACCTGCTGACCGAACTGCATTTGATAGCCCACCCGGCCGGGGTCTCCCGCTTCATCTTCCTCGTCGGCACCGGCGTGATATTCCGGAGTTTCTGGCTGATAGGCAAGGACGCGCTCGCCCGCGAGCCGGTGGAGCTGGGAGATTTCAAACTGATATGAACAGACTGGCGACATTCGCCCTCCTCCTCGCCCTCCCGGCGGCCGCCGCCGCGCAGGGCTTGGGACTGGCCGACGGCAGCGAAAAAGGCGCCGGGCAGGGGCGCTTCAGGCTGTCGGCGGTGACCGGCTATTCCGAAGCGGAAGGCCTCGACCACCGCTCGGCCGGGCTTTCCGCAGGGGTCCCGCTCGGCAAGGGGACCTCCATCGACGCCTCTTTCGCCGCCCACCGCATCAGGCGGGACGGCTGGCTGCCGGGGCATCTTTACGCCGCCGGCGCCGGGTTCAGCGCCAGGCGCGGGAAATACATGTTCATGGCCGGGCTGAAGTCCGCCTCGGACAGGCCTTTCTATTCCATCCACGAGACGGACGTCTCGCTGAACGCCTCGAAGGTTATCAGCCGGAAGGGGCCGCACTCTTTCTCCTTCGGCCTGGCCTATTCCTCGCGTCGCAGCTTCGCCAGGCATATACCGTTCCCGTATTTGCTGTACGCCTACGATTCGGAGAAGCTTTCTTTCCACCTGCCCTTCCTGGTCTCCTGGAGACCGTCGGCGGATTATGAGCTCTCGGCCGCCTGGTTCCCGCCCAAGTACTGCCGGTTATCCGTGCGCAGGAAGGTATCCGACGCGCTTTCTTTCAAGGCCGAGTACGCCCTCGGAGCACTGCAGTTCGACATAGCCGGCAGGCCGGACAAGGAGTATTCGGTCTTCATAGAGCAGTCCAGCGCCGGGCTCTGGACCTATTACAAGGCCTCGCCGGACTACACCTTCTCCCTGTGGACCGGCTGGGAGCTGCCCGGGAAGTACTATACCGGCAGGACCTATGACGACCACCATGCCCAGAACGGCATACACCCCTCCCCCGCCTTCAGCCTGGGCGTTGCCCGGCTTTTCTGACCGCCGGCCGGCTGCCCTAAAGTCCCGGAAAATATAAGGAACTTGGGCCCTTCCGGCCGGAGCGCCGCGCCGCTACAATATATACATGTTCAAATTTCTCCTGCCCCTGTTGCTGGCCGCCGCGCCGTCCTTCGCTTCCCCTTCCGAATTCCCCCTGGCCTCTATTGGGGCGGCCGGTTTGCTTATAGCGCCATCCGCCGTAGAAGTACCGCTTCCGGCCCCGGCTGCGGACAAGGCCTCCTATATACAGCTGGTCTCTTCAGTGAAGCTCAAAATGGACAAGGATAAGGGCGAGCTGACCATCGGCTTTCCCAAAGCCGCGTTCGGTGACCCGGAGCCAGAGGACAAGTCCTATCTCTTCGTACGCCTGACGCGCGGCCTGCCGGCGCCGGCGCTGTCCTGGGCCACCGTGCTCTGCTCCGGCGGCCATTACCTCGGCTACAAGGGCTCCAACATCAATTTCCCGGAAAAGAGCGGTTCCTTCTCCATAAACGAGACGCTGGCGCTGGGGACCTACCCGAAACAGCTCATTGCCCGCACACACCCCTGGCTTACCGAAGGCCTGCAGTCGACGGACGAGGTCTGCTCGCCCGCCTTCCTCGAGAAGATGAAGGATTCCCGCGCCGAGACCCTGCCCCAGAAGCTCGGAGATTTCAGCTTCGACTACAACGCGCGCAAGAACACTCTCAAGGTAAAGTGGTAAGCCGCATATTGGTATAATTTCAGGGCCGGGGCGGGCGCTCCGGCCTTTATCATGTCCGAAACCGCCAGCCTGCGCGATACCCTCTACAAGAAGCTGGTCGGGGAACACCCCGGCAGCGGCGCGCAGGAATTCATAAAGCACCTCGGGGTCATAGGCTTCAGTTTCGCGGCGGCCAAAGTGATCTCGGGCGTGGTCGCCATCGCCGCCGGCCGCCTCCTGGGGCCCGAGGAATACGGCCGTATCAACGTGATGGCCTCCGCCGGCGCCGCGATAGCCCCGTTCATGCTGGCCGGACTGCAGTATTCCGTAGTGCGCTACGGCGTGAAGCCCGAAACAAGGGCCCGCGTCTTCGGCTCGGCGCTGGCGGCCGCGGCCTCGCTGACCGTCCTCGTGGCCGGGCTGGCGCTGCTCTTCCGCGGCGCGCTCGCCGACATCTTCCATATAGACCGCGGCATGCTGTATTTCTCCCTAGGCTACGCCGCGGCCACGGCCGCTTTTCTGCTGACCTCGGGCATGCAGCAGGCGCTGTCGCGCTTCTCACGCAGGGGCATGGGCGAGATCGCCTTCAGCCTGACGCTCGCCGGGGTCTTCGGCCTGGGCCTGCTCTACCTGGGCCGCGTCTACGAGGTGATGGCCTGGGCCTACATCGCAGCTTTCGGAGGCACGGCCTTTTTCTGGCTGTACCGCACGCTGAAGGAAGTAAAGCCGGCCGGCTTCAGCGGCGAGGCTTTCTCGAGCATGTCGGAATACGGCTTTTACAATTTCGGGGCGAGTCTCGGCGGGGTGCTGCTGCTCAACGTGCAGGGGCTGGTAGTGAACGCCGCGTTGACCCCGGCGGAGACCGGCGTCTACGCAGCCTATTACACCGCCGCCATAAACATAGGCGGCTACCTGGC
>JAKAMO010000220.1 GCA_021812825.1 bacterium | reverse complement strand
GTGGGTACCTCGGGGGCGGGCAAGAGCACGCTGCTCAACCGGCTGGCCGGGCGCGAGGCCGCCGAGACCGGGGCGGTCAGGGAGACCGACTCGCGCGGCAGGCATACCACCACCGCGCGCCAGCTCTACTTCCTGCCCTGCGGCGGCCAGTTGATAGACACGCCCGGAGTCAGGGAGTTCGGAGTGGAGTATTCCGGCGGCGGCCTGGACGCCTCCTTCGGCGACATAGCGGAGCTGGCGGCAGGCTGCCGCTTCAAGGACTGCTCTCATTCCGGCGAGCCGGGCTGCGCGGTGGCCGCGGCCCTGGAAGCCGGGACGCTGGCCCCGGAGAGGCTGAAGAGCTACGGGAAGCTGCGCCGCGAGACCGAGCGGCGGAAGCGGCTGTCGGACCCGAAGAAGCGGCTGCTGGCAAAGCGGAAGCTCAGGGCTTTCGGCAGGCTGCAGCGCGAGGCCGAGGAGCGCAAGCGCCGCCTGAGGGGCGGCGGTTAGGCAAGCGCGCCGCGCCTACGGCCCCTGCGGGTCCGGCGGCATCGTTTGGTAGAATATAGGCTGATCGCATCTGGGGGAAAAATGCCTGGAAAATACTCTGACAGCGTGGTCTGTGCGGGGATATTCCTGGGCGCCGTTCTGGGCGCCTGCCGGCCCTGCGGCGCGCAGGCGGACGCCGGCGACGCGGAGTTCCGCGTGGTGTCCATGAAGGAGGAGCCGGCGGGGAACGACTCCACCGGCGACGCGGAGTGGGATAAGGTCCTCAAGGCCAACAATTACGACAAGCTCGCCGGGAACGACAAGCGCAAAAAGAAGGCCGAGCTGGCCGCGGATTTCGACCCGGACAGCCTGGACCGCGAACGGGAGCTGGACTGGTACGGCGCCGCCGAGGAATGCGCCGGCAAAGGGCGGCTGCCGAACCACAAGGAGCTGTTGAAGATCTGGGAGGCCGAGTGCATGGAGAGCACCTCCGCGGCGTGCAGCGCCGTCTACTGGACTTCTGAAAAGAAGGGGGAGAGGGCCCTGGGCGTGAATTTCCTGAACGGCTACGTGGTCCCCATGGACCTCGACGCCTTCGCCTACGTGCGCTGCGCGGCGGCGAAGCCGGGCCGCAAGCCCGCGGATGCCGGGGCTAAAGCGGGGAAAAAGAAGGGCGCCGGCGCCGCGTCGGGGATAGTGGACCTGGTGCGCAATTTCCGGCCCGCGCCGGGCGGCGCGAGCCTGGAGGAAGAAATGCGGGTGGCGATAGCCGGGGCCGGCGGCAGCGCCGGCGCCCTGAGCTGGGAGGTCAGGAAGAAGGGGCCCGGCCTGTTCTCAGCGGCCGCGGCCGTGCCGGTGGGCGACGGGGAGCTGAAGTTCGTCTTCAGCGTGAATACCCGGAAGAAGACGGTAGCGCCGGCCGACGCCCGGGCGAGGGACTTATTCAAGGCCATAACCGATCCCGAGATAGCGGACGGAGAGATGCGCTGAGCGGGCCGTCGGTACAGGAAGGAGAACGCTATGAGCAATGGACCCGCAGGACCGGAGACGAAAGGCGTCACCGTGAAACTGCTGGCCGCGCTGGACCTGGGCCCCGAGATAGAGGGCCTGGCCGGGCGCCAGCTGCGGACGCGCCTGGTGACCATCGAGCCCGGGGGAGTCTTCGGCCCGGCGCACGACCATAAGGGCAGGCCGGGCAGCGTGTACGTGCTGCAGGGAACTATCACGGACCACCGGAACGGGGTCGCCACGGACTACGGGCCAGGGGTGGGCTGGCCCGAGGACAGGAACACCGTGCATTGGCTCGAGAACAGGGGGGCCGTCCCGGCGGTGGAGATCTCGGTCGACATAGTCGCCAAAGAATAAGGGCCGCGGCCGCTGTCCGCGGAAAAGCCGCCGGGGAAAACCGGCGGCTCCGTTGCGTCTTTGAGGGGGCTATTTTCCGCTGGAGCGGCGGAGGGTGACGGCGGTGCGTTTTATCTCTTTGCGGTAGGCGGCGCCGGTGGCGGCCCAGTCCACGGTCTCCACCCTGAAGGGCAGGCCGGCGGCCAGGAAATCCGCCGAGAGCTTCTCGAGGCGCGCTTCGCCGAGAGGCGAGTCGCTCATGACGGCCAGGTCCAGGTAGGAGCGCGGGCTGGCGCGGCCGGTGGCTCGCGGCCCGTAGGCCAGCACTTCGTACTCCGGCACGTTGCCGGAAAGCACCTTGATAATTTTCCTCAGGACCGCGGGTTTTACGTCCAGCATGTTATCCGCCTTCAAGTATATCATCCCCCATTTTGACCGGCAAAGCAAGTAAAATATTCCCCGCCAGCAAGCCCGGCGGCCCGGTCCCGGGCGATAAAAAACCGCCGCCCTCGCGGACGGCGGTTCAAAACCGTTAGAGGGTTTTATTACCAGCGCTTGTCGTAACCGCCGCGGCCGCCGCGGTCGCCGCGGTTGCCGCCGCCGGTGCGGGCTTCCATCGGGCGAGCCTCGTTGACGGTCAGCCTGCGGCCGTCGAACTCGGTGCCGTCCAGCTTCGAGATGGCCGCGGTGGCCTCCTCGTCGTTCGCCATCTCCACGAAGCCGAAGCCCCTGGACTGGCCGCTGTACTTGTCGGTGATCAGCTTGGCGCTGGTGACCGCGCCGTGAGTGGTGAACAGGGCGTTCAGCTCCTCCTCGGTGGTCTTGAAGGGCAGTCCGCCCACGTATATGCGCTTGCTCATTGTGTTATTCTCCTGTGCAACTATGTTCCCTTCGCTCGATCTCTTCGGGCGAACTCTTCCGGAAAACACCAGGCAGAATAAGCTGAAAAAAGTGAGGTAAGGTTTGACTACCCCTATAGTATGACATATTTTGAGCGGCAGCGCACGGATATTCTGGTACTCCCGGCCCGGGTGCCGTGTGCTCATTTGGTAAAATAGTCCTGCCTTAAGATGAAGATCCTTATCGTGGACGACAACCTGGAGCTGGCCTGGGTGCTGGCCGACTGCCTGAAAAGGGAAGGCTATGAAACCCTGACCGCCGCCACCGGCGCCGAAGGCATTAAGGCGGCCCTGTCCTTCCTGCCCGACCTGGTGCTGCTGGACTACAACCTCGGCGACATGAACGGGCACGACGTGGCCGTGGCGATAAGGAACATGCGCAAGACCTCCGGTATCCCGTTCCTGATACTGTCGGCCCACGGCGCGGACCCCATGCTGGTGCGCGGTTTCGCGCGGCTGCCGAACTGCCGCGGCTCGATGTCGAAGCTGCTCTCGACCAGCAAGGTCCTCGCGGCGGTCCGCAAGGCGCTGCACGACGGCAAGCCCGCCGCGCCGGCGCACGGTTCCTGACCTCCCGCCGCTTTCCCCGGGCGAAAAAAAACCGCCGTCCGCGAGGACGGCGGTCCAAAACCGTTAAAGGGTTTTATTACCAGCGCTTGTCGTAGCCGCCGCGCCCGCCGCCGCGGCTGCCGCGGTCGCTGCGGCCGCCGTTGAAGCCGCCGGCCCTGGGCTCCATCGGGCGAGCCTCGTTGACGGTCAGCTTGCGGCCGTCGAAGTCGGTGCCGTCGAGCTTGGAGATGGCCGCGGTGGCCTCCTCGTCGTTCGCCATCTCCACGAAGCCGAAGCCCCTGGACTGGCCGCTGTACTTGTCGGTGATCAGCTTGGCGCTGGTGACCGCGCCGTGGGTGGTGAACAGGGCGTTCAGCTCCTCCTCGGTGGTCTTGAAGGGCAGTCCGCCCACGTATATGCGCTTGCT
>JAKAMO010000219.1 GCA_021812825.1 bacterium | reverse complement strand
GCAGGCGCCGTTGATGATGTCGATAAGGAACAGTCCTCCCGGCCGCAGGGCCCTGGCCACGCCTTTCAGCGTCCGCATATCGTCGGAGAACTTCAGGAAATAGCCGAAGCTGGTGAACAGGTTCACGGCCGCGTCGAACTCTGAGCTGAACTTCAGCTTCCGCATGTCCCCGCGGACCAGGCGCAGGACCGTTCTTTTTCTCCTGGCGCGCGAGGCCGCCTCTTTCAGGTATTCGGCGGAGTAGTCGTAGCCGGTGACGGCCAGGCCTTTGCGAGCGAACTCCACGGCGTGCCGGCCCGGACCGCAGCAGAGGTCCAGCAGGGCCGCGCCCTTTTTCAGCTTCAGTTTCCTCAGGACGAAAGCGGCCTCGGCGGGCGCTTTTTCAACGGCCGCTTCGGAGGCGGGGTTGTAGAAGGAGTTCCTGAAGAAGCCCTTGTGCCAGTCCTTCGCGGCCCTCATTTGGAACGCGGAGCCGCTTTCACCAGGCCCTTGTAGACGCCTGGCTCCGAGCCCTCTATGACGGTGGCTCCCACGGTCTTCCTGAAGAAATCCACCGGGCCTGCCCAGCCCACGGCGGCGTAGCCGTAGCCGGCGTCGCGCATGGCTTCCAGCGTGCGCAGCAGCAGCGCCGTGCCGAGCCCCTTGATCTTTAGGGAGCGGTCCACGCCTATGGGGCCGAAGAAGCCCTTCAGCGTGGCGTCGTAGCAGGCGAAGCCGAGGATCTTCCCGTCCTTCTCGGCGATGAAGCAGGTGGGCGGCCGCGAGGACATGGCCACGTCGCATTCGGAGGCCCAGGAGCGCGAGAATTCCTTCTCCGCCCACTCTACCACCGCGTGCTTCTCCGGCCCTATGGCCCGGCGCACGGAGATCCCTTCCTTTTCCAGCCGCTCAAGTGCCGCCCGGGAGGGCGGCAGCTCGTAAAGCTTTACCAGCAGGTCCGACATTATTGACCTCCCCCGCCGCCCATCATCCCCTGAAGGCCTGGAGGCAGCCCGCCGGGCATGCCTTCCGCCGGTTTATCCTCTTCGCCTATGGACTTGGCGGGCTGCAGCTTGGGCAGCACGGTCTGCCCGCCTTTCCCGGAGCTCTTGCCGGAGCCCTTCTTGCCCTTGGACTTGTCGATTATGGGGTTGGCCTTCCTGTCCAGCTTATAGACGGAGCCGCTGTCTCCCGAGGAGAACTTGTAGTCCGAGCCGCTCTCCTCGGGCTTGACCGCCTTCTTCTTCGCCTTTTTCTTGGCGGCCTTTTTCTTCGCGGCGGCTTTTTTCTTGGGAGCGCTTTCCTCCCTTATCGGGTTGGCGTCCTTGTCCAGCTTGTACGTGCCCTGCGCGCCGCCGGAGGAGAACTTGTACTCGGAGCCAGGCTCCTCGGCCTTCTTTTTCTTTTTGGCCGGCTTCTTTTTGGAAGACTTCTTCCTGGCCCCGGCCTTCTTCGCGGCGTCCGCGTTCTTGGGGGCGGCGGTCTTGTTGGCGTCGGCGCCCGGCGCCTTTCCCCCGCTTTGGTCCTGGGCGGCGGCCTGCTCCGCGGGCGCGCCGCCGGGGCCGTCCGCGCCCTCCTCCTGCGCCCTCGCCGGCAGGGCCAGGGCGGCGGGCAGCAGCAGCGCCAGGGCCAGCTTCAGTATGGTTCTCATGTAAGGATTATACCGCCTTTCTCGGTCTTGGGGGCCAGCTCGGCGGCCCGCACCGAGGCCTCTATAAGGCAGGCCAGCGTGACCGGGCCCACCCCGCCGGGCACCGGCGAGGCCGCCTGCGCGGAGCCCTTGAGGTCCTCGAAGTCCGCGTCGCCGCACATCCGGCCGTTCTCGTCGAAATTCGTGCCCACGTCTATGACCATCGCGCCCGGCGGCAGCAGGTCCTTCTTGAGCCATTTCGCCCTGCCCGCGGCGGTGACTACGAGGTCCGCGGCCTTGAAGATCGAGGCGACGTCCTTGGTGCGCGTGTGGCAGACCGTGACGGTGGCGTCCAGCGCGGTGAGCATCTGCGCGAGCGGCCGGCCTACCACGGCGGAGCGCCCGGCCACGGCTATGTTCATCCCCTTCGGGTCTATGCCGTGGAAGCGCATCAGCTTCACTACCGCCAGCGCCGTGCAGGGCACGAAATACCCGCCGGTCTCTATCTCGGAGAACTTCTTGGAGATGAACAGGCGGCCCATGTTCATAGTGGAGAGGCCGTCCACGTCCTTGGCCGCCGGCACCGCGTCCCAGGTCTCCAGCGTTTCGAAGCCGTCGGGCAGCGGGCGCTCGATCATGATGGCGTCGTAGGCGGGGTCGGCCCCCAGCCTGGCCAGCAGGGCCTTGAAGGCCGGGTAGCCCTCCTCGGCCTTCGGGGAGAAGAGCTTGACCGCGATGCCGAGCTTCTCGCAGGCGGAGATCTTGCGCTTTACGTAGACCGCGGAGGGCGAGTCCGCGAAATAGTTGATGATGGCCAGCGACGGGGGCCTGCCCAGCCTGGCGCGGACGCCCTCTATCCTCGCCGGAAGGGCGCCCAGTATCTCGGCCGAAAGGGTCTTGCCTTCAAGTATCTTCATAGGGAAATGATAATAAAAAAGGGCGGCCGGTAAAAGCCGCCCTTTCCCGCTTCCCGGCAGGCCGGGGCGGCGCTATTTCCGCTCGTCCTCCACGTAGACGGACCCGTTCAGGTAGCCCGAGCCGCTGAGGCTGAAGAAGCTGGAGCTGGGCCAGCCGTTCACGGAGACGCTGCCGCTCATGCTGGTCGAGCCCACCATCTTGCCGTCGCGGTAGAACGTGGCGTAGACGTTCGGCCAGACGGTCTGGAAGACGTACTGGTTGGGCCTGACCCAGAGCGAGACCGACGTGCTGATATAGGTGTTGTTGCTGGTCACCTTGCCGGTGGCGTCCCGGAAGGTCGCCCAGCCGTTCAGCGTGACCGAGGTGAAGCCGCCGTTGTCGCCGGCGGGCATCCAGCCGTTGCCGTTGAGGTTCACGTAGCCGGAGACCTGCACGTAATGGCCGTTCCGGACCGGCTTGGGCGCGGGGAGCTGCGGGGCCGACCCCGGGACGGAGACGGCGGGGATGTCGGCGAGCTTCGCCGAGTCCAGGCTGAAGTCGGCGGCGCGCAGGCCGCCGGCCGCGAGGCAGAGCGCGCCCGCTAAAGCGATCTTTTTCATTTTACCCTCCATTGTGTCAGATTATTATACCAAAACGGGGAAGGGCGGCGGCCCGGCCCGGGGGTTATTTATTATAATGGAACTGCCGGGCCGCCGCGCCCGCGCCAGGAGAGGACAGCGATGGACAGGATCACCGAGCACCCCGTTCTCCAGCCGGAAGAAAGGCGGACGGTAAAATTCACTTTCGACGGCCGTTCCTGCGAGGCGTTCGAGGGAGAGATGATCTCCAGCGCGCTCTACGCCAACGGCATCAAGGTCTTCAGCCGCCACAAGAAGGACGGCGCCCCGCAGGGCATCTTCTGCGCCAACGGGCAGTGCGCGCAGTGCTCGGTGATGGCCGACGGGCTGTCGGTGAAGTCCTGCGTGACGCCGGTGCGCGAGGGCATGAAAGTGGGGACGCTGGAAGGCGCCCCCCGCCTGCCGCCGGCGGCCCCGGTGCGCGGCTTCGCCGGCGCCGAGGAGCTGGACGTGGACGCGCTGGTGGCAGGCGGCGGGCCGTCCGGGCTGGCCGCGGCGGCCGAGCTGGGCAAGCTCAACGTGAAGACCCTCGTCATCGACGACAAGCACGCGC
>JAKAMO010000218.1 GCA_021812825.1 bacterium | reverse complement strand
GCTGACCTGCACGTAGTACTGCGTAAAGTTGGGATTACCGTTGGCGGACCACTGCGTCTGCACCGAGGTAGCGTCGGGAACGCCGAGGCCGGGAGGGTTGGGCGCCGGCGGCGCGGCGTAGGTCATCGTGGAAGCGAACGAAGTAACTCCGGAATAGGAACCGCCCCAGCCGTAGGCGGCCGCGCGGTAGTAATAGGTGGTGTTGGGACTCAGCCCGGAGGCTTCGAACCAGCTTCCCGCGGTGACCGAGGAGTAGTTCTCGGTGGTGAAACCGTCGGTGGATTCCGTTATCGCGTAGCGCGTGCCGTACGGGTTGCCGTTATCGTCCCAGATCAGCGAAAGGGTGGTGGACGAGACCAGCGCGTAGGCCCCGGAGCCGGGAGGCTCAGGCAGGGTGATGGTGGACAACGCCACGAAAGCGCTGTCCTGTCCGCCTATGCCGACGGCCCGTACGTGCAGGAAATATGTGGAGTTCGGGACGAGCCCGGAGTAGAGCGCGGAAACCGCCGTGCCGCTGGACAGGGAGTAAAGCGCGAAGGAATCGTCCCGGGCCAGCTCGGCCCAATACTCCGTGCCCGCGGCGTTGTTCCCCTGGCCCCAGCCCGCCGTCACGCTGCTGATGCCGAGGTCCGTGACCGAGAAGGACACCGGCTCGGCGGGCGGCGTGGCGGTGGAGACGGCGGCGCTGTAAGCGCCCGGATCCGGGTCCGTGGAGACCTTGACCTTGAAGTAGTACCGCATATTCGAAGAAAGCCCGAAATAAGCCGTGGTCTGCTGCCCCAGCGTGAGCGCGGCGCTCGCTAAAGTGACCGAAAAGGCCGGATCTTCGGAAAAGGCCGCCCAAGGGGTCTCGGTGCCGGGGGTGTCCAGGGTCCAGGCCAGGGATACGGAATCGGTAGAAGCCGAGGTGAAGCCCACCCCCGCCGGCACGGCTCCCATTGCGGCACCAGAAAAGAAGGCAAAGCAAGTCCCTGCCAAAACGGCCTTTTTCATTCCACCCTATATTATAGATAATATAGCCGGAAGGGGTAAGGTGACGGGAGATACGTTTGACGGAAGTTACAGATATACCCGGCCACGCCGTCGGGACAGGCGGTTTAGAACCCCAGTTCTTCGTTCACCAGCAGCACGGTGATGTCCGCCGGCCAGGGCTTCTTCCAGAGTATGGTAGCGGCGTTGCAGATGCGGGAGGGAGAGGCGCAGTCAGCGCAGCGCCCGGTCTGTACGCAGGGATTGTCCTTGGAGAGCCTGACGTTATTGGCTATGGCGGCGGTATCGCGGGAGCGCCGGAGCCCCTCCTCCTGGTCCTTCGAAAGCTTGTTGACCCCGGCGATGAGCACCAGGCGCCTGGGCCCCCAGGTGACCGCGGCGCCGCGGTTGCCGTTGGCGTCCACGAAAACGAGCTTGCCGTCCATGGTCACGGCCTGGGGCGAAGCGAGGTAGATATCGGAACCCAGCGCCTCCAGCCAGACGGCGCGCCGCTGCTCGGCATCCATCCCGGGTTTGTGAGTGACTATGGTATTTCCGGCCTTTTCTAGCGCCGCGGGCAGGCCCAGGGCCTGGACGGTCAGCGAGCCTCCCAGCCCTACCTTCCTGCCGCTGCCCGCCAGCTTCAGGGCGGCGTCCGCGGCTTCCCGGCCGGAAGCGTATACCTCGGCCGAGAAACCGTTGGCGCGGAGGGCCTTGGCGGCGTTATCCAGCCTCGTGCGGTTCAGAGTCGCTATCTGCTGCTCCATAAGTTCTCCCTGTCCCTTCATAAAAAACGCCCCGGGCCTTGGGGCCCCGGGGCGTCGGTACCGGGCCTCCGGCGTCAGGGCTGCGTCCTGCGCACCAGCTCCTGCGCGTCCCAGCGCATGTCGCGGGTCTTCCACTGGATATCGCGGCAGGCGCGGCTGAGGTCGGAAGCGTTCCACTGCGCGTCGTAGCCGATCAGTTTGGGGTCGATGCGGCGCACGGTGGCCTCCAGGCTCTGGGCGGCGTTCAGCACGTCGAACTGGAAGCGGTTGTCCAGGTCGCGGGCGTCCCACTCTATGTCGCGGGCCAGCTGGTTGAGCTTGTCGTCCTTGACGGCCTTGTTCTGCAGGTCCTTGATCTCGAACGCGAGACGCTGCAGGTCGCTGACGCGGCGGTCCATGTCGGACTTCATCCGGCGCAGGTCGCTCGAAAAGAAGGCGTTCGAGGAGCCCTGCTCTATGCGGCGCGCGTCCGACTCCAGGCGGTTGATGTCGCTGCGCAGCCAGGTGGTATCGTTCTCTATGCGGGAGAGGTCGTTCTTGAACTGCTGGAACCTGTAGACCAGCTCCTGAGGGACTTCGTCCTTCTGGACAGCCGGGGCCGGGACGGGCTGGGGCTCGGCCGCGGACGCCAGGTCCGGCAGCTTCAACTGGTCGAGCCGGAAATCAACGGCATAGGCGGAGACCGCCGGGAAAAGAACCGAAACCGCTATTATAAGTCGCTTCATCCTCTATCCTCCCGAATTCAAGGCGTTTAAAGTATTATACGCTTCGCAGGCTGACGGCGTAAGCGTCTTTGGACCCAGCCAGGGGCCGGGTCCTTTGGCCTATTTCTGCCGCAGCACGGCCAGCGAGAGCGGCTCCACCATGACGTTCCCCGAGACCGGAGCGCCGGGGTCCTTCACCAGCCCGCCCGGGCCGAAAGCCCTGAGCCACTTGCCGCCGGGGAGCGCGAAGCCGCGCGCCTTCTTCTCCGGGTTGACCAGCACCACTATGCGCCCCCAGGGGTCCCCCACCTTCCCGCCGTAAAGCTGGTAAGCGATGGCCGGGGACTCTATCTTCAGACCGATCTGTTCGTAGAACTTCAGGTTCTCGCGCACCTCGGTCTCCGTCTTCATGCGGAAGGCCGGATGCGCCTTGCGCATGGCTATCAGGTCGCGGTAATAGGAGAAGACGGCCAAGTTCTTCTTCTTGCGGTCCCAGTCCAGCTTGTTGACGGTATCCGGCAGGTTGTAGGAATTGTCCTCCCCGCCCTTTGTGCGCAGGAACTCCTCGCCGGCGTGCAGGAACGGAATGCCCTGGGAGGTCAGCACCAGCGCGTTGGCGAGCTTGTCCATCGCCACCTTGCCGGCGTACGGCTCGTCGGGCACGGAGAGGTCTATCCGGTCCCACAGCGTGTGGTTGTCATGGCAGGAGACGTAGTTCATGGTCTCCAGCGGCCCGTCGGCAAAGTCGTCCACGGCCCCGCGGATGCCGCGCATCACGGCCTCCCTGTTGCGCGCGGCCTCGACGTAGCCCAGGTCCTTCAACGAGAAGACGCTGCCCTTTACGGCGTCGCGGAAACCGTCGTTGAACACCGCGTAGCCTTTGGAGCGCTGGCTGCCCTTGCCCACGCCGTTGACCGGCGAGTCCCCGGCCTTCCACGGCTCGCCGTAGACGATGATGTCCGGCTTCACCTTCTTCAGCGCGGCCATTACAGCGTCGGCGGTGCCGGTGTCCATCAGGCCCATCAGGTCGAAGCGGAATCCGTCCACCCTGTAGTCCCGCACCCAGTGCAGCAGGCTGTCCACGATGAACTTCCTGGCCATCGGCGCCTCGGTGCGGATCTCGTTGCCGCACCCGGAGCCGTTGTAATAAGTGCCGTCGGGCTTCACGCGGTAGTAGTAGTCCATCGCGGCCGCGTTGAAGTTGTACACGCTGGCGCGGGTCTCGGCGGTATGGTTGTAGACCACGTCCATGATCACCTTGAGGCCTTTCC
>JAKAMO010000217.1 GCA_021812825.1 bacterium | reverse complement strand
TTCGCGTTAATGTGGCGCCCCCGGCCGGCGGTATGCTATAGTCATTCCAGGCACGAATATGAGAAAACTCCTGACCGCCGTACTGCTCCTTTCCTGCACCGCCGCCGGCGCCCAGGGCCCCCTTGCCCAGCTGTTGGAAGGCCGCGCCCTGCCGCCCGCCCTGGTCCCCGCGCCCGCGCCGGCGGACCTCTCCTACCTGGAAACCGACGACCGCTACTGGGTCACCGTCTCCGCCGACGACAAGTACGACAGGACGGCCCTGCTGGCCGCCGGCCTGGACATCGTGGAGATAGGGGAGCACTACGTGTCGGGCCTGATCGCGAAGCCCGATATGGAACAGCTGGCCGCGAAGGGCTTCATCCTCCGCGCCTCCCAGCCTATAGCCGAGTACGCCAGGACGCACCTCAAGGATTTCCCGGCCTCAGACGCAGCCTACCACAACTACGCCGAGACCGAGGCCGAGCTGCGCGGCCTGGCCGCCGCCAACCCGGCGGAGACCTCGCTCTTCTCCATCGGCAAGACCACGCAGGGCCGCGACATCTGGTGCCTGCGCGTCAACCCTTCGGAGAAGGGGGAACGGCCCTCGGCCAAGCCGGCGGCCTTCTTCATGGGCAACCATCATGCCCGCGAACATCTTACCGCCGAGGTCTCCCTGGCGCTTGCCCGCGAGCTGCTCTCCCGCAAGAACGACCCAGAGATAAGGAAGTATATTGACACCCTGGACATTTATATAGCCCCGATGACCAACCCGGACGGCGTCGAGTACGACATAGCCGCCGGCAAGTACCGCTGGCACCGCAAGAACATGCGCGTCAACGCGGATAAATCGCTGGGTGTGGACCTCAACCGCAACTACGATTCGCGCTGGTGCGCGGCCGGCGCCTCGCATTACCAGGGTTCCGATACCTACTGCGGGCCGTACGCCTTCTCGGAGCCGGAGACGCAGGCCATAAGGGACTTCGTCCTCGCCAGGCCGAACATAAAGACGCTGATGAGCTACCACTCCTATTCCAGCCTGGTCCTTTATCCCTGGGCCGGCCTGGACAACCCGGTCGAGAACGAGAATGACCGCAAGGTGTTCACCGCGCTGGGCAAGGTCATGGCCTCCTTCACCGGCTACAAGCCCGAGCAGTCCAGCGACCTGTACATAGCCACCGGGGACACCACCGACTGGGCCTACGCCGCCCGCGGCATCTTCGCCTTCACCACCGAGCTCGAGGGCAGCAGCTTTTACCCCGGCGCCTCCATCATAGCGAGGGCCTGCGCCAATAACGTGAAGGCCGCGCTCTACCTGCTCAGCGTCACGGACGACCCCTACAGGCTGGCCCGCTGACCGGGCGGCGCTGAGGAAAGGAAAAGGCCCCTTAACGGGGCCTTTTCATTCGTGCCGGTACCGGTCAATGGGCTTCGAAAACGGCCTCGCCTATCCTGTCCGCGAGCGATGGGTCGTCCACGAAGGGGTTGCGGTTGCCCTGGAAGCCGGCTATCGCGTCGTTGCGGCGGCGCTCCGCTGCGTCCGGGGGGTCCTGCCGGTTCCATTTCAGCAGCATGGGGACGTTCCTGGTCCAGAAGGAGGCGTAGTCCATGCCGGTGCGGATGCTGCGGTCGTAGTACCTCACGACGAAATAGAGCATGGCCCGGGCCACGTCGCCCTTGTCCCCGTCGTCCGGTTCGAAGCCCTCGCGCCCCAGTTTCGAACCCGCGGAGGTGGAATAGACCGGGGCCGAAACTTCGGCGAACCGGAGGTTGCCGCGGCGGCCGTTGGGGACGGAGAGCGTCGATCCCAGCTGATGCAGGTCGGCCACCATCGGCAGCGCGCTGTTGAAGTAGCTCTGCGGCCAGATATGCTCCGCGTTCACGAAATCGCCGGAAACGCCGTCCCCGTCCTGGTCGCCCCTCTCCCTATAAGAATTCCCGTCGCCGCCGGTCCCGTTGATGCAGACTTTCGAGTAAAGGGTGATTATGCCGGGCTTTCCGTTGCAGCCGGTATTGTCGGCCGTGGAGTACATGAAGGATTTCGCCTGTTTATAGGAGATGATGGACTTCGCGGATGACGGCGCGGTGGCGTCGTGCAGGTAGTCGAACAGCGTCTCGCCCTGCAGCCCCTCCGGCGTCCGGTCGCCCTGGCCTGCCGCCAGGGGAGATGGGATATCGGCCCGCTCAGGCAAGGAGAAGCCCGCAGCGGAAAACTTCAGCACGTCCAGGGCGGGGAGCGCGGCCTTTTGCGCCGAAACGCAGGCCGGGGTCAGGAGAAAGAGGGAGAGCAGCGCCGGTGAAATGTTCAAGATGTCACTCCTTATTTGACGGACGTCAATTGACCGCCGTCAACATATTTTAACCACAGGGGCCTATCCCGCAAGGGCCAAAGGTCCTATCGACGGCATAGGACTTTAGTCCTATCCAACCCCGTTCACGGATGCAAATAAAAAAGGCGCCCCGAAGGCGCCCTTTTTACCGGCTGGAAAAACGTCCTACCAGAGATTGATGTCTACCTGGACAGTAAAAGTGTTCTTCCCGGTAACCTTGGTATTGTTGTAGAAATCATAGCCGAACAGGATGCTGGTGCTGGGGGTGAACGCCCAGGATGCTCCCAGGCTAAGTGCTCCGAGGGAGGATCGGCCGCTCTGATAATCTATCGCCGCCCAGAGCTTGTCGGAGACCTCGGTCATCGCGCGGTCCAGGGACAGCAGAACGCCGTTGTTGGCGCTTTTTCCCTTTTCGTCCACAAGCACCGCGGAATTGCCCACGTAATATCCCGCGGAAAGCCTGCCTACTCCAGGCAGCGCTTTGGCGCCCAGGGCATAGACCACGTTCTGCGCCGTGGTATCCTGATTGGTGCCGAGGTTGTAGATGCCCGCGGCGAAAGCGGGGGAGTTGGCGAAGTACGCCCCGGCCGGGGCGCCTATCTTGGCGTTGAGATAAATCGGGGAACTGTCGGCGGCCGCGCCCGCCCGCATGATGTCGAAGCCCGCCTCGGCCTTCAGTTTGGCGCCTTCGAAGATGCCCATGGTAGGCCCTATCATGAACACCGGGGCCTTCCAGGTCCCGGCGCTCTCCTTGGAAGAGGAGATATAATTATCCACGTTCAGATGGACGGACTTGTATTTCTGCACGTCGGTGGACGGGATCCAGATCTGCGTGGACGGCGTGGCCGAGACCGCGGTCGGCAGCAGGCACAGCGCGGCGAGCGGCAGATATTTGCAAAGTTTCATTTTATCCTCCTGATGGATGAGGGACTCCCCCTGTTTGTTTTATACAAAAAAAACGCCCGCCCGGCAATGCCCGGGCGGGCGGTCAGCCGGCTATCAGTGCAGGTAGGCGGTCTCGCCGTGCAGAGCCTCGTCCAGTCCGACCTCCTCCTCTTTCTCGCCGGTTTTTACCGGGGTAAAGAGGTTGATGACGAAGAGCATCCCGTACGAGAACAGGAAGGCGTAGACCGCGGTGCCCGCCACTGCGAGCGTCTGCTTGAAGAAGAAGGACGCCCCGCCGTGCCAGAGGCCGTTGGCGCCGGCGGCGTTCACCGCCGTGGTGGCGAACACGCCGAGCAGTATCACGCCCAGCACGCCGCCCACGCCGTGCACGCCCCAGACGTCGAGCGCGTCGTCCCAGCCGAGCTTGTTCTTCATGTTGACGGCCATGTAGCAGACCACGCTCGACAGGATGCCGATGAAGACCGCGGCCTTGGTCGTGACGTAGCCGGCGGCCGGGGTGATGGTAGCG
>JAKAMO010000216.1 GCA_021812825.1 bacterium | reverse complement strand
CTTCTCCTCGTAGAGGTGCAGGATGGCCTCGGTGTCGCTCTTCGTTCTGAACTTGTGGCCGCGGGCCAGCAGCATCTCCCGCAGCTCGAGGTAGTTGTAGATCTCCCCGTTGAAGACTATCCAGGCGGTGCCGTCCTCGTTCGTGATGGGCTGGTGGCCGGTGGACAGGTCTATGATGGAGAGCCGGCGCATGGCCAGCCCGACGTTCCCGGCCTCGAAGTAGCCCTCGTCGTCCGGGCCGCGGTGGACGATCAGGTCGTTCATCGCTTTCAGGTCCTCGCGTTCCACCGCGAGGCCGGAGCCGTGGTTATAAAGTCCGCATATGCCGCACATCAGGCTTTCTCCCCGTAGATGGAGAGCAGCTCCTCGGCCACGCGGACCATGGAATACCGCTCCACGGCGGTCTTCCTGGCCGCCTCGCCCATCTTTACCGCCAGGCTCCTGTCGGCGATATGCCGCCGCAGGCAGTCCTTGAGCTCGGCCCGGTTAAGCGGGTCGAACAGGCAGCCGCTGACGCCTGGCTGCACCGCCTCCCGGGCGCCGCCCACCCGGCTGGCCATGATGGCCACGCCGCAGGACATGGCCTCGAGCATGGAATTGGAAAGGCCCTCGGAGATCGAGGGCAGGATGAAGACGTCCGCCGCGCGGTAATAGGGCAGCAGGTCGTCCTTGCGGCCGGCCAGCGACACGCTGCCGGCCAGCCCGAGATCGGCCACCGCGCGCTCGAGCGCCTGGCGCTCCGGGCCTTCTCCTACTATCAGCAGGCGGGCCTTCGGGGGCGCGGCCTCCTCGCTGAACACCTCGGCCCAGGCTTCCAGGAATTCCTTTACGCGCTTCTCCGGAGAAAGCCGGCCGACGAAAAGGAACAGCGCGGAATTGTCCAGGCCGATGGCTTCCTTGGCCTTTATCTTCTCGGAATAGAGGCTCGGCGTGTAGCGCCCGGTGTCCACGCCGTTGCGGAACCGGCGCAGCCGCAGGCCGGAGAACTCCGGCGTGCCGCTCAGCCAGTCGTAGACCTCGCCGTTCATCACCAGCAGCTCCGGGCGGGAAGCGCGGAAGAAGGAGAGCTTGAGCCGCCCCAGCAGGCTGCCCATGGAAAGGGTTATCTCGTCCACGCCTTTGCCGCCGCCCAGTTTAACGAGCGTCTTCTTCCCGGTAAAACGGGAAGCCAGCACCGCGGCGACCGCCGGCGAGGAGGCCAGGTGCACGTGCACGGCGTCGTAGTCGTCCTCATGCGAGAGCAGCCAGAAAAAGCTCTTCAGCATGAAAAGCGCGGAGTCCAGCGCGCGGGGCCCGAAAGTGCCGAGGCGCAGCACCCTGACGCCGCCCATGTCCTCCTCGGCCGGCTGGCCGCCGGGCTGTCTGGTCAGCACGGTCACTTTCACGCCGCGGGAGACCAGCGCTTTCGAAATTTCCAGCGCCTGCCGCTCGGAGCCGCCCATCACCGGGTGGAAGGTCTGGCTGAGCATCAGCACGGAGCGCACGGCGGTCATGCCTTGTCCTTGCCGGCGGACTTGAACTCGCTCCAGACCCGCCCGAGGGACTGCCCCATCTGGTAGATGAAGGCCACGCCCAGCAGCGTGATGAAGACGTAGATGAAGACGTGCATGCAGGAGACGAAGGCGAAGCCGACGCCCTCCTGCACGCCCCAGCCCTTCAGCACCTTCACCAGCACCAGTTCGTAGTTGCCGAAATAGCCCGGCATCCCGGGCACCGAGGCCGCGGCCGCGCCGGCGAAGATCAGCGCGACGCTGCGGAACGCGTCTATGGTCCCGCCCAGCCCGAACGCGCGGGCCAGCAGCCAGAAGTTCAGCGCGTCGAACAGCCACTGCAGCGCGGCGAACAGGAAGATCAGCGAGCCGCTGCGGAAGGTATGCAGCCCCTTCACGCCCATCGCCACCCTCTCGAAGACGGCGCGCACCCTGGGGAAACGGGCGAAGAAGCCGGAGAACCAGGCGTGGGCCACCAGCTCGTCGGAGAAGATCAGCGCGGCTATGCCGGCCGCCACGCCGGCCACCAGCGTCCACATCAGGCCGTTGTAGGCGAAAAGGCCGCCGGTGATGCCGCCGAACTCGGCCGCGGCCGCGAAGAGCAGGAACAGCACTATCACGTCCAGCAGCCGCTCCACCAGTATGGTGGCCAGCACCGTCACCACCGGTATGGAGAAGACGCGCGCGGCGAACGTGGCGCGCACGAGCTCCCCCAGCCGCAGCGGCAGGATGTTGTTGAGCGCCAGCCCCGCCGCCTCCAGCTTGAAAGCGTCCGAAAGCTTCACCGAGGGGCTGGACGGCAGCAGCAGCAGCCGCCAGCGCGCGCCGCGGGCCAGCAGCTCGGCCAGCGCCACCGCGGCCACCGGCAGCAGGTAGAGGGGCTCCATGCGCGCGTAGATCCCGGCGAGGCTGCCGAACTCTATGTTGCGCAGCGCCAGCCACAGGAGCAACGCGCTCACCGCGAAGCCGGCAGCTATGGAAACCTTGGTCTTCATATCCGCGCCGCGACCGCGGCGCCGTAGCTCCCTATGCCGCTCCTATGCTCTTCAGGAAGGCGTCCTCGGCCGAAGGACGGCCCAGGAATTTCTCGACCTGGCCGGCCTCGTCGTAGCTGCGGCCGGGGGCCAGTATCAGCTCCCTGTACTTCCTGCCGGTCTCCGGGTTCATCACGCCGCTGGCCTCGAACACGCTGAACAGGTCCGCGGCTATCGCCTCGCTCCAGAGGTAGCTGTAATAGCCGGCGTCGTAGCCGCCCATCAGGTGGCCGAAGCTCGCCTGCGGGTGCGTGCCGGGGTCCATCGGTATCAGCGAGATCTTCTTCATCAGCTTCTCGTAGACCTTCGTGGTGTCCACCTTGCCCTTGGCCGTGTGATATTTCATATCCAGCACGCTGAAGAAGATCTGGCGCAGGTTGCCCATGCCGGAGTCCATGTTCTTGGCGTCGATGAGCTTCTTTATCGTCCTCTCGGGCAGGGTCTCGCCGGGGTTCCTGTAGTGTCCGGAAATGCGGCGCAGCACGGCCGGGTCGTAGGCCCAGTTCTCGAGCATCTTGGAAGGCACCTCGACGAAGTCGCGGGACACGCTGGTGCCGGCGAACTTCTTGTACTTGGCGCGGGTGAAGATGTTGTGCGTGACGTGGCCGAACTCGTGGAACAGCGTTACCACCTCGTCGAACTTCAGCAGCGGCGGCAGGTCCCCGGACGGGGGCGAGAAGTTGGCGACTATGGCCGCGGCCGGCGTCTCGTACGAGCCGTCCGGCAGCTCATGGCCCTTGCGCACGCCGAAGCAGGCCGCGTGCTTGTACTTCCCCTCGCGCGGGAACAGGTCCATGTAGAAATAGGCGGCGACGGAACCGTCGTCGTTCCTGACCTCGAAGGCGCGCACGTCCTTATGCCAGACAGGCAGGCCGGCCGGCACGAACTTCGCGCCGAAGACCTCGCCGAAAGCCGCGAACATCCCCCTCAGCACCGTCTCCAGCGGGAAATATTCCTTTATCTTCTCGTGGTCGATGGAGTACCTGGTCTTCTTGAGCAGGTTGTTGTAGTAGGAGGTCTCCCAGGCGTTGAGAGTCTTGTCGCCGGTGCCCTTGAGCTTCAGCCGCGCGCGGAGCTCCTTGCGGCCCTTGCGCTTGAGCCTGTCCTGCGTGCGCCTGAGGAACGCGAAGACGTTGGCGCTGTTCTTGGCCATCCTGTCGTCGAGCACGTAGTCGGCGTAGGTGGGATAGCCGAGCAGC
>JAKAMO010000060.1 GCA_021812825.1 bacterium | reverse complement strand
CCTCTACGAGATGAAGGACTACGCCGGCCTGTTCGTCGGCTCCGAGGAGACCATGCTGACGCAGGGCTTCGACTACACCAAGCTGCTCAACTTCATCAACGCCAACCCCGCCTTCACGAACGAGCAGTTCAGCGACTTCCTGGTGAACTGGTACCGCGACTTCTACGCCGGCGGCATGAACATAGGCCCGATCTCCGTGCCTCTCGACAAGATGGGCGCCACCCTCTCCACCGTGCGCCCGGCCGCGCTGAACGATCTGCCCCGCTACCTGGACGCCCTCGCCGGCGCCGCGATGCGCAACGACGAGCAGGACGCCGCCAGGATCGCGGTGGACAAGGTCATCCGCTTCACCAGCCTGGACCCGAAGAACGACAAGAACAAACTGATCGCCGCCTACGCGGACCTCTACGACTTCGCCGACCTGCTGGGCGCCAACGCCCGCAGCCGGGAGACGAAGAACGCCGCTCTGGACCTGATGACCTTCATAAAGAACGGCCTGGTGCTGCGCTCCATCGGCATCCACGGCGACGCCGAGAACGGTTACGACTACACCAAGGTCGGCGGCATCGCGATCAACACCACGATGAAGATAAAGAAGGTCCCGGCCCAGCTGGACTCGATCTTCGAGACCAAGTACTCGGACCTGGCCCTCTCGAAGGCCTCGCAGTGGGACGAGTTCGTGAGCTGGACCGACGGCGTCTGGCGCGCGCGCTGAACCCTCTTCGGAACGAAAAAGGGCCCGGGGCGTTCCCGGGCCTTTTTTCTTGCCCGCGCGGCTCCGGACATGCTAGATTATCGGCATGAAAAAATTTATTATCGTTTCAGCCGTGCTGGCCGCCGTCGCTTTCCTCGCCGTGCCCGAGCTGCCCGGCACGCTCGCCGCGGGCGCCAGGTCGCTGTTCGCAAGTCCTCCCCCTCCGGAAAAGACGCTGACGCGCGCAGAATATTACCGTTTCGACCCGGCGTCCCCGCTGGAGGACAGGATCAAGCCCATGCCGCCGGAGCTGTTCGCCCACTACCGCGACATGGACAAGGACCCGGCGTACGCCGTCTATGCCCCCTCGGCGGAGGACAAAGCGCTGGTAAAGCAGTATCTCTCCCTCCTTCCGGACGTTTATCAAAAGGTCCTCCGGGAAAGGTGCCTTGGCATCTACTTCATCTCCAATTTCAAGGGCAACGGCATCACCAGCTGGGCCGAGGACAAGGACGGGAAGATCTTCTTCCACCTCACGCTGAACCCGGACTCGCTGAAGAAGGGCCTGTCCGCCACCCTGACGGAACGCGAGAGCAGCTGCTTCATGCCGCGGGAAGGCTGGTCCGTCAAGGTGGACGCCGGCGCGCGCTACAAAGGCCTGCTTTACGCGCTGGCCCACGAGGCGTCGCATGGCGTGGACTACGTGAAAGGCGTGACCCCCTGGGCCGACAACGAGATGCCGGCCTCCCTGAGGCCGGCCTCGCTCGGGAAAACGGCGATCTTCTTCAAGCCCTTCTGGCGGGACTTCTACGTTACGGAGAAGGACTACGATTTCCCGCTGCGCGACAAGATCACCTTCTACGGCCTTAACGGCGGCCCCAGGATCGGCTTCGAGGACGCGGCCGCGCTGTACGAGAACCTGACGCGCGGCCCGTTCGCGTCGCTGTACGGCTCCACCAGCTGGGCCGAGGATTTCGCCGAGCTGGCCACGTTCCATCTTCTCACTACGAAACTGGGCCAGCCCTACAGGATAATCCTGACCGGGCCCGGGGTAAGCAGGGTGTTCGAGCCCATGAAGACCGTGAACGTCATGCAGCGCGCCGCCCTGGTCATGAACGACATCGACCCGGGCGGCAGGCATATCCCGCCCTCCAAGGAGACGGGCGCGGACATGAAAGCCATGGACGGGAAGATGAAGGCCGTGGACGCGGAGCTCGAACGCGCGCGGCAGCTGCTGGAAAAGGGCGGCAAGACGACGAAAAGCGGAAGATCCGTGAAATGACCGCGGACGCCGGACAAAAAAGACCCGGGGACTCCCCCGGGTCTTTTTTTGCCTGGCCCGCCCCGCGCGCCTCAGCGGAAATGGTCCCGCATCATGCGCACCAGGCCTTCGGTGGCCTTGCCGGGGATCTCCTCCCCCTCCCAGTTGATGGAGAAGTGCGCGTTCTTCTGGGTGGGCTTCACGTAGTTCTCGTACATCGGCAGCACGGTGGCCAGCACCTGGTGCTTGATGCCCTCTATGTCGCGGCCGCGCTCGCTGATGTCGCGCTGCACGCGGCGCAGCACGGCGGTCACCATGCCGGTGGAGACGAAGATCTTGAAGTCGCACTGGTTGGCGAGCTTGGGGAAATAGAGCGTATAGAGCCCCTCCAGCACTATCAGCTGCGTGGGCTTGCAGGCCGCGCATTCCTTTTCGCGGGTATGCTGCTTGAAGTCGTAGATCGGCTGCTGTATGGTCTTGCCGGCGCAGAGCTCGGCGAGCTGCTTGGCCGCCAGGGAGGAATCTATCGCGTCCGGATGGTCGAAGTTGTAGGCCTTCCTCTCCTCGAAGTTCAGGTGGTCCAGAGGCCTGTAATAGTTGTCCAGCGAGAAGATCTGGCCGGAGATGCCTATCTTGCCGCACTGGCTGACCAGCTTGCCGGCCAGGGTCGTCTTGCCTGAGCCGGAGCCGCCGGCTATCCCTATTATGAAGCGCGATTTTGTCTTGCCGTCCATTAGTGCAGCTCCTCGCTACTTCCCGCCCCGGCTAAATCATATCAAAAATAGGCGATATTCCGGCTTCCTCACGACGGGAGAGCCGCGGGCCGCCGCGCCCTCCGCCTGTCAATAGTCCTCCGAATTTTGTAAAATTGTATTACACGTGCTTACCCCACCTCAGGAGATCCCCATGGAAAACGAAGAAAATTTCGCTGAATTATTCGAGAAGTCCTATAAAGAACCGTCCCGCATGGAGCCCGGCCAGAAGGTCGAGGCGCCGATAGTCAAGATAACCCCGGAATGGGTCCTGATAGAGGTCGGGGGCAAGGGAGAGGGTTACATACCGGCGGACGAGCTGAAGGACGCCGACGGCAACATGATAGCCCGCGAGGGCGACATAGTCCGCGCCTGGTTCAACCGCTCCGAGGAAGGCGAGATGCGCTTCACCACCCGCATCGGCACCGGCCCCGCCGCCCGCTCGCAGCTGGCCGACGCTTTCAAGGAACACCTGCCGCTGGCCGGCAAGGTGGCCAGGGAGATCAAGGGCGGCTTCGAGATCACGCTGCCCGGCGGCCTGCGCGCCTTCTGCCCCTTCTCGCAGATGGGCATGCGCCGCGACGAGAGCCGCGAGGCCTACGTCGGCGTGGAGCTGGCTTTCCATATAATCGAGCTGGACAGGCGCAACATCGTGCTGTCCCGCCGCGAGATAGTCGAGGCCGAGCGCCAGGCCAAAGTAGCCGTCCTTAAAGAGACGCTGCGCGAGGGCGACCGCGTCCGCGGCATCGTGACCTCGATACAGAAGTTCGGCGCCTTCGTGGACATCGGCGGCGTGGAGGGACTCCTCCCGGTCTCCGAGATGGCCTGGGGCCGCACCGGCAAGGTGAGCGACGTGCTCTCCGCCGGCCAGCCCGTGGAGGTCATCATAAAGAACCTGGACTGGGAGAACCGCAGGATCTCTCTGAGCCTCAAGGACGCCCTCCCGAACCCGTGGGACAGCGCGGCGCAGAACTGGCCCGCCGGCTCCTTCCATACCGGCAGGGTGTCCCGCCTGGCCCCGTTCGGCGCGTTCGTGACCCTCGGCGAGGGCGTGGACGGCCTGATACACGTTTCCCGCCTCGGCGGCGACAAGCGGGTCAACCACCCGGAGGACGTGCTGCAGGTCGGCCAGCAGATAGAGGTCTGCGTGGAGGCCGTCGACGTGAAGAACCAGCGCATCTCGCTGGTGCCGGCCGACGTGTCCCGCGAGCAGCAGGAGAAGCAGGAGACGATGCGCAGGTACCAGGAGCCCGAGGGTGCCGCGCCGCTCGGCTCTCTGGGCGAGCAGCTCAAGCGCCACCTGGACAGCGGCGACGACGGGAAATAACCGTCACCCCGGCCATTAAAAAGCCCCCGGAAACGGGGGCTTTTTTTTGCGCTCAGCGGGCCGGCGCTTCCCGGGGTATGCCGTCCAGCAGCGGCGTCTCGTATACTTCCAGCTGCGGCCGGCGCTTCCTGGCGCGCTGGTCGGAGATGAAGGCGTTGAGCAGCTCCAGGCAGGCGGGCCGCAGCTTCACGCAGCCGCTGGTGTCGCGCCAGCGGAAATCGCTCTTTTCCGGGCGGCCGGAGTAAGAGGGGTCCGAGAGCCTGGCCGGGTCCTCCCAGCGGTCGGTATGCACGGCGAAGCCGTAGCGGCCGTAGGGCCCGCTGTAATAGCCGGGGTCGGCGGCGAGCTGGCGCGCCCTGAGGCTGGCGGCCTCCGGGGACGAGCGGCCGGGCGGCAACTCGAACACCGGGACCTTACCCCCCTGAGAGCCCTTCTGGGAATCCTTCGCCCAGATAAGGTCCACCGGCTCCGCCGAGGAACCGGCCGGGTACCAGTCGCTCAGCACGGCCGAGAAATACACCTTGCCCTTCCCCCTTTTCGCGGGGGAGGCGGTCAGCGCCAGCACGCGCGGATCGGGCTTGCCCAGCACGGCGATTTCGTAGTCGGCCGGTGATATGTTGCGAAGGTCGTAGACCCCGGGAATGGTGGCCCCGTCGGCCATGTCCTTAGGGGCGTAATAGATCGTGGCGCCGTCTATCAGGCCGGCGCGCCAGCGGTCCTTCGGCTGGAGCGACGTGGCCCCCCGCCCGAGCGCCTCGCACTGCCAGACGCCGGCCTTCTCCCCGCCCTCTATCTCGAAGCTGAGCACGCCGGCGCCGGACCTGTCCGCCGGCAGCAGCAGCAGCGCCCTGGAAACCTTCCCTCCCGGGCCCGGCAGGCCGTTAAGGCCGAGGTGCTCTTTCCTGGCCCGCAGCGCCGAGCTCAGCTCCTCCAGGGCCGGCCTGGCCACCGGGATATGGTCAGGCAGCAGCGACTCCGGCCTGAACTCGGAGTCCTGCCCGGCCAGCAGAAGCGAAGGGGAGAACAGCAGGAACAGGGTTATGTATCTCATGACATCCTCTCGAAGGAAATTACCTTTATCTTCGTGGCGAATTCGCCGTAGTACAGGTTGCGGGAGCGCGTTTCCGCCTCCCCGAGCTGGTTGTCGGCCGGGTCGCTGCGCCAGAACTTCTTGGGGGGCCGGAACGGCGAGCCGAACCCGGCGTTCGCCACCATCCTGCCCGCGTCGAGACAGCCGAAATAGAAGCGCCGCAGCCGCTCCCGGCCGGCGGCCGCCATCTTGTTGCCGAAGGACAGGTCCGCCGGGCGCCAGCCGCCGGCGTAGAACAGCGCCCAGTCGTGCGGCGACCCCCTGTCCGGGCGCGCGATCCAGCCGGACTGCCACTTAGCCGGCACGCCGGCCGCCCGGCACAGCGCTATGAAGGCCAGCGCCTGGAAACCGCAGTCGCCGCGGAGGGAGGCCAGGGCCTCTCCGGAGATGTTCTCGAACAGGCAGTAAGGCGGCGTGAAGTTGTAGGTGAAATTCCTGGTGAGCCAGTCGTATATCCTGCGGGCCTTCAGGTACGGGTCGCGCTCTTTCCCGGTTATCTCCGCCGCTAGGCCGCGGACGTACGGGGAAAGAACTATATGCGGCGGCTCCTCCCGCAGGTACTTCGCGGCGCCGGGCGGCACGCGCCCCCCTTTTCCCGGCCGCGTCACCCACTCCGAGATAACGTATTCGAACTCCGCGTAGAACTTCCGGGAGCGGTCCTCGAAGAATATGGTGCGCTGCGGGGCGCCGGGGGCCGCCAGCCTGTATCCATCGTGGGAGGCGGCCACCAGCCTGGCCGAGGAGACCTGGTCGCCGACGCGCGGAAAAGGCAGCCAGCAGCGCACCGAGCCGCCCGGCTTCTTCTTCAGCGTAAGGGTTATCCTGGCCCTGACCCTGTACCTGGCCGGCTTCGCCCCGCGCGCCAGCTCTTCCGCGCGCGCGAGCATCTTCTCCAGGCCGGCCTCCGCGGCCTTGTCGGGCGCCTTCAGCCGGCGCCTTAACGCTGGCTTACAGAAGACGACGTTGGAGGCGAAAGAATCCGTGAACCGCTCCCGGCCCTCGATGGTCCTGGGCGAGACGAAGCCGGCCCTTATCCAGTCGTCCAGTTCGCTGTTCCGGAATCCTCTCAGGCGGCCGCGCAGTATCCGGAGCGCGGCCTTCCTGTCGTGCGGGCACGCGGCGCGCAGGCGCTCCAGCCTCTCCTTCTCGAACCTGAGCCGCGCCGCGGCGGCGGACGGGAGGGAGCCGCGGAGCGCGCGGTCTATCAGGCCGCCCGCGAGCCTCAGCTCGCCGCGCGCCTCGGCGTTCCTGATATTTTCCGGCAGACCTGCGATGAGATGGTCCATGCGCTCAGTGGAAGGGGAGCGTCGCTGTTTCAGCCGTTGTCCAGCGTCATCTGGACCACGGGCCGGCTGTAGAGCCGGGCGGTGAAGTCCTCCAGCGCCTTGATGAGGGCCAGGCAGTTCTCCATGTCCTTCGCCGGGAATTCCCTGGTGGCCTTCACGTAGTACGGCGGCTTCCTGTCCCATTCCACGCCCAGCTTCTCCGCCTCTTTTTCCAGCTGGGTGCCGGGGAAGACGGAAACCGGGAAGATCTGCACCCCGGACGTGAAGTAGCGCTGGAAATCGGGCGAGAAGCGGCGCAGGTGCTCCGGGGAGCCGGTGACCACGGGGGTGGTCTGCAGATCGGCGCAGACGTCCAGGCACCACCGCATGCTCTCGATGAAGCCCTTGAGGCTGTCGCCCGGCAGGCCGAGCATCAGCTGCAGCAGGAAATGGGCCTTGGGGGACTGTTCCTTGACGACGTAAAGCTTCTGCTTCATCTGCTCAAGCGTAAGCGGCGTGCGGCCGGTGGCCTGCACGATCTTCCCGTCGGTGGACTGTATGCCGAAGCAGAAGGAGACGCCGGTGAAATTGCCGGCCTTGGCTATGCGCGGCGTCCAGAACTTCAGGTCGCACTCGATGATCCAGACCAGGTTCCTGCCGTTGGCGCCCCTGCGGATAAGGCCGAGCATCTCCTCGGCCCTGGCCTCGTCCATCGTGAGGTCCTGGTCGGCCAGGAAGACGTGCATCGTGGAATCCCCGGCGAGACGGCTCCCGCCTTTGCCGCTGTTCCGGATGATCCAGTCTATCTCCCGCGCGGAGCGCTCCATCGAGAAGCGCCTGATCTTGCCCTTGCTGGTCCAGACGCAGAAGCTGCAGTTGAACGGGCAGCCGCGGGAGGTCTCATGGACCAGGAACTTGTAGGGCTTGCCGTCGAAGATGCCTGTCAGGTAGGGAGAGGGGATGATGTCGAGATTGGCTATCGGCGGGCGCTGCGGGCCTTCGACCGCCCCGCCCTTGGAGGGCGTTATGGTGCCGGCGGTGCCGGCCCAGGGCTTCTTCACGATGGTCTTCAGGATCAGCTCGGCGAACGTGAGCTCCCCCTCGCCCATAACCAGCGCGTCCGCGCCGGTGTCGGCGAGTATGGAGGCGCCCCTCGTGCTGGCGTCCGGGCCGCCCAGCACTATGCGGGTCTTCGGCGACCTGCGCTTCAGCTCCTTGCAGAGCTCTATCACGGCCAGCACGTTCCACAGGTAGCAGGAGAAGCCCACTATGTCCGGCTTGCCCTGCAGTATGCCGGCGCAGACCTTCTCTATCTGCCTGCCGGTCCAGCGCTTGGGACTTTCGACTATGCGGATATCGACCTTCTTGCCGAAGATGGAATCCGCGTAGGCCTTGAGATAGCCCAGCGAAAGGGGATTGCCGTAGATCTCCGGGTCGGAGACGTGCACGAGGTTCACTTTGCAGGTCTTTGCCATACGCGCGATGCGGCCCGCCGCGGGCCAGCCGGACGGATACTAGATTCTAGTAAAGATACCAGCGGTTATCACAGCCAATTCCTCCGACTCTCCGGACGCCGGCCGGCCCTGGCATCACAGCAGGAAGGCCATGCCGCCCAGGAAGAAAGCGAAAGCCACCACGAGATAGCGGGACGGCAGCTTCCGCTCCACTACGCACTCGAACGCGGAGGAGAAGAGCGTGCCGGTTATCGCTATGCCGGTGACGGCGGCCAGCGCGGCCGAGTAGCGGACAGCCGAAAGGTAGAACATCAGGGAAAGGTACGTGCCGGCCACCGAACCCAGGGTTATCCAGAGCAGGCCGTCGCGGCCCAGCCCCTTCAGCTTCTCCACGAAATGGAACGGCTTCACGGACGACATGGCCGCGAACAGCAGCAGGGCCCCCGCCGCGCGGTAGAAGTTCCCTTCCGTGGTGCCTATCCCGGGGCTGTTGTTGAAAGCGTATCTGGTCAGCAGCACCCCGCAGCCGTCCAGCGCCATGCCGCCCATCGCGAACAGCGTGGCCTTCATGTTCCAGTGGCCGTGCTTTTTGAACGACTCCAGCGAGAAGATGTACAGGCAGACCACGAAGAAAAAGATGGCGAAGAGCTTGTCCGGGTCTATCGCCTGCCCGAACGCGAAATAGCTGACCACCCCTATCAGCAGCGGCTGGAAGCCGAACACCATCATAGTACGCCCGGGACCCATCATGGAGAAGGCCTTCAGGATATAGATGTCCCCGAGGCCCAGCCCTATCATCCCGGAAAGCAGGAACAGGGAGGCCATGCCCGGGTCTATGGCGTGGAAGCCGCCTTCTATCAATATCGTGCCCAGGAACAGGAACGCCGCCACCGCCGCCTTGAAGCAGTTCACCCAGAGGCTGGAGATGCGGCGCGCGTAATGCGTGAAGAACTGCACCCCGATGGCGAAGCTCAGGTTTGCCGCGAGGGCGTATATATAGGCTGTTTCCATGCTGTATATGGCGCTGGCCTTATATATTATAGAAATTAGCCCGGCAGCCCCCTATCGCAATATTCACACCCCGACATGCCCTTGGCCGTCTAATGCGTATAGCGCTTGATACCGCACGCGCATAGCGCAGTCGGGTTGAACCTGACTATCCAAAATGCCCGGGACAAGTCGACATGCCCTTGTCGGGTTGGTGTGCTATGCTATTTGCCATGGACCTGCAGCGAAAGCTGGAAATACTGGCCGATTCGGCCAAGTACGACGCCTCCTGCGCCTCCAGCGGCTCTAACCGCGGCGGCCGCGGCACGGGTGCCGCGCATATCAGCGGGGTCTGCCACAGCTGGACTGCGGACGGCCGCTGCGTTTCGCTGCTCAAGGTCCTGATGACCAACGAGTGCGTCTACGACTGCGCCTACTGCGTCAACCGCCGCTCCAACGACGTACCCCGCGCCCGCCTCACCCCGGACGAGATAGCCGGACTGACCTTCGAGTTCTACAAACGCAATTACATCGAAGGCCTCTTTCTGAGCTCCGGTATAACCGGCTCGCCCGACCGCACCATGGAGCTGATGCTGGAGGCGGTGCGCAAGCTAAGGAAGGAGTTCCGCTTCAACGGCTACGTCCACATGAAGGTCATCCCCGGCGCGGACCAGGCGCTGATAGACCAGGCCGGTCTCTGGGCGGACCGCGTCAGCGTCAACATAGAGCTGCCCACGGACAAGAGCCTGCGGCTGCTCGCCCCCGGCAAGACCAAGGAGACCGTGCTCAGGCCCATGGACCGCCTGGCCCGCAGGATAGCCGCGCACAAGGAAGAGCGCCGCGCGATAAAGAGCTCCCCCGCCTACGCTCCGGCCGGCCAGAGCACGCAGCTCATCATAGGCGCCACGCCCGAGACCGACCGCGAGATAATCAAGCTCAGCGAGGCCCTTTACGACAAGATGCGGCTCAAGCGCGTCTATTATTCGGCCTTCGTGCCGGTGATGAAGGACAGCCGCCTGCCCGCCCTGGCCGATCCGCCGCTGCTGCGCGAGCACCGCCTTTACCAGGCAGACTGGCTGCTGCGCTTCTACGGCTTCACGGCCGACGAACTGCTGGACGAGCGCCACCCCGAGCTGGACCTCGCCTTCGACCCCAAGACGGTCTGGGCGCTGAACAACCTGGACAAGTTCCCGCTGGAGGTGAACGCGGCGGACTATGAGGAGCTGCTCCGGGTGCCGGGCATAGGCGTCACCTCGGCCGGGCGCATACTGCGCGCGCGCCGCGCCGGCGCGCTGGAGCTGGACGACCTGAAGAAGCTTGGAGTGGTAATGAAGCGTGCGATCTATTTCGTCACGGCCGGCGGAAAATACGGCGGCATAAAAAAAGAGAGCGAGGCGGCCATAAAAGTTAAGCTGCTGGAGCACAAGAACCCCAACGGCCAGCTGGACCTGTTCGGCCAGGGCGAGCTGGTGAAGGAGGGCCTGGCGGCCACGATGACGGGACAGCTTTGATCGGCCTTGCCCGCGCCGGCCTGATATGAGGACATATCTTTACGACGGCAGCTTCGCCGGTTTTCTGACCGCGCTGGACCTCGCCCTTGAACGCGGCGGTGAGGACTGCGCCATTGCCCGAGAGAGCGCGGCCGCAGAGCCGGACCTCTTCTCGGAGTACGTGAACGCTGGCGCGGACCCCGTTAAGGCGGCGGCCATGAGAATGCTTCTCGAGCGGCGTGGCTCCGCAGAGAGCTGGCATCACGCCAGGTACGCCTTCCTCTCCGAGGCGCCAGGCGCGGAGAACGCGGTGCTCGCCTACGCGCGCCTGCTGCTGGAGAAGGGCGCGGCGGCGGACAATATGCTGGCCGACGACAGGGTCAGAAAAGTGCACGGCCTTTCCGCCTCGGTCGGCGGCGAGGCGCAGATGTTCAGAGGCTTCGTCCGCTTCACGGAGCTGGCCGACGGCTCATTATATTCCCGCATAGAGCCGGACCACGACATACTGCCGCTGATAACGTGGCATTTCCGCGCGCGGCTGGGAAGTTTCAACTGGGTCATACACGACGCGCGCCGCAACAGCGCAGCCCTCTATTTCCGCGGCAGGCTGGTCTACGCCCCGCTGGACCGGGCGCGGCTGAAGGAGGACGCCAGGGAAGCCGAGGTGCGCGACCTCTGGAAGCATTTCTTCAGGACGGCGGCCATAAAGGAAAGGGCCAACCCCGCCCTGCAGCGGCGCAACGTCCCGCTCAAATACCGGCGCAATCTCACCGAATTTTCAGGGGATTGAACTCTGCAACACTGGTTACAGATAACCTTTATCACCTTGTAGCCGGCCGGCTCACAGGCTACACTCTATATAGGCGCAATTGCGCCAAGGGGGTAATATTATGAGACTTCCCGCTTCCCTGTTAGCCGTCGTTCTCTGCGCAGCAGCAGCCCTGCCTCCGCCGGTCTCGGCGGCCAAAGTGGCGGCCGTCTCCACCTTCGTGCAGGGCGACGTGCAGCTCCAGCGCGCCGGAGAGACCTCTTTCGCGCCTCTCGAGGCGAACACGCTGCTGCGCGCCGGCGACCTGATAAAGACCGGGGACGGGGCCACCGCGGCCCTGGTCAGCAAGAAGGGTGCCGAGATCCGGGTCAACTCCAATACCGAGCTGAAGATGCCTTCCGGGAACGGCGTGCGCGAGGTCTTCGAGATGGCCTTCGGGCAGGTCTGGAGCCGGATGCTGCACCTGAAGGCCCGGCTCAGCGTCCGCACCCCGGCGGCCGTCTGCGCGGTGCGCGGCACGGAGGCCGACATCGACCAGCACGAGCTGCTTACGCTGAAGGTCTACGAGGGCCACGTGGACATACAGAACAAGAACGGCATGCAGTCGCTGCACGCGGGCCAGCTCAGCACCGTGGCGGGCCCGGGGGCGGCGCCGGCGGCCCCCCGCGCCATGCAGCAGACCGAGATGGGCGACTGGCAGAAGGGCATAGCCGTCAAGGACCTGGGGAAGTACCTGGACCGCATGGGGCTCTCCGGCAAGGACCTGCGCGTCAAGATAGCCAAGGACGGGCAGGAGAAGGACGTGAACGTTAAGCTGAAAAAGAAGCCGTGAACCTGACAGGCCGAAAAAGGACCCCGGCGGGACCGGGGTTCTTTTTTTTACCTCTTCAGCTTCGCTATCGCCTTGGAGACATGGGGAGGCACCAGCTTGGAGACGTCCCCCTTGAAGTACGCTATGTCGCGCACTATGCTGGAAGAGAGGTAGGTGTAACGCTGGCGCGGCATCAGGAAAACGGTCTCTATGTCGGGGGACAGGGTGCGGTTCACGGCCGCTATCTGGAACTCGTACTCCAGGTCGGAGATGGCCCGGAGGCCCCTTATGACCAGCTTGCTGGCCTTCTTCTTCATGTAGTCCACCAGCAGCCCCTCGAAGCAGTCCACGGTGACGTTCTTCCTGCCCTTCAGCGCCGTCCTCAACATGGCCACCCGCTGGTCCAGCGGGAACATGTGCTTCTTGGAGCTGTGAACGAAGACGCTGACGATGACGTGGTCGAAGATCTTGGAGGCCCTGTCGATTATGTCCAGGTGGCCGAAGGTCACCGGATCGAAGCTGCCGGGATAGACCGCGGTTCTCTTTTTCATCGTAAGCCAATTATACAAATTTCACTCCGGAGCGGCGGCCCGGAAAAGTTGTATCATTTGGGCATGAGAATATCCGCCCTGCTGCTCGCTCTCTGCCTCTGCGCCCCGGCCGCGGCGCAGGAGCTGATCCCCTATAATTCGCACGGCAGATGGGGATACTCCGCTCCGGGCGGCAAGATCGCTATCAGGCCGCGCTTCGGCTACGCCGAGCCCTTCAGCGAAGGCCTCGCGCTGGTGCTGGACGGAGGGAAATACGGCTTCATAGACAAGGCCGGCAAAACGGTCATAGCGCCGAAATACCAGTCCGCGGGCTCGTTCAGCGACGGCTGCGCGCCGGTCAAGAGCCGCGGCCTCTGGGGCTGCGTGGACAGGGAGGGAAAGCCGGCGGTTCCGTTCGAGTACGAGGCCCTGCTGCCTTTCACGGAAGGCGCGGCCCCGGCCAAAAAGAACGGCCGCTGGGGCCTGCTGCTGAAGGACTCCCGCGAGTTCCGCGGCGGAATATACGACGAGATCTACCCGGTCAGCGAGGGGCTGGCCCGGGTTCGCGTAAAGGACAAGTACGGCTATATAGGGCTCTCCGGCAAGGAAGCGCTCCCGCCGGTCTACGCGGAGGCCTTCCCTTTCTCCGGCGGGTTCGCCACCGCCAAGCTGGGCGACAGCTACGGCTTCGTAGACAGGTCCACGCTGGCGCTCAAGAGCAGGGACTACATCTCCATCGGCCCCTACAGCGAGGGGCTGGCCCACGCCCAGGCCCTCTCCTGGGAGGACCGCTGCGGCTACATAGACAGGGACGGCAACGTCATTATCCAGCCGCAGTTCAGGATGTGCGCCTCTTTCGAGGGCGGCCTGGCTCCGGTGCTGAAGGACCTCAGGAGCGGCTGGGGCTACATAGACAAGACCGGCAAGACGGTCATAGATTTCAAGTACGACCAGGCCGGCGGCTTCCGCGGCGGCATAGCCAAGGTGTCCCGCGGCGGCAGGCTGTTCTACATAGACCAGAAAGGCTTCGAGTACTTCAGGAAATGAGAGCGGCGGCCTGAGCGCCGCCGCTTTATCACCCAAAATGAAAGGGCCCGCAAGAACCTTTTAATATAGGCTGCGGACCCATCAATAGTATAGCAGGCTCTTTCCGATTGTCAAGACCCTGAAAATACCTTTTTCAAACGCCGAAATAGACCGCTTTCGGGTTGTGGAAGACTATGGCCGACACCGAGGCCTCGGGGTCCATCATGAACCCGTCGGTCAGCCTTATCCCCGCGTCGTCCTCCGGCTTCAGCAACGCGAACAGCCCCTTCTGGTTGGCCAGGTCCGGGCAGACCGGGTAGCCGAAGGAATACCTCTTGCCGCGGTATTTGCTGCGCAGCAGCGGCGCCGCCGGATGCTCCTCCGCTATGCCCCATTCCCTCCTGATCCTGTAATGCAGCACTTCGGCGAAGGCCTCCGCCAGGGTAAGCGCCACGGCCTCCACCAGATAGGAGCGCACATAGTTTCCGGCTTCCCGCTCGCGGCGCGAGAGCGCCAGCACGCCCTCGCCGCAGGTGACGGCCAGCAGCGCCGCGTAGTCCCTCCTGCCGCCCGAGGCCGGCGCGGCGAAATCGGCCAGACACAGCCGCTCCTTCGCCGCCTGGCGCGGGAAAACGAACGTCTCCGCCTTTTCCCCGTCCGCGTCGTAGAAATGTATCGAATCGCCCTCGCTGTTGACCGGGAAGAAGCGGTAGACGCCGCGGGCCTTCAGCAGGCTCTTCAAGATGACCTCGCCCTTCAGTTCTTCTAGCAGTCTAAAAGCCTCGGCCTTCTTCTGTTCGTTGGACCTCTTCAACCCCAGGAAGCGCAGGCTGAACATGGCCTCGTCGATGTTGTCGAAGAGCTCCGGCAGCGGCGGCTCCACGAAGTGCCGCCCCAGGTCCTCCGGGACCGGGATATCGTCCGGGTAATAGGCTTCCGCTCCGGTCATTTCCCGCTCACGCGCTCCAGCGCGTAGTTGAGGCCTTCCATCGCGTCCTTGGCGTAGAATACCGGCCCCTTGTAATGCGGCACGATGCTCGCCTCGGTGAACTTGGCCGTAAGCGCGGCCCCTCCTACCAGCAGCGGGCAGGAGAGCCCCGCCCTGGCCAGCTCTCTGGCGGTGACCGTCATCTGCTCGCACGAGCGCACCAGCAGGCCGGAAAGACCGATGAAATCCGGGCGCGATTTCTCGGCCGCCGCGGCTATATCCTCCGGAGGCACCTTCACACCCAGGTCCTCCACCTCGAAGCCGTTGCTCTCGAAGATTATCCCGACGAGGTTCTTGCCTATGTCGTGCACGTCGCCCTTCACGGTGGCCAGCAGCACCTTCCCGCGCTTCGGGGCCTTCTGCGCCTTCAGCGCCGGCTCCAGCGCCGTCACCGCCGCCTTGGCGGCCTCGGCGCTCTGCAGCACCTCGGTGACTATCAGGTCGCCGCAGGCGAACAGCTTGCCGACCTCGGCCATGGCCTTCATGACCGGGCCGTTGATGATGAACAGCGGCGGCTCTTTTTCCAGCAACTCGGCCACCGCCTCCGGCACGCCGGCCCTGGCGCCGTTCAGCACCGCCAGGCGCAGCCTCTCCCCCGCGGGGGCGTCCTGCGCCGCCGCCGCGGCCGGCGCTTTTTTCGCGTCGCGGTAGCGGGCGGCGAAAGCGGCCGCCGCGTCTGGCTTCCTGGCGAAGATAAGGTCCTCCGCCAGCGCGCGCTCCTCGGCCGTGATGGACGCGTAGCGCCTGAGCTTCTCTATGTTCACTATGGCCAGGTCCAGGCCGGCCTTCACCGCGTGGTGCAGGAATACCGAGTTCAGCACCTCGCGGCTGGCCGGCGGCAGCCCGAACGAGACGTTGCTGACGCCCAGTATGGTCCTTACTCCGGGAAATTCCTTCTTTATGGCCTCTATGGCCTTTATGGTCTCGTGTGCGGTCTTAGCGTGCTCGCCGCCGACAGCCACCGGGAAGACGAGCGTGTCGAAGATGATGTCCTCCGGCTTCAGGCCGCCTTCCTTCGTGAGGAAGGAGTAGGCGCGCCGCGCTATGGCCGTCTTGCGCTCCGCGTCCAGCGGCAAGCCGGCCTTCTTGTCCTCGTCGATGCAGCCGAACACCAGCTTGCCGCCGTAGGTCTTCACCAGCTCGGCCGCGGCGCGCGGCTTCTCGGGGCCGAACTCGAAGTTCACCGAGTTCAGCAGCGCCTTGCCGGGCGCCAGCTTCAGCACCTCTTCCATCACCTCGGTGTTCGTGGTGTCGGTCATCAGCGGCAGGCGCACCGCGCGGGCCAGCCTGGGCACCAGTTCCTTAACGTCGGCCAGCTCGTCGCGCTCAGGATTGGCGAGGCAGACGTCCAGCATATGGGCGCCCGCGGCGGCCTGCGACTTGGCCAGCGCGACGGCGCCGTCCCAGTCGCCCGCGGCCACCATGTCCCTGAACTTCTTGCTGCCTATTGAATTATTGCGCTCCCCCACCATGGCCGGCGGCTCTATCTCGTCGAAGAACAGCGCCTCGGTGCCGGCCACCACCCACGGTGCGGCCGGGCGCGGGGCGCGCGGCTTCAGACCGCTCACGGCGGCCGCCAGCGCCCTGATGTGGGAGGGGTTCGTGCCGCAGCAGCCGCCGGCGGCGTTCAGCAGGCCCTTCCTGCCGAAGTCGGACATCACGGCGGAGAAGGTCTCGGGGGTCTGCAGGTAGCGGCCGTTCTCGTCGGGCAGGCCGGCGTTCGGCATCGCGAAGACCGGGAACTGCGAGCGGGCGGCAAGCCTTTCCAGCCGCAGGGCAAGCCCTTCCGGACCGGTGGAACAGTTGAAGCCTATGGCGGCCAGCGGGAAATGCTCCATCGCGGCGAAGAAGGCCTCGGCGTCGTGGCCGGACAGCATCTTGTTGCGCTCGTCCATCGTGGCCGAGACTATCACCGGCAGTTCGCGGCCGGCCTTCGCGAAGGCCAGCCGCGCCGCGGCGAGCCCGGCCTTGAGGTTCAGCACGTCGTGGGCGGTCTCGAGCAGCAGCAGGTCCGCGCCGCCGTCGATCAGCGCCGTCATCTGCTCGAGGTACAGAGCGCGCATATCGTCGAAGGAAAGCCCGCCGGTGACGAACAGGGCCTTGTTAGTCGGGCCCACGGAGCCGGCCGCGTAGCGCTTCCGTCCGTCTTTCGAGAATCTATCCGCCGCGGCCTTGGCCAGCTTCGCCGAAGCCAGGTTGAATTCGCGCACGCGGCCCCGCAGGCCGTATTCCGCCAGCACGGCGGCGTTGGCGCCGAAAGTGTTGGTCTCCACGAAATCCGCGCCCGCCTCCAGATAGTCCTCGTGTACTTTGGAGACTATATCAGGCCTGGAAACGGAGAGTATCTCGTTGAGCCCCTCATGTCCGGCGTAGTCGGCCTCCTTCAGGCCGAACTGCGGCAGGTAGGTGCCCATCGCCCCGTCGAACACCGGTATGCGCTCCGCTAAGATCTTCTTAATTTCTTCGTT
>JAKAMO010000215.1 GCA_021812825.1 bacterium | reverse complement strand
GTTCAGCAGCGCCACCGCCAATACCGTGCTCTTCGGCGGCGTTTACAACATGCTCTCCCAGATGCCGGGAGGTTCGGGCATAGTCTTTACCAGCAACTCCGGCACGGGTACCCTGGTCGTGGAGAACGTCCCTTTCGCGGAGGCCAATACCTATAATATAGGCCTTTACGACCCGTACCAGAATAAGGGCATAGGCCGCAACGTGATGACGGTCCTGGACTCTAGCAACACCGTAGTCTCGTACACGGGGGCGGCGAAGCTCAATTTCAACCAGGCCATGCCCCCGGCCCGCGTGGACAATAATACCGGCGGCGGTTCCGCTTCCGGAGCCAGCGTGGAAGGCATACTGGTCAGCACCAACTCCGAGCCGATACCCTATATGGGCATAGGCGTCAAGGCCTGTCTGGGCTACGAATGGAACACCTGGGCCAACGCCGACGAGAGCGGCCGCTTCAAGCTCTACGGCCTAACCCCCGGAGTGACCTATTACCTTAACGTCATGGGCGGCTGCACCTGGAGCCAGAGCGGCCCAGGCAACTGCTACGAGCCCTACAGCAGCGCGCAGTATTCCGCGCAGGATATCTGCACCGCGGACAATTCCACCGTCACCCCCAACGACATAGTCTATATCAGTTCCGACGTGCTCTATCACCCCGTATCCCTGAACCAGATGCCGCCGAGCATAGGCCAAATAAAGGTCTGCGTGAAGTCCTCGGCCGGCTACCCCATACCCAACTCTAACGTGAACCTCAACCCCGACGGCTCGCCCTGGAGCAGGGTGAACTGCGTATCCCATAACTGGGGCACTCCCCCGGACGACATCTACAGCCCCGGCTTCTCCAACGCCAACATGAACACGGGGGCCGACGGCTGCGTCACGTTCGATTCGCTGCCCGGCGGCAACTACATGGTCAACGCCTGGACGCCTTTCTCCAGCGGCATGACCGCCCCGTACAACGCCGGTCCCGACGGTACCTTCACCAATTCCGGCATGAACAACCCCGGCGGCAACTGGCAGCAGGCCCACTGCGAGGGCACCGGCGTGGACGACTACCGCGTCACGGTGGATACCACCCAGGCCCAGACCATGTACGTCTACGACAGCAGCGGCACCGTGGTGAGGGACCTGGCCAACGTGGCCCTCTCCTCCATCACCTACATAGTCTCCACCGGCAACAATACCAGCGGCGAGGTCAAGGGGCGCATCAGCTTCCCCAGGGTGGTGGACCTTACCAATAATCCCGTAGTGATAACGATGTTCCCGCAGTGCAACGGCGGCATGGGCAACCAGTGCCCGACCGGCAACATGGCCCTAATAAACGGCAGCGGCGCCGACCACTACGACTACACCGTCAACGTCTCCAGCGGCTACGCCTACTACATGAACGTGGGCTCCAGCAACTGGGGCCGCGTGAGGCGCGGCGGCGGCAACGATACCATCCACCTCGAAGGTTCCACCAGCGTGGTGGTTAACATGGAGTTCCAGCCGGCCGGCACCGTTACCGGCACCGTGTACAAGCCGGACGGCACCGTGCTTACCCCGTCCAACAGCCTGTGGGTAGGCGTGAACGTGGGCAGCGACAACGGCTGGTCCTACACCCAGCTGCAGAAGGACGGCACCTTCTCCATGAACAACATCCTGCCGGGCGTAAACCGCGTCTCCATCAACGTGAGCGGCGGCGGGCCTAACGGCGTGACCAACTTCAACTACGCCCTGCCCTCCCCGCAGCCCACCGTGACCGTGGTGGCCGGCAACACCTCCACCATCAACCTGAACCTGGTGAAGGCCAACTATGTGGGGGTCGACCTGGATACCACAACAGTGCCAGACCCGACCATAATCGGCAACGGGTACAATACGGTCCTTGGCTTCAAGGTGGTCCCGGTGCCGGCCGGCACCGTGTTCAAGGGCAATACCATATCCAGCATGCTCTTCGCCAAGGGCGAGGATAACTCGCAGTTCCGTTATTCCAACCCCACCGGTCCCTCGGACCAGGGGCCTTGCGGCAATAACTGGCCCGGCGGCTTCTGCGCGGCCAGCCTGCCCTCGCCCACCGTGTACGACTTCTACCTGATGAGGTCCGGCGACTTCGGCGATATGTCGTCCACTATGCCGGTGGTCAGCCCTCCCTACCCGCACTTCACGCTGCTGACCTCCAGCAAGAACGTAGTGGTGGACGACGCTCACGCCAACGCGCTGGTGCGCCCCGCGTTCACGATGGGCCAGTCCAGCGGCGTAGTGGTGAACCTTACGCCCCCGACCAATATGTCAGGGCGCGGGAACGCCGTATTCGCCGGGTCTGTTACGGCCAATAACTTCTTCAGGCAGGCGGACTACGACGCCCTGGGCGGGGACTTCGACAAGTTCCTCGAGTACCTGCCCGTGGTGGCCCTGTACGACTCCAACGGCGCCTTCAGCGCCGCGGGCGTGGTGGTGCCGCCGCCTTCCTTCATAGCTCAGCACGACCAGGACTTTAATCTGGCCTTCGCCCAGGGCTATGAAGCGTTCAAGAACCTCTTCAACGATCCCGGGGCCAGCCCGTTCGGCTTCGAGATCAGGGGCCTGGCACCGACTACTCCGCAAAAGCAGTCCTGCTACACCGCCGTGGTGACCACCCCCAACTACCCGCCGTACCAGACGCGGGTCTGCCTGGGTGGCAACAACTCGGTTACCAAGATACTGGTGGACCTGGACTCCGCCGTAGGCGCGGGCGCCACCGTGCAGGGCGTGGTGACCAGCACCAACCCGGCGGTGCGCCTGGTCAACGCGTCCGTGCAGCTCTCGGGCGACGGCATAGACGCCCGCAGCGCCGTAACCGACTCCACCGGGGCCTTTAAGTTCGAGGGCCTCCCGGAGGGAGCTGTCAACGTGAAAGTGACCATGGACGGCTACGCCCCCGCCTCGGTGGACGAGACCCTGGTGGGCGCCAACGTCTATACCAAGAACTTCGCGCTGACCGCGGCCGGCGGCTCCATAACCGGCACGGTCTACTCGCAGAAGCTGCCGTTCGCCAAGGTGCAGGCCGGCGCCCAGATAGTGGCGTACGACGACACCTACAACGGCCTGCATCCTACGGAGCCCCTGGCCCTGCTGAAGACCATGACCGGCTCGGACGGCTCCTACAAGATCTCCGGGCTCGTACCCGGGGACGTGTACAAGGTGTTCCTGAAGGTCACCGGCAAGTACACGCTGAGCGTGGCCACCACCGCGGTGGACGGCACGCTGGCCGGCGTGGACTTCATTATGCTGGCCAAGCCGCTGGACATAGAACTGTTCGCCAGGAAGGGCGACCAGTTCTACGAGTTCACCGTGCTGAACCCGAAGGACTTCAAAGGTGGCAGCGCCTATTGGTGCGCGGCTCCGTTCGTCTCTACGGCCAGCGCCACCGAATTGTCGCTTACTACGCTCTCCAGCGGCGAACTGAGCGGCAAGATACCGCTCTCCTCGCTGGCGCCCAACACGGTCTACGTCCTGCACGGCGAAGCGGATTCCTACTCCGGCAAGCACGTGGTGCGCGAGCTGCTGTTCGGCAAGGGCTACAAGGGCAACACCAGGCAGAACATCGACGACATCATACTCGGCGACGATACCGAGGACGACAAGGGCCGCAAGAACAACGAGGCCGCCATGGACCGGAGCGGCGACGACCCGTCGGCCCTCGCGTTCCCGCCCGGAGCGGTACTGCCCGTCTCCACCGGCGCCATCCCAACCTGCACCTTCAAGGGCCAGGGCAAGGACGA
>JAKAMO010000214.1 GCA_021812825.1 bacterium | reverse complement strand
CCTTCCAGAAGGCCCAGGTCAGCCCGGCCATCAGGATGAGGAACCCGGCGTATATCACCAGCACGCTGGGGTCCCTGGAGACCTGCAGCGTGGAGGAATTCAGATTATTCTCGTCGTAACCGGACTGGTAGAACCGGTAGCCCCTGTAGGTCAGCGGCGTATTCACGTTGATGACTTTCTCCAGTTTCTCCTGCCCGTCCTCTACGATCGCGATGCGGCTCTCGAACTGCTTTATCTGGCCGGGCCGGTACTCGTAGACGAAGCGGTAGCCCCCGGTATCCGCCATGCCGTGGAAGTCGGGATGGGCGGCGAACAGGTAGCTCATCCTGGCGGCCTTGTCCCCGGCCGGCTTCACGGTAAGAGCGGGGTTGTTCCTGGCGTCTCCGACGCTCATAGGGCCGTTCTCGCCGATGGAGAAATCAGGGTAGAAATTGAGCACGGACAGGGCCGGCGCGCCGGACTTGAACCGCACGTCCTGGCCGGGCTTGACCTCCACCGATTCGACCACGCCCTCCTGCTCCATGCCGGGCGCGCCGATGGTCTTCAGCACGTGGATGATATGCTTCTCGTCGTCCCAGTAGCGGATGTTGAATTCCTTGAGCAGGACCCGGAAGGGCATCTCGGCCATTCCTCCGGAGCGCAGGAAGAAGTCCCCGCGCGGCAGGCCGGTCTCCAGCGGCAGCACGCCGTGCGTGGCGAACAGGCCGCTCACGGCCCCGCCCACGAACATCAGGAAGACGCCCAGGTGGCTGAGGAACACTCCCGGGCGGTGCCTGAGCACCTTCCACTGCTTCACGGTGCAGGCCAGCATGTTCAGCGCGCCCGCGGCCAGGAGCAGCAGGAACCAGGGGCTGGAGAAGACGTTGTCGAGGCGCAGGTTCATCACCAGCAGGGTGCCGAAGCTGCCCAGCATGGCCTTGTAATCTTCGGGGCTCTGCCCCTGGGGGATGACGCCGCCTATAATGAAGGCTGCCAGCAGCAGGCCGGAAATGATGAAGAAGAATTTTAACGATGCCAACTGGTCGATGATTTTTTTCATTATGTATCCGCCGGCGCTTTGTCGGGCCCGGGCAGCGCCCGGGCACGCCTTATTTTAGCATTTTAACTTTCGGAGCGACATTAGCGCCTTTCGGACCGCTATTTACCGGCTTCCGTAATTTTGTTTAATATCCCTATATATGAAAGACGTACAGCACCTCCTAAGGGTTGCAGTCCTCTTTGTGGCAGCCGTCATCGGTTTCCTGGCCATACGCCACCTCCTGGTCCCGGAAACTTTCGGAAAATACGGGCATTACAGGGCCGCCTCGGTGGACGAGATAGCCGCCCTGCCGATGCACTACGCCGGGGAGGCGGCCTGCAAGCGCTGCCACTCCCAGCAGGCGGCCGACAAGGCTAAATCCAGCCACAAGCACATAGCTTGCGAGAGCTGCCACGGCGCCCTGCTGGCACACGTCGAGAACCCGAAGTCCGATACGAAGCCGCGCAGGCCCAAGGAGGCCGAAATGCGCGCCTTCTGCGGCCGCTGCCACGCCAAGTCCGTCTCCAAGCCGGCCAAGTTCCCCCAGGTAGACCTGGCCGTCCATAACCCGGACGCGCCCTGCAACATGTGCCACCAGCCGCACCAGCCGATGTGAGGACGGATACCCGCGAATTAAGGCTATTATCTATGAGAAAATTCACCCGCAGCCAGTTCCTGAAGACCGCAGTGGGCGCGGCCATGGTCGCCGCGACCAAGGCCTTCGCCGCCCCGCTGGCGGCCGCGGAAAAATTCTTCCGCGAACCCCCGTGGAAGACGAAGAAGCCGTACTGGGGCTACGCTATCGACGTCACCAAGTGCATCGGCTGCGGCCGCTGCGCGGAAGCCTGCAAGAACGAGAACGACGTCCCCAAGGAGCCCTTCTACTTCCGCACCTGGGTGGAGCGCTATGTCCTGCGCCGCAGCGGCGAGGTGCAGGTGGAATCCCCCAACGGCGGCATCGACGGCTGGTCCGACATCCAGGACCCGGAGACCGTCACCCGCAGCTTTTTCGTTCCCAAGCTCTGCAACCACTGCGAGCATTCCCCGTGCGTGCAGGTCTGCCCCGTCGGCGCCACGTTCAAATCCGAGGACGGCGTGATCCTGGTGGACCAGAAGTACTGCATAGGCTGCCGCTACTGCATCCAGGCCTGCCCCTACGGCAGCCGCTACTTCCACCCGGTCAAGCACGTGGCCGACAAATGCACCCTCTGCTACCACCGCATAAAGCGCGGCCAGAAAACGGCCTGCGTGGAGTGCTGCCCCACCGGCGCACGCATGTTCGGCGACCTCAGCGACCCCAACAGCGCCATCTCCAAGTTCTACGAGAACGAGCCCACCCAGGTGCTCAAGGCGCACATCGGCACCGAGCCCAAGGTCGTCTATAAGGGCATCACGAAGGAGGTCCGCTAATGTTCGACCATTCCGTCATCCCCGCCCTACGGGACGCGATGCACCTGGTCTCCGGGTTCATCTACCCGAACGAGCTGGAGCTGCAGTGGAGCGTGCTGATAGTCCTCTACCCGTACATCACGGGCCTGGTGGCCGGCGCGTTCGTACTGGCCTCGCTGGAGCGCGTCTTCGAAGTCAAGGTCATAAAGCCCACCTACCGCCTGGCGCTGCTGGTGGCGCTGGCTTTCCTGCTGGTGGCCCCGCTGCCGCTGAACATGCACCTGGGCCACCCGGAGCGCGGCATCGAGATCTTCCTGACGCCGCACACCTCCTCCGCGATGGCCATGTTCGGCTTCGTCTACATCTGGTACCTGATGGTGGTGCTGCTGATGGAGATCTGGCTGGACTACCGCAAGGAGATAGTGCTGTGGTCGAAGAGCGAGACCTTCTGGCCCAAGCGGCTCGCCTACAAGGTCCTTACTCTGGGCGTGGACAACATCTCCCCGCGCTCGCTGGAGATAGACGACAAGGTGGGCAAGTTCCTCACCGTGGTCGGCCTGCCCTCGGCCCTGCTGCTGCACGGCTACGTCGGCTTCATCTTCGGCTCCATCAAGGCCAACCCGTGGTGGTCCTCGCCGCTGATGCCGGTCATCTTCATTTTCTCCGCGATGGCCTCCGGCATAGCCGGCGTGATGCTGATCTACATGTTCCTCAACTGGGCGCGAAACGTGAAGATAGACATGCCCTGCCTGGACATGATCGCCAAGTTCCTGCTTACGGCCATCATCGTGGCCTTCTCGCTGGAGATGCTGGAGAGCATCCAGACCATTTACGAGGCCGAGGAGCACTTCGACATCATCAGCCTGCTGGTGGAGGGCAAGCTCTTCGTCAGCATGATCCTGATACAGATCCTTATGGGGTCGATAACCCCCATCGTCCTGCTGTCGATAACGCAGCTGGTCTCGCTCTCGGAAAAGGCGCGCAAGTTCTTCTACGCGCTGGCCGGGAGCCTCGCGCTGATAGGGATACTCGCGATGCGCTGGAACGTGGTGATAGGCGGGCAGTTCTTCTCCAAGAGCTTCCTGGGCTTCACCACCTACAAGATGGAGCTGGCCGGCCGCGAGGGCCTGTTCAGCGCCATAACGCTCGAGATCCTTCCGTTCATCATACTCGCCGGCCTCCTGTACCTCCTCCCCCCGTGGGAGAAAGAGGAGCGCGGGACGGCGGCGAACGGCTAGGGACAGGGAGTCGGGAGGGAATATGAGGATATTCGGAATGGGCACCCCGGAGCTGCTGGTGATCGGCATTATCTGCCTGGTGCTCTTCGGCACCAAGAGGCTGCCGGAGC
>JAKAMO010000213.1 GCA_021812825.1 bacterium | reverse complement strand
TTCCGATCTTCACCGTGATGGATTTCGAGGATAAGCGCCAGGCGCTGAAGCCGTGGACGGCCAAGGGCGTGAAGTTCGTCCGCGCTCAGGTAACGAAGAAGAACATGGGAACCCTGCTCGGCAAGTACCTGAAAGCGGGCGATATGCTGATCGACCTCGCGTGGAACATAGACGCCTGCGAGATCCTGCAGTGGTGCCATGACCGCGGCGTGCGCTATATCAACACCTCCACCGAGCTCTGGGACCCCTACAAGGGCGCCACCAAGAAGCACCCGACGGAGCGCACGCTCTACGTCCGCCACATGGCGATGCGGAAGATGCTCGCCGGCTGGAAGAACGTCGGCCCGACGGCCGTCATCGAGCACGGCGCCAACCCAGGCCTGATCTCCCATTTCGCGAAGAAGGGCCTTATCGACATAGCCGAGAGCCTGCTGGCCGACAAGAAGGTCCGCGGGGCGAAGGCCGATAAACTGCGCCAGCTGGTCAGGGACCAGGTCTTCAACCGGCTCTCGATGGAGCTCGGCGTGAAGGTGATCCACGTCAGCGAGCGCGACACGCAGATAACCGACAAGCCGAAGGAGGTCAACGAGTTCGTCAACACCTGGAGCGTCGAGGGCTTCCGCGAGGAGGGCGTGGCGCCGGCCGAGATGGGCTGGGGCACGCACGAGAGGGAGCTCCCCCCGCTGGCCGTGGAGCACAGGAGCGGACCGAAGAACCAGATCTGCCTGGCCCGCATGGGGATGAACACCTGGGTCTCCACCTGGGTGCCCGGCCACTGCATCCACGGCATGGTGGTCCGCCACGGCGAGGCTTTCACGCTGTCCGACCGGCTGACCGTCTGGAAGGACGGCAAGGCCGTCTACCGCCCCACCGTGCACTACGCGTACTGCCCGTCCGACTCCGCGATAGCCTCCCTGAACGAGCTGCGCGGCTACGACTACAAGCTGCAGCCGAAGGTCCGCATCCTAGGCGACGAGATCACCGAGGGCTACGATATCCTGGGCGCGCTGTTGATGGGCCACCAGTACAACTCGTGGTGGACCGGAACGATCCTCGACATCCACGAGAGCCGCAAGCTGGTGCCGCACCAGAACGCGACCACCGTGCAGGTGGCCATAGGCGTGATCTCCGCCGCGATGTGGATGATGGACAACCCCGAGGAGGGAGTCTGCGTGCCGGAGGACCTGCCGCACGAGTACATACTGAAGACAGCCAAGCCGTGGCTCGGCAAGCTGCATTCCGCCGCCTCGGACTGGACGCCGCTGAAGCACTACACCAACAACTTCCGCGGCTACAACGCCCCCTGCCTGGACACGAAGCACATGTGGCAGTTCAAGAACTTCCTGCTGACGGACGGGGACTAGGCCATGCCCGCGCCGTATCGGGCGCTATGCGCATCGGACGGCCTGAGACTTTAGTTAAATCCAGATCGGTGAAATCCGGAGGAACACAAGACAAAAAAGTATGATAACGAAGAAACAGATGCAGGACCTGGCGAAGAAGCACGGCACGCCGCTGTTCATCGTCGACCACGACGAGATCAGGAAGAACTACGCGAAGTTCAAGAAGCACCTGCCGCGCGTGCAGGCCTACTATGCGGTGAAGGCCGAGCCGCTGCCGGAGATAGTGCGCACTCTCTACAGGTGCGGCGCCAGCTTCGACGTGGCCTCGATGCCCGAGTTCAAGATAGTCTACTCGAACATCAAGAGCATGGAAGCGCGCAAGCGCCAGGACTGGATCTGGGACAAGATCATCTACGCCAACCCGATCAAGCCGCCGGAAACGCTGGTCCAGCTGAACAAGTACCGTCCTCTGGTCACGTACGACAACCTGGAGGAAGTGAAGAAGATGAAGCGCTACTCGCCGAAAGCCGGCCTGTGCCTGCGCATCCGCGTGCCCAACACCGGCGCGGTGGTGGAGCTCTCCTCCAAGTTCGGCGCCGCCCCCGGAGAGGCGGTGGACCTGATACTCGCCGCCGTGAAGGAAGGCCTGACCGTTGAGGGCCTCAGCTTCCACGTCGGCAGCCAGACCACAAACTTCGAGAACTTCGTGCAGGCCATCAACATAGCGGCGGACATCTTCGCCGAGGCGAAGAGCCGCGGCTACGACAAGATGAACCTGCTGGACATAGGCGGCGGCTTCCCCGCTCCCTACGACGCCTCGGTGAAGCCCTTCGAGGAGCTCGCCGGCAAGATCAACGCCGAGCTGAACCGCCTGTTCCCGGACCCGAAGATGGAGATCCTGGCCGAGCCCGGCCGCTTCATGATAGCGACCGCCGGCTACTCGGTGGTGAGGATCAACGGCAAGACGGTGCGCGACGGCAAGACCTGCTACTACGTGAACGACGGGGCTTACCACACCTACTCGGGCATCATCTTCGACCACCAGCACGTGAAGATGTACCCGTTCCGCTCCGGCAGGTACCCGGAGAACTGCAGCGTGTTCGGCCCGACCTGCGACGCGCTGGACGTGATCTCGAGCGCGATGCCGCTGCCGACCGACCTGAAGCTGGGCGAGCTGCTGTACGCCCCGAACATGGGCGCCTACAGCCACGCCTCCTCCACCTGGTTCAACGGCTTCCCGCCGGCCAAGGTGGTGCACGTGAACCTGTAAGCGCGGGACGGCAGACGGATAAACGACGCGAGCCCCCCGGCCCGCGTTGTTTTTTTCCGCCAATTTATTATAATTATCCAATGTCATTACACCTCGTCCCCAAAGAGATATTCCTGACGAAGGGCCTGGGCCGCCACAAGGAAAAACTGGCGAGCTTCGAGGAGGCCCTCCGGGACGCCAAGATAGCGAAGTACAATCTTGTGCACGTCTCCAGCATCTTCCCGCCGCACTGCAAGGTCATCCCCAGGCAGCGCGGGCTGGAGAAGCTTAGGGACGGGCAGATCCTGCACTGCGTGCTTAGCCGCAACACGATCAGCGAGAACCACCGGCTGATAGCCTCCTCGGTGGGGCTAGCGATCCCCAAGGACCGCTCCCACTACGGGTACATCTCGGAGCACCATACCTTCGGCGAGACGGACGAGAAGACCGGCGACTACGCCGAGGACCTCGCCGCGATGATGCTCGCGACCATCCAGGGGGTGGAGTTCGGCAGCGACACCTCCTGGGACCAGAAAGAGGAGATCTGGAAGCTCAGCGGCAAGATAGTGCGCGCCGCCAACATAACCCAGTCGGCTATAGGAACGGAAGGCGTCTGGACTACCACTGTGGCCGCGGCCGTCTTCCTGTTCTGAACACCCGGCCCCGGGCCGGAAGATCCGGGCCGGGAAGGCCCGGATTTTTTACTCCCCGCACACATCATGAAATTCAAACCCAATAAGCGCCAGTTCCTGCTCAACGAAGGCGCCACGCTGAAGAACGCCGCCTTCGTAGTGCTGCCGGTCCCTTACGAAAGGACCGTCTCCTACGGCAAGGGCACGGCCAAAGGCCCCGCCGCCGTGCTCTCGGCTTCTCCGCAGCTCGAGCTCTGGGACGAGGAACTGAGAACCGAGACCTGGAAGAACGGCATTCTCACCCTGGCTCCGGTAGACTGCGCCATGCCGGAACGGAGGTTCTTCCCCTCCCTGGAGCGGACGGTGGAAGGGCTTCTCTCCTCCACCGGGGCGCTTCCTTTCTTCATAGGCGGGGAGCACAGCGTCACCCAGGCCCTGCTGCCGCCCTTCATCCGCAGGCACAAGGACCTGTCCATCCTTCATTTCGACGCCCACGCCGACCTGCGCGTCTCCTACCGCGGCAGCAGGCGCAGCCATGCCTGC
>JAKAMO010000212.1 GCA_021812825.1 bacterium | reverse complement strand
TGAACAAGACCCAGAAGGGGCTGGCGGAGAACCGGGAGCTGAAGCGGAAGGTCGCCGGCGCGCTGAAGGCGGGAGGGCTGGATTACCGCGAAGGAGTGAAGGTGCGCCATCCGCTCGACGTGCTGGTCAACGACGTCGGGCTCGACGAGGTCCGCAAGCGCGTGAAGAGGCCGCTGTCCGGGCTGAAGCTGGCCTCCTATTACGGCTGCCAGATCGTAAGGCCGTTCGCGACCTTCGACGACCAGGACGACCCGGTTACGATGGACAGGCTGATGCAGGCCTGCGGGGCCGAGTGCGTGGACTGGCCGCTGAAGACCCACTGCTGCGGCGGCAGCCTGACCGGCACGCTGCCGGACGCGGGCCTGCGGCTCGCCTATATTATCCTTAAAGAGGCCAAAAAGCGGGGGGCCGCGGCCATAGTGACCCCCTGCCCGCTGTGCCAGTTCAACCTGGACGCCTACCAGGGGCAGATAGCGGGGAAGTTCGAGCGCCTGGACATGCCGGTGCTCTACTTCACGCAGCTGATCGGGCTGGCGATGGGACTGGATGCCGGGGAACTAGGGATAAAGCGTGGCATAGTGGACGCCGCCGCCCTGGCGGGGAGATAAAGATGCCTGATAAAGACCATAAGACCAACGGACTGCCTAAAGTAGGCTTCTACATCTGCCACTGCGGCACCAACATAGCCGGCACCATAGACGTCGCGGCCGTGCGGGACTACGCCGCCGGGCTGCCGGGAGTCGCCGTGGCGCGGGACTACAAGTACATGTGCTCGGACCCCGGCCAGGAACTGATAGCGGCGGACATAGAGAAATACGGGCTGGAGCGCATCGTCGTCTCCGCCTGCTCGCCGAACCTGCACGAGGAGACCTTCCGCAAGGCGGCCGCGAAGGGCGGCCTGAACCCGTTCCGCGTGCAGATGGTCAACATCCGGGAGCACGCGTCCTGGGTGCATACGGACAAGGCTTCGGCCACCGAAAAGGCGAAGGACCTGGCGCGCGCGGCGGTGGCGCGCGTAGTGCATCACAAGGCGCTGGAGCGCAAGCGCGTGCCCGTGGACCCCAACGTGCTGGTGGTGGGCGGCGGCATAGCCGGCATACACGCCGCGCTTACGCTGGCCAACGCCGGCAAGAAAGTGACCCTGGTCGAGAAAGAGGCCACTATAGGCGGCCACATGGCGCTCTTCGACAAGACCTTTCCCACGCTCGACTGCGCGGCCTGCATCCTCACCCCGAAGATGTCGGCCGTGAAGTCCCATCCGAACATCCGCCTCTGGACCTGGTCCGAGGTGGAGAAAGTGGAGGGCTACGTCGGGAACTACAGGGTGAGCGTCAAGCGCAAGCCGCGCTACGTGAACGAGGACCTCTGCGTTGGCTGCATGGAGTGCATAGACGCCTGCGTCTACAAGGAACCAAAGTTCCACGACAAGTTCAATCAGGGCCTCGGCAAACGCAAGCCCGTCTATATAGACTTCCCGCAGGCGACGCCCAAGGTGGTGCTGGTGGACCCGGAGACCTGCCTGCAGCTCAAGACCGGGAAATGCCAGAAGAAATGCGCCTCGGTCTGCGACCGCAACGCCTTCGACTTCGGGCAGAAGGAAAGGACCGAGGAGATAAAGGTGGGCGCGATCGTGCTGGCTACCGGCTTTAAGGCCTACGACGCGAAGAAGGACCGCCAGTACGGTTACGGCCGCTACCCCGGCGTCTACACGGCGCTGGAAGTCGAGCGCCTGGTGAACGCCTCGGGCCCGACCTCCGGCGAGATAAAGCTGCGCGACGGGCGCGAGCCGAAAGCGGTGGGGATCATCCACTGCGTGGGCTCGCGCGACGAGAAGAGCAACAAGTGGTGCTCGCGCGTCTGCTGCATGTACTCGCTCAAGCTCGCCCACCTGATAAAGGAGCATTCAGGCGCGGAGGTCTACAACTTCTACATCGACATGCGCGCCCCCGGCAAGGCCTACGAGGAGTTCTACGACAAACTGCTCGGCGAGGGCGTGCACTTCGTGCGCGGCCGCGTCGCCGAGGTGACCGACTGGGCGGTGAGCCCGGAGGAGGAGGGGAAGCTGGTGATGCGCGTCGAGGACACGCTCGCGGGCATAGTCCGCCGGATCCCGGTGGACATGGTGGTGCTCTCGACTGGCCTGGAGCCACAGGCGGACGCGCAGGAGGTGCGCCGCCGCTTCAACATAGGCTGCGGCAGCGAGGGCTTTTTCCAGGAGCGGCACCCGAAGCTCGCGCCGGTCAACACTTTCACCGACGGGGTTTATATAGCGGGCGCCTGCCAGGGCCCGCGGGACATCCCCGACACGGTGGCGCAGGCCGGGGCTGCGGCGGCCGAGGCGCTGGCGCTGATAGACGCCGGGCACGTAGAGCTGGAACCCAACACCTCGGCGGTGGCGGAGGAGGAGTGCAGCGGCTGCAAGACCTGCTTGCCGCTCTGCCCGTACGGCGCGATCACGTTCGGCGAGGAGAAGCGGAAGGCCGAGATCAACGAGGTGCTGTGCAAGGGCTGCGGAGTCTGCGCGGCGGCCTGCCCCTCGGGCTCCATCACGCAGAACCTGTTCGGGGACGACGAGATCTTCAGCGAAATTGAAGGAGTTCTTAAATAGGGGACAGCACCCTGTTTAAGTCTTATGTCAAAGCATATAACTACGAAAAGCAAGGGGCTGTCCCCTATTTAAGGAGTGCTGGCGAAATGACCACGGAAAAGTTCGAACCCAGGATAGTGGCGTTCTTCTGCAACTGGTGCACCTACACCGCGGCCGACCTGGCCGGGGTGTCGCGCCTGAAATACGCGCCGAACGTCCGCGTTATACGCGTGATGTGCTCCGGGCGCGTGGACCCCCAGTTCGTGCTGGAGGCCTTCGCGAAGGGGGCCGACGGCGTGCTGCTGGGCGGGTGCCATCCCGGCGACTGCCACTACGCCGAGGGCAACTACAAGACCCTGCGCCGCATGAAGATGCTGGAGCGTATGCTGAAGGCGCTGGGTGTGGAGGACGGCCGGTTCCGGCTGGAGTGGATCTCCGGCGCGGAAGGGGACAAGGTGCGCGCGGTGGTCAACGAGATGACGGAGAAGGTCCGTTCCCTCGGGCCGCTGGACCTGCCCGGCAAGTTCAGGGACTGGGACAAGGAGATCGCCGAGCTCGAGGCGCGCGTGAGCGCCGCCGGCGCCAAGGAGGAGAAAGTCCATGCCTGAGAAGCCTAAAGTAGCCTTTTACTGGTGCGCGTCCTGCGGCGGCTGCGAGGAGGCCGTCGTGGACCTGGCCGAGGACATCCTCAAGGTGGTGGAAGCGGTGGACATCGTGCTCTGGCCCGTGGCGATGGACTTCAAGAGGGAGGACATCGAGGCCCGGGCGGACAAGTCCATCACGGTCTCCTTCATCAACGGCGCTATCCGCACCTCGGAGCAGGAGGAGTGGGCGCGCCTGCTCAGGAAGAAGAGCGCGTTCGTGATCTCCTTCGGGGCCTGCGCCAACTCCGGCGGCATCCCGGCCCTGGCCAACCAGTCGGCCCGGGAGGACATCCTCAAGTACGTCTACGAGGACTGCCCAAGCGTGGAGAACCCGGCCAAAGCGCGCCCGGCCTCCGCGCACGCGGAGGAAGGCCGCGCGCTCACGCTGCCGGAGTTCCGCGGCATGGTGAGGGCGCTGGACGAGGTCATCGACGTGGACTACTACCTCCCGGGCTGTCCCCCGACGCCGAAGCTCATCCAGGGCGCCGTGGGCGCGCTGCTCTCGGGGAACCTGCCGCCGAAAGGGACGGTGCTCTCC
>JAKAMO010000211.1 GCA_021812825.1 bacterium | reverse complement strand
CCGCAGCCTCAGCCTCAATCCCAACCCCAGCCGCAGCCGCAACCGGTGGATACCACCCAGGCGTATAATGCCGGCCTGAGGGACGGCGCCGACAGAGGCATTTGGGAAGGAAGGCGCGAGGGCCACAGGGACGGTATCCGCGCCGGCGAGATGGACGGCCGCAGGAACGGTATTTATGACGGCGACAGGAACGGCCGCGCCGCCGGCAGGCGGGACGGCTGGGGCGTCGACCAGGCCGCCGGAACCCTGAACGGGAGCCGGGACGGCCAGAACGCCGGAACCAGCAACGGCACCGCCGCCGGCCAGAAGCGCTGCTATGACGAAGGTTATGCCGGCGGCTACAACGCCGTCTACGCGGCGGCGAAGGAAGAGGGCGAGAAGGACCCCGCTTCTTACAAGGCGGGCTACGCCAAGGGCCAGGCCGACGCGGCGGTCATAGAGGTGGAGAACGGTCAGAAGGCCGGCTACCAGGCCGGGTTCAGCCAGCGCGAGACCGAGATACAGAACTCCTTAACGACCAAAGAAGCCGTCAGGGGTCTCCTCGAGAAGAGCATCCTGGAGCTGGACGGCAGGAAGACGCTGCCTATAGAGCTGGTCCGCTCCGGGTATACTACCCCGGAAGAGACGCAGGCCTACAATAACGGCTATAGAGAGGGCTATCAGAACGCCTACAGGCGTGCGTACGAGGAAGGCAAGCGGGAAGGCTACCGCGAGAGCTACGATATGGCCTACAGGCGCGCCTACGACGAGCAGTACGCCATAAGCTACCGCGATGGCTATGCCGAAGGACGGGAGCAGGGTTATCAGGAAGCCTACTCCGCGGCCTATAACTCCGCTTACGCGGCTTACTATCAGGAATACAGCGGGCGGGAATACGCCGAGCAGCGCACCCAGGGAACGCGCGACGGTCGCGTAGCGGGCCAGAACGAAGGCTTCGCGGCAGGCTGCGCCGAGGCTACGAAGCGCGGCTATAAGGAAGGCTACGAGAAGATGGCCGCCCAGGTGTACCCCGGCGCGTTCGAGGCCGGCAAGAAGGCCGGCATAGCCGCGGCAGACAAGTATTACCAGGAGAACGCGGTCCTGAAGGTCACCTCCGTCTCGCTCTACGACGAGAACGGCAACGGCAAGTTCGAGGCCGGCGAGAACGTGCTGATGCGGGCCGAGATAAAGAACTTCGGCTTCCAGCCTTCGGCCAACATCGCCATAACGGCCAGCAGCGAGCGCGGCGATATAACCATCGCGCCCAATCTGAGCGCCGCCGGAGTGGCCAGCCGGACGACGATCGCGGTGAACGTCAGGATCGGCAAGCTCTTCGACGTCGCCGCTCCCGGCGCCGACGCTATCTACGCGTCGTTCATGGAAAAAGGCCGGAGCATCGGGGATTCCCGCCAGATGTACTCCATCGTGAACAACAACAAGGTCGGCATCGTCCTGAGGGACAATCCCGCGATGGCCGGCTTAACGAACAGCGGCCTGAAAGGCGGCGACAGGGTCCTGATAATCTCCGTGATGGGAGACTTCTACAAGGTCCGCAAGGCCGAGAACAGCGCCGTGAAATGGACCGAAGGCATCATGTTCAAGAAGGACCTGAGACTGCAGTAAGGGAACACAGCCAGTTAACGCGAGGCCGCCGGGGAAACCCGGCGGCTTTGCTTTGGTACATCACGCCCGCCAGAAGAGCCCGCCGCCTTGCCCGCCCTGGCCGCGGAGCTTCGCGCTCCAGGGGACCCGGGAGATCAGGAACCACGACATGAAGATGTCGCCGCTCGAGCCCAGCACGTTCAGGATGGAAACGATCGCCAGCACGACCGATGCCCTGCCAAGGATGCCGCATGCCAGCAGCGGAACGAAAGAGATGACGAACAGCGGCATCACCAGGATAGTAAGCTGGCGGACCAGCGACAGCTCCCCGTTATAATAGGCGAAAGGAACCATCTTCGACGGCCATACCCCCAGTATCGACCTTTCGGAAAGGCCAAGGCGCGGATGGGCGCAGATATGGACCAGCTCGTGGACCAGCGAATAAACGGCCGCCGCGGCCACTATCAACGGGAATAGGACTATCATGGAAAGCAGCCCTGCTGCGCCGGGAAGCATTCTGGGCTGGACCAGGCCGGCCGCGAGGCGCGTCATGCCGCGAATGACCGGCATAACGACGTCCAGAGACGACCAGAGCGTATTAACAGGGATAACGCGGGTCCAGAGCCAGGCGACCGCGGCGGCAAGCATGAGCGCGGGCAGCGCGGCCAGCAGTTGAAGAAGCCAAAGGCCCGGGCCCGGCACCGGTCTCCACGAGGCGCCGGGCTGAAAATCCGGGTCTTCCGGAATACCTCCGATAAGGAATTTCATGATCCTTGTGTGGATCTGGAGCGGGGCTTGCGCCTCGATCTCCCGCGCCGATCCGGATAAATTGTATGGATTATCCAGTCCGGGGTCAACACGACGGCGAAAATTTAAAAGTCAAGAATCAAGACCTGACCCCGTCCGCCGCTGGTAAAGGCGCTTCCGCAGTTAAAGCGAGGCCGCCGGGGAAACCCGGCGGCTTTGCTTTGACCGTGCCTATGGGGAGGCTGGTCAGCGCAGGTCAGGGCCTGCCATTTATTCCCAGGTGTTTCGCGAGGAACAGGCAGGGATTGTCCTTCCCCCACAGTGTCTTGAATTCCTCAAGCGGCCTGAATCCCAACGCCAGGTAGAATTGCCTTGTCCTTTCGTATTCGGGGCAATCCCTGGACGGGCTGAGCGTCTTTACCGTAAAGAACTCGCAATTGCGCTTTGACAGATAGGAGACCGCGTGTTCGACCAGGGCTTTCCCGATCCCTTTGCGGTGGTGTTCCCTCTTTATCCCCATCACGTGTATTTCGGCGGTGAATTCGTTGTGTAGGGTCAGCGTCAGGAACCCTGTTATTGCATCTCCTTCCTTCGAGACGAACATGGGCCGCGAGCGCGCGTCCTTTACATATTGCTTAAGGGACTGCTCTATCCCGAACCATTCCGGCAGGGAGCGCAGGATGCTTTCGCAGATCTGCGCCTTGTTCTTGGTTATTCCCTGTATCTTCATCGTGGCGTTCCTGCCCTATAGCGTGACGTTCAACTTTCCAAAGACCATTGTATCCCTGTAGGCGCCTTGTTCTAACGAGTCCTCTTTCAGCGTCCCGTCCAAGGAATACCCCAGCCGCCTGGGAACTGCGGCCGATTTGGGGTTGATGGAAGAACAGCGGATCTCCAGACGGTGGAATCCCAGGCCGAAGCAGACCTTCCCCAGCGCTTCGACCGCCTCGGAAACGAAACCTTTTCCTTCGAACTTCCCTAATATCCAATAACCTAATTCGCAGCGGTCGTGAGCCCAGGCGATATTGTGTGCTCCTATATTTCCCATATAGGTTCCGGTTTCCCGCTCGAAGAGGCCGTAATCAAAAAATGTCCCCTTTTCCCATGTGGCGTGGGTCATCTTGATATATGCCGTCTCGTCATCTACGGATTTGGTAGTATCCACCCACGGCAGGAATACACGCAGGCGTTCCCTGTCCTGGTCCACGTAGCGGAACATGGTCTCGGCCAGTTCCGGGACGTGCTTTCTAAGTTCTAGCCGCGTCGAGGCGATAAGTTCCGGAAATTTCTTTCGTTCCATTGGTTCAAATCTCCAGATATAGTTTAGAATAAAAATATGCCCCGCGTTCAAGCGGGGCGATTTGTCGGCCCGGTAATGGCTCCTGAGTTTTCCGTGGGAGAAACTGCAAAAGTTTAACGCCGCGCGGGGCGCGGCGAGGGGCGAAAACGCAAAATTTGAAA
>JAKAMO010000210.1 GCA_021812825.1 bacterium | reverse complement strand
GTTCTCGTCGCCGTAGCGGGTCCTCTTCACGGCCGCGCCCAGCCCCTCCAGGTCCGACTTGAGCTTCTGGGCTATGGCCAGGTTCACGTTGACCTCGAAGGTCTCCATCGGGCCGACGGCCCCGTCGAGGCCGCAGCCGGAGGGCATGGCGGAATAGGGGAAGTCCTTCATCGGCACGCGCTTTTCGCCCGGACACTTGTAATAGACCGAATGCCCCGGGTCCAGCACCACGGTAAGGCCGGAAAGCGGCTTAGGCCAGGAGAGCGACGGGCGCGGCCTGGCGCGCAGGTCAACCTGCATCGAGCCGGAGCCGTTCGGGTAGGAGACCTCGTAGCCCCAGAGCTCGCCGGGGCCGGTCTCGAAATCTATCTCCACCTTGCCGGTGCCGGCCTGGCGGAACGCCACATTCTTAACCAGCTTGTCGGCGGTATCGTAGATGACCCAGTTGGTGTGCAGGTTGGCGTAATAAAGCGTGACGCGCAGGCCCCAAGGCGTCGCCTCCGCCGAATAAGGAAGCTTGTCGTACATCGTTATGGAGGCGGTGGAGCCGAAGTCCGTCTTCTTCAGCTTTATCACCCCTGTCTCGCTCCCGTAGCCGAACGGATAGGGCGCGCCCTGGGCCGGGCGGACCTTGGAGTCCTGCACCCAGGCCTCCGTGTCCTGCGCCAGGAACACCTTGCGGTAGCCGTTATAGCGGCCGTTCGAGACCAGCTTTACCCCGGCAGGGAGGAACATGGCGTAACCGCCGTCGGGCGCGTTCTTCAGCACCACCGCGTCGGTGGAGGTCTCCACCAGCACGGGGGCGGGCAGTATGCCCACCTTGCCTTTGGCCCGCGCGGCGGCGCTGCGCCCGAAAAGGCCGGCCTTGAAGCGGGCGGTGAGGATCCCGCCTATGTTCCCGGACTTGTCCACGCGGTAGGAACCGTAATACCTGCCCGAGCCCGCCGGAGCCTCCCGCATCGGGCTGTCCTTCACCAGCCCCTCAACGGAGAAGACCGCCTCCTTGCCGGGTGTGCCGGCGGCGGAAACCCTGAGGTAGTCGCCCGGCAGCAGGTCCACGTCGGCGCGGTTGGAGGTGAAATCCAGGCGCAGCGTGCCGGTGGACGGCGCGGGGTCCTCCTGGGCCACCTTTATCGAGCGCTGGGCGGTAGTGCCGTCGTCCAGCGAGCCAGCGAAGACGAAATCGCCCCCGGTGACCGGCAGGTAGGCGATGAAACCGCCGTTGGAGTGCACGGGGACCTTCTCGCCGTTTATCATGAGGGCCGCGGTGGAAGGGGAGATATTGCCGAAGACGAAGGTGCGCTGCACCGGCGGGATGGACAGCCCCTCCGGAGGGTAGACGAAGCTTATGCGGCCGGCACGGACCGGCGCCGCCGGCAGCAGCAGGAGGAGGATATACGGTATGCGCTTCGTCATGGGGTTTAAAAGAAAATGAAATATAAATTTAATACCGGCCGGTTACAATTATAATATATTCGCCCGGGAACTATGAAAAAACCGCTCCTGCCGCTGCTCCTCGCCGCTTGCCTGCCGGCCGCCGCCTGGGCCGCCGATTTCACGTACATGCGCCCCTGCGTAAGGGCCAACGGCGCGGGCTCCGCCTTCTCCACGGTGGAAGGGGACCCCTGCGCCGTCTTCTACAACCCGGCCAACCTCACCACGCTGACGGACCTCGAGGTCAGGCTGGAGACGGCAAGGCGCCTCTCCCCGACAGCGCCGCTCGGCGAGTCCTCGCTGGTCTATATCCGCCCGGTCCCGGACGTGCGGTACAAGACGGCCGGCTTCGGCTATTACGCCGTGCGCCGGAAGGCGGCCTCCCTCGACTCCTTCACTTTCGGCACCGGCAAAAGAACCACTATAAAGTACCTGCAGAAGCCCCTTTTCTACGGCGGCAGTTTCAAGCTGGTCAGCCTCAGGGAGGAAAAGAGCCACCTGGCCATCGGAGTGGAGGGCGGCGTGAAGCTGGAGGGCAGCGGCGGGCTGCGGACGGCGCTGGTCTTCTCGGACCTGCTGCTGGGCGCGGGCCGCTCCCTGCTCACGATAACGCTGGGCAACTCCTACCGCGTAGGGAACACGGAACTGCTGGCCGACCTCAGGGCCCGCGGCTCCTATTCTGAGCTGTTCCTGGGCGCCGAGCACACGGCCTTCAACGGGCTGCTGCAGCTGCGCGCGGGCAAGGGGCTGACCCTGGAAGGCGGGCAGTACCTCTCCCTCGGGGCAGGGGTCAACCTCTCGCCGTGGAGCCTCGATTTCGCCTGGTCGCTGCCCTGGGCCGGCTACCAGAAGTCCTATGGGTATTACGGCTTCAACGCGGGCTACCGCTTCGGGGCGCCCACCTTCAGCGAGAAGCTGGTAGGCAACGCGGCGAAGGAGGCGGCGGCCCTGCGCGCGCAGGTAGACGACCTGCGGCAGCAGCGCGCCGACATCGAAAGCTCGATAGCCACTTACCGCGTCAACAAGAGCGTGCTCGAGACCGACCTCACGATGCTGCAGGGCCGCATGCGGGAGATGGAGGACAACGTCAAGGAGCTGGAAGTGCAGGCGGCCGACGCCCTCTACAGGAAGGAGAACCCGCCGCCGAAGAAGGCCTATGTCCCTCCCCCTCCGCAGAAGTGGCCGCGCCTGCACAAGGTGGCGGCCGGGGAGACGCTGCGCTCGATAGCGTCCAAGTACTACGGCAACCCGAACCTCTGGGAGCGCGTCTACAAGGCCAACGAGAAGCACGTCTCGAAGGGCCTGCCCGTGGAGGGCTCCGTGCTCACGATACCCGCGCCGCCGCGCGACGGGGAATAGCGCCATGTTCAACACCGTACAGATAATCTGCGCCTCCGAGAAGGACAGGACCTTCCTCCGGGGCGTCTTCCGCAACCTGGGCGCCGACGCGGTCTTCGCTGCCGACCTCAACGACGCCCTGGCCGTGCTGGAGAAGACCCGGCCGGCCGCCGTCTTCCTGGCCGACGGCGAGGAGCCGCCGGCGGAGATCCAGCTGCGCGAGCTGAAGCGCGTGGCCCCTTTCATGCCGGTCGTTCCCCTGCTCAAGCGCCGCGACGCCGCGAGGGCGGTGGCCCTGATGAAAGCCGGCGCGCTGGACTGCGCGCAGAGCCCGTGGACCGAGGAGGAGCTGCGCCCCCTCTACCGCAAGGCGCTCCGGCTGGGCGGAACGGAGATAGAGCTGGACGGCTCGGCGCTGCGCCGCCGCAGGCGGCTGCTCGCCCTCGGCCTGGCCGCCGCGGTGGGGCTTGCCGCCTTCGCCGCCGGCCTGCTCTACGGCTTCAGGAAATTCTCCCCCGCCGAACAGAGGCCGCGCAGCTTCTACCTCCCGTATTCCCATCCCACCGGGATAGCGGCGAAGGACGACTCCGTGCTCGTCAGCGACTGGTACAGCCAGGGGCTTTACGAGCACAACATGAAGACCTTCGGCATAAGGAAGGTGACCAGCCTGCCCGATATCACGCCGGTGGGGATGGCCGCCTCGCGCGACTCCCTCTGGCTGGCGCGCACCGACGGCGTGATAGAGAAGCGACTGCTCGACGGGCGCTACACCAAGGCCGCGGCGACTAAGCCGTTCAGGCCGCCCGCCGACAGCGTCTGCTACGACGGCCTCTACCTGTGGACGGCCCGGTCCGCCACGGGCGAGCTTACCAAGCGCATGCCCGGCGACGCTCTCGACGAGATAAAGACCTACCGCTACCCCGGCGGCAGGCTTTCCGCCATAGCCTGCGACACCCGCTTCATCTGGGCGGCCGACCCGGCGCGCAGGGCGCTGGTGAAGCTTTCCCTGGACGACCCGGAGAGGATA
>JAKAMO010000209.1 GCA_021812825.1 bacterium | reverse complement strand
CTGGCTCTCGCCGATGCCGATGAACACCGAGCTGTCCGTGAACATCGACGGCAACATCTACTCGGCCTGCCTGGCCTACCTGGTCAAGGACGACGCGGTGCGCAACCGCTACATCCTGGGCCATATCTCGGACCCCGAGCTGAAGATAGACGACCTGCACCCGGGCCGGCTGTCCAACACGCGGGCCATGTCCATCATCTACCGCGAGAACGGCATCGTGGGCAACCTGCGCAACAACGTGAAGGCGGGCCTGCTCTTCACGGAGTTCGCCGGGAAGATGCGCGCCGAGCTGGCGAAGAAGCGGCTGCTGAAGAAATATAATAAGCTCACCAGCGACATAGAGGGGCGCTGATGCGGCGCGAGGGGTTCCTGCCCGGCCTGTTCAGGCTGCTGGGGGAAGGCGCCCCGCAGGTGCCGCCCTCCGGGCTGGCCGGCCTCACCGGCCTCTTCGCCCGCAGGGTGAAGCGGAGCTGGCTGCCGCTCAACCAGAAGCTGGACGTCTGCGTCTCCTCCTCCGACCCTGGGGCTTTCCGCTTCAGCGTCAGCGATTTCGGCGAGCGGGGCGCCCTCGGCCCCGTCATAATGCGCTACGCGGCCTCTTTCGGCGGACGCTACGACCTGGCCGCCCTCGGGCGCTTCCTGAGGGCCGGCGCGTCCCTGGGGCGCTCACACCAGACCACGCTCGGCCTGGACTGGGGGACGGGCAAGGACGCCCCCCGGCTTAAGGTCTACCACGAGGAGCTTTACCCGGTTCACGGCGGGGCCGCCAAGGAGCGGCTGCTCTCCGCGGCCTGCGGACCGTCGGCGGCTCCGGCCGGCGCAGAGCTGGCCGCGCTGTCGGCGGTATGCCTGGACCTGACCCCGGACGGCGGCGGCGACTTCAAGTTCTATTTCAGGCGGGAAGCCCCCGGCGGGCTGCGCGTGCCGCCCTGGCAGAAGAGGGCCATGGCGGGGCTGAAGCTGGAAAAAAAGTGTTTTTATTACGAGATGCGCGCGGCCGGCTCCGGCCGGAAGAAGGCCTACAAGGTGTACGAGACCGGCGGCATCGGGGACCTCACCCCTGCGATGAGGGAGATCTGCGGCCTCTACGCCTCGGGCGGGCATCCGGCGGCCCTGGAGCGGATACTCGGGCTGGTCGCCTACGCGCGGCGCTCCGGCATGACGATGGCCCCGGTGCTGTTCGCCGCCGGCGACGGCGCCGGAGGGGCGGGCAGGACGCTGGACGCCTACTTCTGCTTCAAAAGGGCCGCGGCCCGGCGGAAGCGGGGGCGGGCGCCATGAGATCGCTCAAGCTGATAACCGGTTATACCTGCAACAATTCCTGCGCCTTCTGCTGGGACAGGGAGTACCGCGGCGCGGTCCCTGACAAGAGCTACCGCGCGGTGCTGGGCGAGCTGGCCGCGGCCAGGCGGGCGGGCGCGGAGGCGGTGGACGTGCTCGGAGGGGAATCCACGCTGAGAAAGGATATCTTCGCCATATTCGAGGCGGCCAAAAGGCTGGGCTTCCGCCAGCGCCTGCTGACCACTAACGGCTGGATGTTCGCCGACGGGAGGTTCGTGAAGGCGCTGCTAAGGGCCGGGGTGACCGAGGTGCGCTTTTCCGTGCACGGCGACAGGGCCTCAGTGCACGACGCCCTGACCGGGACCAGGGGCGGGTTCGCCCGCATTCTGAAAGGCGTGGCCAACCTGCGTGCCGCCGGCTTCTCCTGCGTCTCGGCCAATACCACCGTGGTCAGGGAGAACGCGGCCCGGCTGCCGAAGATAGGGAAGCTGCTCAAGCGCCTGGGCATGACGAAGTGGAACATCATCTACGTGGGTGAGAGGCCGGGGAAGATGCCGCATACGCCCAGGGTCTCGGAAGCGGCGCCGGCCATACTGGAGTGCCTGCGCGCCGGGGACCCGGACGCCACGCTGATAAACGCGCCGGTCCCGTGCTTCTTCCGGGAGGCGGCGGACAAGGTGGAAATGTTCGAGCGGCAGGCCAGGCAGTACGTGTCCGGCCGGGGCCGCTACCGGAAGGCGGACAGGGAGAAGCATCCGGAGAAGAGGCGGATCCCGGCCTGCCGCCGCTGCGCGATGCGCGGCGGCTGCGACGGGGTGTACGCCGCCTACGTGGAAAAGTTCGGAGAGGAGGAGCTGCCGCCGGCCTGAAGCCCCGGCGTCTCCAGGGAGGAAAAATGAGGATAGCCATGCTTTGCCTGCTGTTGGCCGCCGCGGTTTCCGCCGGTGCCCCGGCGTCCGCCGCGGAGGCCCCCGCCGCCGCTTCCGGGCGCGCCAGGGAGGCCCCCGCCCGCGAAGTGCGCGCCGCCGCGCTCGATCCGGAAAGCGAGAGGGCGCTGCTCCGCCTGGTGGAGTCGCCCGACGACGGGAAGCGCCAGGCCGCCGCCAGGGCCCTGCTGAGGGGGCCGCGGGAAAGGACGGTCGGCGCGCTGATCGGCTTCCTCGGCTCCGACGACGCGGAGCTGCGGGGCGCGGCCGAGAGGGCGCTGGAGACCGTCGGCGGAGACGCCGTCCCCCCGCTGCTGCTCGCCGCGGAGCGCAGCGGGCCGGCCGCCATGCTGTGGGAGATAAAGGTGCTGGGGGTCATCGGGGACGCCCGGGCCGCGGATTTCCTGGTGAAGAGCCTGCGCAGCCCGGAGGCCCAGGTGCGGGAGAAGGCCGTGCAGGCCCTGGGCAGGATAGCGGAGCCTTCTACCTACAAGCCGGTCTCGGCCCTGCTGGCGGATCCCGTGGTCTACGTGCGCACCAAGGCACTGCAGGCCCTGGTCCGGATAGACCGGGACAAGGCCTTCGGGGCGGCGCTGGAGATGATGAAGGACAGGGACCCGCTGGCCAGGACCTACGCGGTGGAGGCGTTCGCCATGATCGGAAAGCCGGCCGCCGTGGACGCCGCCATAGTCGCCCTTAAGGACGATTCCCCCGTAGTGCGCGAGGCCGCCGCCGCAGCGCTGAAGAACATGCCGGGCGGCAAGGCCGTGACGGCCCTGCGCGAATACCGCAATTCCGGCGGGGACGGCGGCCGGCCGCCGGAAGGCGCCGACAGGTGCGCCGGCAGGAAAGTGGACGTAGGCACCGTCATCTCGGACTATTCCGGGGACGCCAGGCATATGCCGGAGCAGCACCTGTGGGACGCGCTGGCGGACTACGGCGCGTGCGTGTCGCTCTCGAAGGGGTCCCCCGAGGGCTGCGCCGGGCTCAGCTCCATACATCCGGACCTGAGGCGCGGCTGCGAGGAGACCGCGCTGCAGTACCTTTCCGCCTTCGCGGCGCTCAAGGCGGGCCGGGCGAAGTACGACTCTTTCTGTTCCGGCTGGGCCGGGATAGTCAGGCCGAAGTCCGGGGCCGCGTTCTGCGGCGAGTATTACAAGCTGCTGACGGCGGCGTCCCCGAAGAGGTGCTGGAACCCGCTGATGAACCCCGAGACCTGCCTGGTTCCCGAAGTCTACGACTTCGTCGGCGCGGTCAGGTCCGGCAGGGGCGAGGATTGGCGCTACCGCGCGGCGTCCTCGCGGGACGCGGCGGCCTGCGCCCCGCTCTCGGAGAAGATAATGAAGATGTTCTGCTTCGACTAGGAGCCGGTCCGGGGCCAGCTGTTGCGGTGGTTGACGGCGGGGTAGAGCTTCGCGGGCCGCCCCGCCGCGCTGGCGGCGAAAGAGGCGCGTATGTTCTCCGGGAAGAACGGCAGCGCATCGCGCACGAACCTCTCCATCCCTATCAGGCAGAGGCCGCAGAAGAGCAGACTGGCCGGGCCGGACCTGGTCAGGGAAACCTTCTTGTCCGCTATCTTCACGTAGTTCAGGCGCGCCAGCTCCGCC
>JAKAMO010000208.1 GCA_021812825.1 bacterium | reverse complement strand
GGAGCCGAAGACGAAGCTGTCCGGGGTATGCGCGTAGAACAGCGGCTTCTTGCCCAGCCTGTCGCGCGCCAGCACCAGCCGCTTTTTTTTGCCGTCCCAGATGGCCACCGCGAACATGCCGCGCAGCTCCTTCGGGAAATCCGGGCCCTTCTCCTCGTAGAGGTGCAGGATGGCCTCGGTGTCGCTCTTCGTTCTGAACTTGTGGCCGCGGGCCAGCAGCATCTCCCGCAGCTCCAGGTAGTTGTAGATCTCCCCGTTGAAGACTATCCAGGCGGTGCCGTCCTCGTTCGCGATGGGCTGGTGGCCGGTGGACAGGTCTATGATCGAGAGCCTGCGCATGGCCAGGCCGACGTTCCTGTCCTCGAAATAGCCCTCGTCGTCCGGGCCGCGGTGGACGATCAGGTCGTTCATCGCCTTCAGGTCCGCGCGCTCGACCGCAAGGCCGGAGCCGTGGTTATAAAGTCCGCAAATGCCGCACATCAGGCTTTCTCCCCGTAAATAGCTATTAACTCTTCCGCCACGCGGGCCATGGAGTACTTCTCCACGGCCGTCTTCCTGGCCGCCTCCCCCATCTTCACCGCCAGGCTCCGGTCGGCTATATGCCGCCGCAGGCAGTCCTTCAGCTCCGCCCGGTTCAGCGGGTCGAACAGGCTGCCGCTGACCCCGGGCTGCACGGCCTCCCGCGCCCCGCCCACCCGGCTGGCCATGATGGCCACGCCGCAGGACATGGCCTCGAGCATCGAATTGGAAAGGCCCTCCGAGATGGAAGGCAGGATGAAGACGTCGGCCGCGCGGTAATATGGCAGCAGGTCGTCCTTGCGGCCGGCCAGCGCCACGCTGCCCGCCAGCCCGAGGTCGGCCACCGCGCCTTCGAGCGCCCGCCGCTCCGGCCCGTCGCCTACTATCAGCAGGCGGGCCTTCGGGGGCGCAGCCGCCTCGCTGAACACCTCGGCCCAGGCCTCCAGGAACTCCTTCACGCGCTTCTCGGGCGAAAGTCTGCCGACGAAAATGAACAACGTTGAGTTGTCCAGACCGATGGCCTCCTTGGCCTTTATCTTCTCGGAATATAGCAGCGGCGTGTAGCGGCCGGTGTCCACGCCGTTGCGGAACCGGCGCAGCCTGAGCCCGGAGAATTCGGGCGTGCCGCTCAGCCAGTCGTAGACCTCGCCGTTCATCACCAGCAGCTCCGGGCGAAAGGCGCGGAAGAAGGAGAGCTTCAGCCGCCCCAGGAAGCTCCCCATGGAAAGCGTGATCTCGTCCACGCCTTTGCCGCCGCCCAGCTTAACCAGCGTCTTTTTCCCGGTAAGACGGGAAGCCAGCACCGCGGCCACCGCCGGGGACGAGGCCAGGTGCACGTGCACGGCGTCGTAGTCCGCCTTGTGCGACAGCAGCCAGAAAAAGCTCTTCAGCATGAACAGCGCGGAATCCACCGCGCGCGGCCCGAACGCGCCGAGGCGCAGCACCCTGACGCCGCCCATGTCCTCCTCGGCCGGCTGGCCGCCGGGCTGCCTGGTGAGCACCGTCACCTTCACGCCGCGGGAGACCAGCGCCTTCGAGATCTCCAGAGCCTGCCGCTCGGAGCCGCCCATCACCGGGTGGAAGGTCTGGCTGAGCATCAGCACGGAGTTCACGGCGTTCATGCTTTGTCCTTCCCCGCGGACTTGAACTCGCTCCAGACCCGTCCCACCGACTGCCCCATCTGGTAGATGAAGGCCACGCCCAGCAGCGTGATGAAAACGTAGACGAAGACGTGCATGCAGGAGACGAAGGCGAAGCCCACCCCCTCCTGCACGCCCCAGCCCTTGAGCACCTTCACCAGCACCAGCTCGTAATTCCCGAAATAACCGGGCATGCCGGGGACGGACGCGGCGGCCGCGCCGGCGAAGATCAGCGCTACGCTGCGGAACGCGTCTATGGTCCCGCCGAGCCCGAAGGCGCGGGCCAGCAGCCAGAAGTTCAGCGCGTCCAGCAGCCACTGCAGCGCGGCGAACAGGAAGATCAGCGACCCGCTGCGGAAATTGTGCAGCCCCTTCACGCCCATGGCCACCCTCTCGAAAATGGTGCGGACCTTCGGGAAGCGGGCGAAGAAACCGGAGAACCAGGCGTGCGCCACCAGTTCGTCGGCGAAGATCAGCGCCGCGATGCCGGCCGCCACACCCGCGACCAGCGTCCACATCAGGCCGTTGTAGGCGAAGATGCCGCCAGTGATGCCGCCGAACTCGGCGGCGGCGGCGAAGAGCAGGAAGAGCACTACCACGTCCAGCAGCCGCTCCACCAGTATCGTGGCCAGCACGGTCACCACCGGTATCGAGAAGACGCGCGCGGCGAACGTGGCGCGGGCGAGCTCCCCCAGCCGCAGCGGCAGGATGTTGTTCAGCGCGAGCCCGGCGGCCTCCAGCTTGAACGCGTCGGAGAGCTTCACCGAGGAGCTCGAAGGAGCGAGCAGCAGCTTCCAGCGCGCACCGCGAGCCAGCAGCTCGGCCAGCACCACCGCGGCCACCGGCAGCAGGTAGAGCGGCTCGATGCGGGCGTAGATCCCGGCGAGGGAGCCGAACTCTATATTACGCAGCGCCAGCCACAGGAGCAGGGCGCTCACCGCGAAGCCGGCCGCCATGGAAACCTTGGTCTTCATATCCGCGCCGCCCCGGCGCGCAGTTCTCCTATGCCGCTCCTATGCTCTTCAGGAAGGCGTCCTCCGCCGACGGCCTGCCCAGGAACTTCTCCACCTGGCCGGCCTCGTCGTAGCTGCGGCCGGGGGCCAGTATCAGCTCCCTGTACTTCCTGCCGGTCTCCGGGTTCGTCACTCCGGTGGCCTCGAAAACGCTGAAAAGGTCGGCCGCTATGGCCTCGCTCCAGAGGTAGCTGTAGTAGCCGGCGTCGTAGCCGCCCATCAGGTGGCCGAAGCTCGCCTGCGGGTGCGTGCCGGGGGCCATAGGGATCAGCGAGATCTTCTTCATCAGCTTCTCGTAGACCTTCGTGGTGTCCAACTTCCCCCTGGCGGTGTGGTACTTCATGTCCAGCACGCTGAAGAAGATCTGGCGCAGGTTGCCCATGCCCGAGTCCATGTTCTTGGCGTCTATCAGTTTCTTTATCGTCCTCTCCGGCAGGGTCTCGGAAGGGTTCCTGTAGTGCCCCGAGATGCGGCGCAGCACGGCCGGGTCGTAGGCCCAGTTCTCCAGCATCTTGGACGGCACCTCCACGAAATCGCGGGACACGCTGGTGCCGGCGAACTTCTTGTACTTGGACCGGGTGAAGATGTTGTGCGTGACGTGGCCGAACTCGTGGAACAGCGTGACGACCTCGTCGAACTTCAGCAGCGGCGGCAGGTCGCCGGACGGCGGGGAGAAGTTGGCCACTATCGCCGCGGCGGGGATCTCGTAGGAGCCGTCGGCGAGCTCGTGGCCCTTGCGCACGCCGAAGCAGGCCGCGTGCTTGTATTTCCCCTCGCGCGGGAACAGGTCCATGTAGAAATAGGCTGCCACGGAACCGTCGCCGTTCTTCACCTCGAAGGCGCGCACGTCCTTGTGCCAGACCGGCAGGTCCGCCGGCACGAACTTAGCGCCGAACACCTCGCCGAACGTGGCGAACATGCCCTTCAGCACCGTCTCCAGCGGGAAATATTCCTTTATCTTCTCGTGGTCGATGGAATACTTGGTCTTCTTGAGCAGGTTGTTGTAGTAGGCGGTCTCCCAGGCGTTCAGCGTCTTGTCGCCGGTGCCTTTGATCTTCAGCCGCGCGCGCAGCTCCTTGCGGCCCTTGCGCTTGAGCCTGTCCTGCGTGCGCCTGAGGAACGCGAAGACGTTGGCGCTGTTCTTGGC
>JAKAMO010000207.1 GCA_021812825.1 bacterium | reverse complement strand
GCGGATCTTGCTGTAGTTGAGCTCTAGCGGGTCGAAGATCATGGTGACACTATGAACCGGACAGCTAAAACGGCAGGCGGAAGGGCGGCTCAAAAAACGCGGCGTCGCGCACACCGTGCGCGCGCCTCATCACTCGCCCCTCGCGCTTACGCAAGCTCGGGGCTCCGCGAAGGTTTTTTGCGCCGCCCCTCCGCCGCCGTGTGACGCCTCTTCAAAATATCCAGGCAGTAAAACGCTCATCTCTTCAACCGGAAGAAATCCACGTAGGTGTCGCCGTACTTCTCGCGGCGGGTGTGCTCCAGGCCCGCCGGCGCGGAGACTTCCTCCTTCTTGTGGTGCTGCACCGCTATCACGGCCGCGGGGTTGGCTATGCCCGCCTCCACGAGCAGCTGAAGGGTCTGCACGCTATAGGAGAGCGGCAGGTTCTCGGAGGTACGGTACGGAGGCCCCATGAAGACCAGGTCGTAGCCCTTGTAGTCGGAGAAGTGCTCCAGCCATTTCAGGCCGCTCAGGACGTCGGCCTTCAGCACTTTGCCCTTCTCGCCGAAGCCCAGGTGCGCGAGGTTCTTCTCTATCGTCTTCACGCAGAGGCCTTCCTTCTCCACGAAAACCACCTTCAAGGCTCCGCGGGAGAGGGCCTCCAGGCCCACCGTGCCGACGCCGGCGTACAGGTCCAGCATCACCGCTCCCGTTACGTACGGGCGGACGATGTCGAAGAACGACTGCCGTATGCGGGCGGAGATCGGCTTGACGAACTTTTCCTTGGGCACCGAGAAGATCTTCCGGCCTCGGTGCGTGCCGGCGATAATGCGCATCATAATTTAACAGGGCCGCAACATTTCTTTAATCAATGAAAATTTATACTATATTATAGTAAATCGCCCCGACCGGGAGAGAAAAATGGCAAATCCGGACATTATCATCGTTGACGACGACCCCATGGTGGGAGAGCTGTCCCGCGACCTGCTCACCGACGCCGGCTACACCGTTACGCTCGTCCAGGAATCCTTGGAGGCGATCCCCACCATCAAGGCCCAGATGCCCCGCCTTATCGTCACGGACATCATGATGCCCGGCATCACCGGCATGGACATCTGCAAGGCGGTCAAATCCGACCCGAACCTCAAGCATATCAAGATCATAGTCGTCTCCGGAAAATCCTACGAGGTGGAGAAGCAGCGCGCCTTCCAGCTCGGGGCGGACTTCTTCGTGCAGAAGCCCTACAACGTGGACACCTTCTCCAATACCGTAAAGGAGATCCTGAACGGAGCGGCTCCGCGCCTGGCCCCCTCCGAGCAGGCGGCCCAGGAGCCGGCCCTGATACGCGAAGACGAGCACCCCCAGGCCAGCGACCTCAGCACGGGACAGATCCGCGTCACCGTCTGGGGCGCCCGCGGCCTCCCGGTGCAGCTGCCGAACTCGGCCTCGCGCTACGGCAGGCAGACGTCCTGCCTTTCCGTGGAGACCAGGGACCATCTTTTCGTCTTCGACGCCGGGACCGGCATAGTGGAGCTGGGCAAGGAGATAGTGGAGAGGAAACGCTACTTCAAGGACATCTGGGTCTGCCTCACGCACTTCCACCTGGACCACATCCTCGGACTCGGCCGCTTCGCCCCCATCCACGACCCGAACTTCGCTATCCACCTGATCGGCTCCAATGATCCGGAGAAGACGCTCAAGGACGTGGCGCAGGCCACCTTTTACAGCTCCTTCTCCCTGACCAAGCAGGCCCCCAAGGCCAAGATAGACATCTACGAGATCCTGGAGGACAACTACGAGCTGTTCCCCGGCGTGCGCCTTTCCGCAATGTACGCCAACCACCCCACAAGCACGATGATCTACGTGCTGGACCTGCTGGGCAGGCGCGTCACGTACTCCCCCGACAGCGAGATCTGGGGCGACGCCACCGCGTTCCAGGATTACGACGAGAAGCTCGGCGGCTTCGTGCGCGGCTCGGACCTGCTGGTCCACGACGCCGTCTACAACGACAAGGACTACGAGACCTACAAGAAGCAGGGCCACTCCGGCCTGTCCATAGTGGTGGACTTCGCCGTGGAAAAGGCCCAGGCCAAGGACCTGGTGCTCTGGCACGCCCACCCCGACTACACCGACGAGCAGATGGACCAGATGCTGGCGGCCGCCAACGCCCGCATACAGCAGAAGGGCTACGCGCTGAACTGCCACCTCCCCTCGGAAAAGCAGCAGTTCATCATCCAGGGCGAACAGAAATAAGGCGCCCGCGGAGCGAAAAAGATAACCCCGCTCAGGCGGGGTTATCTTTTTTCACGCAGTCCCTGCGCGCGTTCAACTGTGACCCTGCGTCAGGTTCACGGCCCGTTCCGGGATGACGCCGAAGCGCTCCTCGTAGCGTTTGATGTTCTCGAGCAGCGCGTTCAGGAAGCGCTTCGTATGCACCGGACTTGAGATTATCCTGGCGCGAAGCTTGGCCTTGGGCTGGTTGGGCTGCAGGAACAGGAAATCGAAGATGAACTCGGTCTCGCTGTGGGTCACGCCGGCCAGATTGGCATAGGTGCCCTGTGCCGTGGCGTCGTCCATCTGCACTTCCAGCTGCATCGGTTTGGCTTCCTGCTTCTCGGTCATCTTTCCTCCTGCCGGGTTCAAATATCGGGCAAGTAAGAGTATAATATATTTTTAACCGGCAGGTGGTGACCCATGACGAAGACCTCGACCCTTATCCTTATCGCTGCTCTCGCGGCTCCGGCCGCGGCCGAGCCGGCGCTCAAATGCCCGGACCTCAAGCCCAGGGCCCGCTCCCTGAAGGTCATGAGGATGCAGCCGCTCCGCCGCGGCAAGAACTGGCTGGCCGGCAGCGCGGGCAGCATCAATTCCGTCTCCTGCGACATGTACGGCATGAAGACCGGCGAGGCAGAATACGACGGCAAGAACCTGGTGCTCAAGCAGGCCTACGAATACCGCGACACAGAGGCTACCAAGGCCTTCTGCGCCGGGCTGAAATCGGAGGAGAAGCTCACGACGACCTTCAGCGAGGAGGCGCGCTCCTCCCTGGACGACTTCTGCCGCAGGAACAAGAAGAAGGACTTCAGCATGGTCCTCGTGTACGACGATTCCCCCTCGCGCGGCAAGGAGACCACCCGCAAGCCGATACGCAGCATCTTCCGCATCTTCGACAAGCGCGGCTTCGTGGCGGAGGAACACTCGTTCGACCCGTTCATGACCCTGGAAAGCGTCACTCTCTACACCTACGACAAGGGCAACAATCTGACGCAGCTGGCCGTCAACGACATGGACGGCCGCCAGCTGCGCCGGGAGACATACTCCTGGAACAAGCCCACCGCCTCGCGGACGCACTCGGTCTTCGGCGAGACCAACCAGCTGCAGCGCAAGACCGTCACCGAGCTGCGCGAAGACGGCACGGTCAGGCGCATAGTCCGCACCGACTACGACTCCGGCGAGCAGCCCGTCACGCGCAGCGAGACCTACTGCGACGCGAAGGGCGCCCCGGAGAAGGAGCTCGTCTACGACGCGGACGAGGCCGACCCGAAATACGAGTACGACTACTCCCACAAGCTCGACGACAAGGGCAACTGGACCGAAGAGCGCCGCACCCGCGTCACGGTGTTCAACGGCAAACGCATGCCCGACTCCTCCGGTCCGCCGGAGATCACCGAGCGGGAACTGCTCTACTACTGACCCCCGGAAGGGTGAAAAAGAACCGGCCCCGCATCGCGGGGCCGGCGCTTTCTTTCAGAGAGGAGAAGCTTACTGAAGCTTCTTCACGTTAACGGCCTTCGGGCCCTTATCGGTATTCTCGGTCTCGAACTCCACTTCCTGGTTCTCCGCCAGGGTCTTG
>JAKAMO010000206.1 GCA_021812825.1 bacterium | reverse complement strand
CGCCCGATGCGCTTTTCCAGCTCGCGGAGATATTTAGCGCTGAACCCGTCGTTGAACAGGTCGTAGGTACGGTGGTCTATCACGCCCATCATCTCGCGGTGGCCCACAAGGCTGTCGGCCGTGGCCGATACCTGGCTTACGCGCGCGGCGCAGGCTTTGCCGGAGGAGGCCGAGAAACGTCTTTTGAAGCGCGGGAGCACTATCTCGCCAAGGCCCAGGCGTGAAAGGTTGGGAAGCCTGACCTTCGCGGGATGTTTTGACAGAAGGTATTCCAGGGTTGAAAGTCCGACGGCGTCGATGACTAGCAAGAGCGCGGTTTTCTGGGTGTGTTCCATATATTCTCCTGTAAATCAATTCTACTAAAATCCCGCCGGGGCCGCCCGGGAGGCCTGAGACTTCACTCCGCGCCGGCCGGTTTCCGTATCGTTACCGCAAAATTATAGTATATCCGTGATATGGACATTAAACCCGCCGCAGTATTGCTCTTGGCCTCCTTTTTTCTTCCCCGGCCCGCCGCCTGCGCGCCGGCTGAAACGGCCGCCCATGATATTAAAGTCGTGATAAACCCGGCCGACGGGAAGATAACCGTGTCGGATAAGGTCTCTTTCAAAACCCCGCGCTCCGAATTCGTCTTTACGCTGCAGAAGGGCCTCGGTCCCGAAGCGGAAGGGGCTTCCCTGGAGGAGCTGCCGCCCGGCGCGGCCGGCGAAAAATACGGGATCAATACCTCTTCCGCCGCTGGCATCTACGCCGCCTACCGCCTGGTCACAAAGCGGCCGGAGCGCGGCTTCACCCTGAAATACGGCGGGATAATAAGCCACCCCCCGGGCGAGCAGGCGCAGGAATATTCGCGCAGCTTCTCCGAAACTCCGGGAACCATCTCCGCCGACGGGTGCTATCTCTCGGGGGCCTCCGGCTGGTACCCGGAGTTCTCCGGCTCGCTGGTCACTTTCCGCCTGGAGACGGTCCTCCCGGCGCCTTACGATTCCGTCGCCGGCGGGGACAGGCTTTCCCGCAAAACCCGGCAGGGCAGCATAACTACGACCTGGGAAGCCGCAAAGCCGCAGGACGAGATAACCATGACCTGCGGGAAATACTCGGAATATTCGCGCAGGGACGGAAAGCTTACTTACTACGCGTTCCTGCGGGAACCGAACCCGGAGCTTGCCGCCAGATACCTTGAGGCTACGGCCAAATACATAGAATTTTACTCCGGGCTTATAGGCCCCTATCCTTACCGCAAGTTCGCGCTGGTGGAGAATTTCTGGGATACCGGCTACGGCATGCCCTCGTTCACTTTGCTTGGCCCCAAAGTCATACGCCTGCCTTTCATAATAAACTCCTCCTACCCGCACGAGATACTGCACAACTGGTGGGGAAACGGCGTTTTCGTGGATTACGAAAAAGGCAACTGGTGCGAGGGGCTCACCGTCTACCTGGCCGATTACCTGATAGCCGAGAACCGCGGCAGGGGCCGCGACTACCGCATGACCGCGCTGCAGAAATATACGGACTATGTTTCCGAAGGCAAGGATTTCCCGCTTACTGAATTCCGCGCGCGCCACTCCTCCGCCTCGGAGGCGGTGGGCTACGGCAAGGGCATGATGCTGTACCATATGCTGCGCCTTATGCTGGGCGACGACAATTTCAAGACGGGCCTGCGCGGGTTTTACTCCGGCAACATTTTCAGGTACGCTTCGTTCGCGGACCTGCGGGCCGCTTTCGAAAAAATTAGCGGGCCGGGCCGCCTTAAACCTTTCTTCGATCAGTGGACGCGGCGCGCAGGAGCGCCCGCGCTCGCTTTAAAGGACGTTGAAGTTACGCGCGGCGGGCTTGAAGACTATTCCGTGGATTTCACGCTGGTGCAGACCCAGGAGGGCCCTCCCTACAGCCTTGAGATCCCCGCGGCCATCTACCTTGAAGGGGCCGCCGCGCCCCGCCTGAAAACGCTGCCCATGACCCTCAAGGAGGAGACCTTCCATTACAGCTCCCCGCTGCCGCCCGCCCGCCTTGAAATAGACCCGGATTTCGACGTGTTCCGTTCATTGAGCCCGCTGGAAACGCCGCCTACGCTTTCCAGGGTGCTCGGGGCCTCCAGGCCGGCCATAATCGTGCCCGCCGGAGCGCCCGGCGCTCCGTGGCTCGCCCTGGCCGGCGCCTGGAACAAGGCCAAAGACGAGCTCCCGGTTCTCTCTACCGACGCCGCGCTTTCCTCGGCGCCCGCTTCCGCCTCTTACTGGGTCTTCGGCGGCGGGAACCGCCTTGCCGGGGATTTTGAAAAAAGCCTGGCCGGCTATGGCGCCCGCTTCGACAAAGAGTCCGTTACGATTGACAACCGCAGGTTCTCCCGCGCCGGGAACACTTTTGTCTTCGCCGCCTTCAACCCGGCGGACCCCGCATATACCGGCGCTCTGGTTACGTCGGACTCCATGGACAAGCTGCAGCTGCTGGCGGCCAAGCTGCCGCATTACGGCAAATACTCCTGGCTTGTGTTCGACGCGGACATGAACTCGCTCGCCACCGGAGTCTGGAAAGCTTCGCGCTCGCCCCTCGCCGCCGACCTTTCCGGAACTCCCCCGCGCGCCCCGGCTTACCCCGCGCGCCGGCCGCTGGCGGCCCTGCCTTCGGTGTTTTCGGGCGCGCGGATGATGGACAGTGTGCGCGAATTCGCTTCCCTTCCGGGGGGACGCGGCCTGGGAGCTCCGGGGCATGAAAAGGCCGCGGCCGCCGTCCGGGAAGCGTTCGGGGAAGCCGGGCTCAAACCGTTCGGAAGCGCTCCCGCTAGAACAGGCGAAGTCCGCCCGGGGACGGAGAACGTCCTGGCCGTCGCGGAAGGGACGAAGGAACCGCTGGAATACCTGGTGCTTTCAGCCCATTACGACCACCTTCCCGCGGAGAACGGGAAAGTTTTCCCCGGCGCGGACGATAACGCTTCCGGAGTAGCGCTCCTGCTTGAACTGGCCCGCTATTATGCAAAGCATCCGCCGGAACGTTCCCTGATCTTCGCCGCTTTCGACGGAGAAGAAGAGGGGCGCGTCGGGTCAAAAGCCTTTGTTTCCGGCCTCCCGCAGGCCGTTAAAGCCGGCATAAACGCCGACCTCAACTTCGATACGGTCGGGCGCCTGGGAGCCGGCAAGATACTGGTGCTCGGCTCCTCTTCTTCGGATAAATGGGTTCACATTTTCCGGGGAGCGGGTTTTGTGACCGGGTCCGACTACGACCTGGTCAAGGAAGACCTGGATTCCAGCGACCAGGCCAGCTTCATAGAGGAAGGGATCCCCGCCGTACAGATATTCAGCGGACCAAACGCCGACTATCACAAGCCTTCGGACACCGCGGACAAGATAGACCCCGCGGGGCTGGTAAAGCAGGCGGAATTCGTACGGGAGATAATCGATTATCTTGCCGGCGGATCGGACTTCATCACGCGCCCCGCCGGCTTTCACTCACCCGCGGCGCCGCAGCTCCCGCGGGCCGGGCCCCGCCGCGCCTCTACGGGCCTTGTCCCGGATTTCTCTTTCCAGGGCAAGGGAGTGCGGGCGCTGGAGATAAGCCCCGGCTCGCCGCTTGAAAAAGCGGGGCTGAAACCGGGAGACGTGATAATCGGGCTGGAAGGCGTCGCCACCGACGACCTGCGCGCCTATTCAGCGGAACTGAAGAAATTCACCCCCGGCCGGAAGATAAGCGTGACCTATCTTTCGGACGGGGCGGAGAAGACGGCCTCTATAGAACTGGCCGCCAGGTAGCCGGCCCAGTCAGGGCTTTTCCGTTTTACTGGTACTGACGCCCAGCAGCGTGTAGAGCCAGCACCATCCCGCAAGGGCGGTCCCCAGGACGGCAAGCGCTACCGC
>JAKAMO010000205.1 GCA_021812825.1 bacterium | reverse complement strand
GCTGGTCGGGATGCACGTGATCCCGCGCCCCGCCGACGACCTGGACAAGTACCTGGCCAAGATCTCGGTCAAGGTAGGCTGAGAGCCGCGGCATCCGCCCCGGCGGCGTGCGGTGACGGCCTGACGGCCGGAGCGCGGCGCACGCCGGGCCTGGGAGCCTGCCGGCGGCCCTATGCTCACAAAAGGCGCTATCGAGGACCTCATCACGGAGCACCTTTCCCTCAAGGCAGGGACGGGCGGGGCTTCCGCGCCCAGGAAGGTCCCGGACCTGCGTAAAAGGACCTTCCTGAGCGACTGGGAAATACGGCGCCTTTACAAAGCCGGCGGCCGCACACTGAAGGTGCCCGCGGACGCGATAATAAGCCCTTTGTCCATGGACTGGCTGGATTTCAACGGCGTCGAGATAATCCGTGAATAACCCGTCCTCGCTGACCCCCCGCACCGGAGGCGCGGCCCTGCCGCTTCTCCGAACCCGCAAACAGGAGATACACATGCGCAAACTGCACGCTCTGCTGCTGATCCCGGCGATAGCCTCCGTTCTCTGTGCGCCGCTTTCGGCCCAGGAAGAACCGGACCCTCTTGAGGAGACGGTAGCGGCCGTAGAGAAACAGGCCGCCGCCGAAACCCCCGCCGCCGAGATATCGGTGGAGCCGGCCGCGAAACCGGCCGCGCCGGCGGCCGCAAAGCAGGCCCAGCCCCAGCAGACGCGGGCGGAGTCCGGGAAGCCGGCCCCCGTGCTGCCGGTCTGGAACGTTACCGCCGCCCCGGCCGACTCGGAGTGGTCTTTCCTGCAGGACGCCACTAAGGACGATTCCAAGGACGCCGCCGAGCTGCTGCTGCCCCAGCTGGACGACTGGTTGGCCCGCAATCCCGCGCATCCCGCCGCCGCCGACGCCCAGCTGCTCAAGGCCAGGCTGCACGAGAGGCTGGGCGATCACCGGTCCGCGCTGGTGGCGCTGCTCAAGCACCTGCAGCTTTACCCGGGTGCCGCCTCTTCCGCGGAGGCGCGCAAGATGCTGGACGCCCTGCTGGCCTCCAAAGGCGACAAGAAGACGAGGCCGCTGCTGGAGAAAGCCGCGGCCGCGCCTGAGACCGCGGCCGCGGACTTCAACCTGGCCTTCCTGCTGCGCCGGCTCTCCACGGAAGCGGGCGCGGAGTATTATGAGCCGCTGCTGGCCGAGTTCCGCTACTTCTTCGACAGGTTCCCGGCCTACCCGGCCAACGACGAGATGCGCATCGCGCTGGCCGACCTGCACCTCCTCAACAGGAACTACCTCGCCGCCGGGCTGGCCTACCAGAAACTTGTGACCATGCATCCTTCCAGCCCGCTGATGGCCAGGGCCAAGCTCTCGCTGGCCGACGTGCTGGCTGACAGGCTCAAGGAGTACGACAAGGCCATAGACGTCTATCTGGATATCGCCGCCTCCTTCCCGGGCTCCGACCAGGCCTGGGCGGCGTACATGCGCCTGCCCGACCTGGCGGAGAAGCGCAGGAAATACGGTATCGCCGTGGACGCGTACGAGAAGATCATCGCCCTGTACCCGGACAAGGAGGAGGCGTACAAGTCCTTCCTCTCCGAGGCGAAGCTGCTGCGCGAAAGGATGGGCAAGTTCCGCGAGGCCATCGCTGTCCTCAACAGGCTGGCCGACAAGTACAAGGACTCCCGCGGCCCGGCGGGCGTCGACGCCCTGCTGGAGGCGGCCGATATCTACCGCAAGGACCTGAAGGACATCGCCGGCGAGGTCTCTATGTACGAACGGCTCGCCGCCGACTTCCCCAGGGACCCGGAGTCGCCGAAGGCGCTTTACGCGGCCGGCGAGGTGTTCTACAAGGCCAAGGACTCCGAGAAGGCCCGCGGCTATTACCAGAAGATACTGGAACTTTACCCGGAGGACGGCATGTCCAGGAAGGCGGAGAAGCGGATAGCGGCCCTTATGTCGGGGAAATACTGACATGACCTGCAAACTGGGAGTGATAGAAGGTTTCTACGGCGAGCCCTGGAGCTGGGGGGCGAGGACGGACTATGCCGGTTTCCTGCGCAAGCACGGCTTCTCGTTCTACGTCTACGCGCCCAAGGGCGACCCCTACCTGCGCCGCAAGTGGCGCGAGCCCTACCCGAAGGCCATAGAGGAGAAGCTGACCAAGCTCGCCGGGCAGTGCCACTCGGCCGGCATAGAGTTCGGGGTGGGCTTCAGCCCGCACGAGGTCTACCTCTCCGACTTCGGCCTGGAGACGAAGAGGCTGCTGCAGGCCAGGATCGATCTGTTCAACCGCCTGCGCGTCAACAAGCTGGGGATCCTGATGGACGACATGAAGGGAGACGTGCCCGACCTCGCCGAGAAGCAGGTGGAGATAGTCAACTGGATGGCCGCCCGCACGAGCGCCAAGCAGGTCGTCTTCTGCCCGACTTACTATTCGGACGACCCCGTGCTCGAGAAGCTGTTCGGCCGGATGCCGGAGGGATACCTCGGCAGGCTCGGCAAGGCGATGGACCCGAAAGTCAGCATGTTCTGGACCGGCGAGCTCGTCTGTTCTAAAGCGTACACGCCCGAGCATCTGAAGAGCGCCGCCGAGCGCCTCGGCCGCAAGCCCTTCCTGTGGGACAACTACCCGGTCAACGACGGCCCCAGGATGTGCCCCTTCCTGCACCTGCGCGGGGTTTCCGGCCGCCCGCCGGAGATAGGCGGCTGGCTGGAAGGCCACGCGGCGAACCCGATGAACCAGGCCGCCCTCTCCAAGATCCCGCTGCTCACCCTGCAGGAATCGTACCTGAAGGGCGCCGCGTACGACCAGGTAAAGGCCTTCAGGAAGTCCGCCAGGATGGTGACCTGCCACGACATGGCGGAACTGCTGGAGCGCGACCTGGAGGCTTTCTGCGACAGGGGTCTGGACGCCCTCTCGGCGGAGGAGAAGTCGGCCCTGAAGGACGATTACGCCCCGTTCCTGGAGGAGCACGAGAACGACACCGCCCGCGCGGCCAGGGAGGTCATCGACTGGCTGGCCGGCAGGTACGCCGTCAGCCGGGAGATGATAATCGCCCAGTAGCGGAGCTGGGGGACAAAAGAACGGCGGGCAAGCGGCCCGCCGTTCTTATTTGCCGCGCGAGCGGCTCAGCGCCACTCCTCCAGCGTGCATTCGTACTTCTCGCTGGTGTTGGTGCAGGAGACCTTTTTCACGGACTGCGAGAGGCTGGGGTCGTCCTCGGACGGGTAGATGCCGTGGTCGTACAGGGCCTCTATTATCTTGCCGGCCGCGTCCTGGTGGACTATAAGCTTCTCGGTCCCGTTGACGGCGACGAAGAGCGAGCAGGCCTCGTACATCTCCGACACGCAGGACAGCGAGCGCACGGAGATGGTGTCCGAGGCTCCATCCACGGTATGTATCTGGATACCCTCCAGCTTGCCCATCAGGTCCAGGGCCTTCCAGAGCTTGCGGGCGGGGTCTCCGTTGGACTGCATGCGGGCGGCGGCAGCGGCGGCGGACAGGGCGGCTATCACGGCAACGGCTATAAACAGCTTTTTCATCGCATTTTTCCTTTATTCCCGCGGCTATATTATGCCGAGTTCGCGTCCGACCTTCCGGAACTTCTCCGCGGCGAACTTCAGGTCCTTCAGCTTGTGGCCGGCGGTGACTATCGTTCGGAGGCGCTCCTTGCCCTTCGGCACCGTCGGGAAGCCGAGCGGCAGGGCGAACACGCCTTCCTCGAAGAGCCGGGCGGAGAGGGCCTTGGCCTTGTCCATGTCGCCCACCATCACGGGGGTGATCGGCGTGACCGACTCGCCGGTGTCGAAGCCGGCCTTCTTTAGCTCCTCCTTGAAGAAGGCGGTGTTGTCCCAGAGCTTCTTGAGGTACTTGGGCTCGTGCAGCAGGATGT
>JAKAMO010000059.1 GCA_021812825.1 bacterium | reverse complement strand
CCTATGGAAGGCCTACAAGCCTCGGGAAAAGGAGGTGGCGGCGGTTTAAACTAGGCTGCCCATGCTTCCGAATTTACACCCAGAAAATTGACATGGCCGATGCAAGCGCCTTCAGTCCGTGACGACCTTCCACCCCAATCCCCGCTCCGGCCCTCAATCAAACAGACACTTCCCAATTTTTGTGTATATTTTTTTGTATTCCACAACAGACACAGTTCTATACATGGACCCAAATCTTGAAAATGAAGACTACAAGCGCGGTTTCCGTGATGGCAATGCTGCTGGCACGGGGCATGGACTGACTCTTGCATTCCAGATTGTTGCGGGACTAACGTTTGTGTCTGCACTAATCCATAAGAATTGGATTGTGGCTTTAATTTCAGGCATCCTTTTGGCTAGCACTTTTTATACTAGTTACAGAATTCTATATCCTATACTGATAATCCTGATTCTTGCAAGTATCACCATATGTATTACCATAACAGCACTGCTCTCCATCGCACATGGAGATTATATAGTTTGCCTTCTGGCTATAAGTACTATTGTTGCTTCAATTTGGATGTTTAAGCGACTAAAAAATACTTTTTCCACTAACGAAACCTCTTGGAAAGAGTCCCTAATTGGTTTTTTTATTATCTTCGGAGTTTCTATTACAATTGCAAAACTATCCATGTATTTGGGGATAACGTGGTAGGCAAAAAGCGGGGGGTAAGGGGACGCTGATTACTTAATGACTATTTTTACCGCCGGGGGAGACCCGGCGGTTTTGTTTTGGAGGGGCGGAGGGGGCGTTGGGGAGCGAGCCCTTTGCGGAGGGTTTCCATCTTCCAGAGTGCGCGGTCCAACACCACGGACAGTCACTACCGTCATTATGCTATCCTTGTCCTACCGATGAAGCAGGTGCTGATATATATCGCTGCGGTGGCCGCCGTAACCATAGCAGTCCTGATGGCGGTGGACCAGTTCTTCAAGGCCAACAAGAAGAACCAACTGCCGCACATAGCCAACAACGCCCTGTCCCTGTGACCCTCTCCCGCTAATCTAGCCCACGACCAATTGCGGTTTCCGGATGCTAAAATACTCATGGAGGTCGTACAAATGCCCCGGAAACGCTACACGGAAGAACAGATCGTAAACATCCTCAAGGAACACGCCACAGGCACCAAAGCGCCTGATCTTTGCCGCAAATACGGCGTCAGCGAAAACACGTTTTATGCCTGGCGCACAAAATTCTCTGGCATGACCGTGCCCGACATCAAGCGGCTCCGCTCTTTGGAAGAAGAAAACCGCAAGCTCAAGCAGATGGTGGCCGAACAGGCACTGGAACTGCGCGCGGCCAAGGAAATCCTCTCAAAAAACTGGTAAGGCCCAAAGCCAAGCGCAAAGTAGTTCAGTTCGCTTCAGCGGTTTTGGGCCTTAGCCAGCGGCAGGCCTGCCGCCTGGTCAGCCTTAACAGGGCGACCTGGCGCTATCAGCGCCGCCCTGAAAGCAAGACGAACGTCGCGCTGCGCAAGCGTATTCGGGAACTAGCCGAACAGCGCAGGCGCTTCGGTGCCCCGCGCCTGTATCAGATGCTCAAGCGCGAAGGTTGGACGGTCAATCACAAGCGCGTGGAACGCCTCTACCGCGAAGAAGGCCTCGGCCTGCGGGTTAAACGTCGGAAGAAGCGTGCCGCGGCAGCCCGGGTGCCCATCCCGGAACCGACCGCGCCGAACCAGATGTGGACGATAGATATAGTTCACGACCGGCTCGCCAACGGCAGGGCGTTTAAGTGTCTGACGTTGGTGGACGAATTCAGCAGGGAATGCCTGGCGATAGAAGTGGATTACGGCATGTCAGCAAAGCGGGTAACAGAAGTGCTCGGCAGGACGATTGAATTCCGTGGCAAGGTGGCCGGGATCAGGTCGGATAACGGCTCGCAGTTCGCCGGCAGCGAAATGGATGCCTGGGCGTACAGCAACGGTGTGACGCTAAACTTCATCCGGCCTGGCAAACCGACCGAGAATGCTTTCATCGAAAGTTTCAATGGCCGGTTGCGTGAGGAATGCCTGAACGACAATCAGTTCCTGACACTGATAGAAGCGCGGACGGTTATCGAGGTCTGGAGGAATGACTACAACAAGGTCCGGCCGCACGGAAGCTTGGACTGGATGACGCCGGAAGAATTTGCCAGGAAGCAGGAAATCTTGGTAAAAACTAGCAGTGGGGAACCGCAGTTAAGCGCGGGCTAAAAGGCGGGGTAGGGTCACCTGTCGGGCGGCATACTGGCCGTCCTGTTCGGCGGCCTGACCGTCTTCGCCTTCACCGGCGTATTGGTCCCGCTGATCATCTTCGCCTCCATCATCAGCATAGTAGTGGGCGCCCTGTACGCCTGGCGCCTCAAGCGGGAAAGAGAGGTAGAGCTGATCTGGCGGGCCATGCTCGACGAGGAAGAGCGGCAGGCCCGCGAGACCGCCGAGCACGACCCCGCCAACGCGGCCGCCTGGGCGCGCCTGTCGCAATTGAAGGAGAAGCGGGGCGACCTCCGAGCGGCCCTGGAACTCTTCAGCGTGGCCTGCAAGTTGGAACCCACCCAACTCAACCTCGACAAGCTCGACATCCTGCGGGAAAAGATCAGCGCCCTGCCGCCCCCGCCAAAGAACGAAAAAAAGCCATGAATCTCGACGCCGGGGGAGCCCGGCGGTTTTGTTTTTTGTAGGTGGCGGCGGGGCAGGGGCGGAAGGCCGTCGCGGAGGGAGGAGCTTGCGTAAGCGCGACGACTGGATGGAGCGAAGCGACAGATCTGCGTGACGAGCCCCCTGCACGGTGGCCGCTTGATGCGCATAGCGCCTGATGCGGCACGGCCATAGGCCAGTGCGCGTGGAGCGAAGCGACACTTTCTTGCCCCCGTGCCTGACACCCCTGCCCAGCCGACAACCACCGGCTTTGCGGAGCAGGGGGAGGTTTGATATAGTCTCGGTGGGGGAGGAGAAAGCATGGGCATAGAGTTCAACATTAACTTCAAGCGCAGGATAAGGATAAACGGCAAAGAGTATAACTCCGAGGACGAAGTGCCCCCGGAACTGCGCCAGACCATCCACGACGCACTACTCAACTCCGGCACTCCCGGCCATCGCAAGATCGTCATAAACGGCGTCCCTTACGAGAACGTAGAAAGCATGCCCCCTGATATAAGACAAATTTACGACCAGGCCATGGCCAAAGCCGCCGCCGCCGGAGAAGACGTCGCCCCGCGCCCCGCAAAGCTCACACTGAACGCCGACCTCAAGCCGGAAGGATCCGCTTCCTGGCGCACCATTTTGATATTCCTCATAGCAGGGGCCGTCCTGCTGCTCCTGAAACTCCTGCGCTAGCCGCGCTGCCCCAAAAAAGCCCCCGGATGCGGGGGCTTTTTTCATGCGCCGGGAAACTAGGCCGGCTCGGCCGCCTCCGCAGGAGCGGAAGGGGGGAGCGGCAGCGTCCTCAAACCGTCCTGCTCGCGATTCAACCGGCCGCTCAGCGACATGAAGCCCAGACAGGCCAGCACAGCCAGCCCCGCTATGATATACCACGGCCCCTCTCGGAACACCGGGCTTAGCAGCCCTACGGCGTTGGAACCGACGAATATCCCGGCAGAGCGGCCCACCTGCTGGAACAGGCCCTGCACGCCGAGATAGCGGCCTTTCTCTCCGGGAGGGGCCAGATTGGCGCCGAGAGCCTGCAGTCCCGGGGATACAGCCAGCTCCCCGAAAGTTACCACTACCATTGCCGCAGCGGCGAAGAAAAAAGAGGGCGCGTAGCCCAGGAACAGGTAGCCGGCCGCGTAGCAGAGCGCGCCGGCCGCCAGCCCCGATGTGATGCGCCGCCTTTCCAGCAGGCGCGTGGCGAAGTACTGGAAGAAGACCACCATCAGGCCGTTGATGGAGAACAGCAGACCTATCTGCCGCTCTTCCAGCCCCAGGCAGGTCTTGGAATAGAGAGAGGTGGTAACGACCAACTGGCTGACCACCGCGCTCATCACGAAGCTGAAAACGCAGAAGCGCAGGAAAGCCCCGTGGGAAAGCGCGGCAACGGCGCCCGAGAAGCGCGGCGGCACGAACCGCCCCGTCGCCTGCCCGGGGAAGTCGCGCACGGAAGAAGCGACGATGGCCGCGCAGACAGCGGTAACGAAAGCGGTGGCGAAAAACATCATGGAATAGGAACCCGCCGCCAGGAAGCCGCCAAGGGCGGGCCCCACCGCCCAGCCGGCGTTGGTGCCCATGCGCAGGAAGCCGTACGCCCTCATCCGCCCGGAAGAGGGCGTATAGTCAGCCACCCACGACTGTGCGGCCGGATCGAAGAAAGCTCCTATGAACATCGAAACAGGGTGCACGCAGAAGATGACCCAGAGCGGGAGGCGGGCGTATACCGCCCAGGCAATGACCGCTATCAGCACGGCGCGCAGGCCGAGCGCCCAGGACATAACCTTTCTCCTGCCGACAGCGTCCGAGACCTCCCCGCCGATGAACTGCGCGCTCGAGGAGAGCAGCATGGAACCGGCCAGGAAGAAACCGACCCAGGACATCGGCATGCCGCGGTGCGAGCTGAGGTATACGGCCAGGAAAGGGAAGGAGATAGCGTAGCCGGCGGCCATCAGCCCCTGGGCCGAGGCCAATATCCAGAAACCCGGCGGTAAAGCCATCTTAAAATCATAGCATTTAGGCCGCCCGGCCGTTTTCCCTATGAAAAACAGGCATTTTTTGCTAAAATATAGATATCCCGACCATGCCGACCGCCGAAATCACACGCAAGGGCGCCCTTCTATCCAACTTCCAGGACATTAGCGGACGCATAGCCTCCGCGCGCGCCCGGGCCGGCCGGCCGTCTTCAGCAAACGATTTCATCGCCGTCACCAAGTACGCCGCAGTAGAGGACGTGAAAGCCCTCATAGAGTCCGGAGCGATCAGGATAGCCGGAGAGAGCAAGGTACAGGACGCCAAAGCCAAGTGGGCCGAAGGCGGCCTGGCGCCGCTGCGCTCCAGGGTGCAGCTGCACTTCATCGGCCACCTGCAGACCAACAAGGCCAGGGCCGCCGTGGAGCTCTTCGACTGGATAGACTGCGTGGACAGCTTCAAGATAGCCGCGGAGCTCGACAGGCACGCCGCCGCGCTCGGCAAGACGCTCCCGGTGATGATACAGCTCAAGTTGAACGCCTCGCCCACCCAGTCCGGCGTAGCTCCGGACCAGGCGGCCTCGCTGCTGGAGCAGGTGCGCGGGCTCGGCAATCTCGATGTCCGCGGCTACATGGGCATAGCGCCCGCGGACGCCGGCGAGACGGAACTGAAGGCCGTCTTCGCCGAGGCCAAAAGACTTTTCGACAGGGACTTCCCCGGCGAGGGGAACTACCTGTCCCTGGGCATGAGCGGGGACTACGAGCTGGCCGTGCAGGCCGGCTCGGACCTGCCGCGCATAGGCAGCGCGCTCTTCGCCTAGGCGGCGGGCGGCACGTTTTTAAGGAACAGGAGGTAGGCAGCATGATCGTAAAAGTCAGAGTCATACCGAACTGTGAGGACAACGAGGTGGTTTCCCGCATAGGCAGCGTGCTGCGCGTAAAGGTATGCGCCGCCGCGGCCGACCTGAAGATCAACGTGCTTCTCAGGGACTACCTCTCCGAGTTCTTCGAGGTCCCCGCCAAGATGGTCAACATCATCCGCGGCGCCAAGGGCCGCGAGAAGACGGTGGAGATAACCGGCAAGACAGAGGAAGAGCTGAAGAACCTCCTGGACTCCATCCCGTAAGCCCCGCCGGGGCTGTACGCCGGGCCCGCCCAAAGCGGGCCCTTACTTTTAAGGGGAACGCTATGATACCGCCTCGCTTGATATTCGGGAAGGGGAGCATGAAGGTGCTGGACCAGCGCCTGCTGCCCGACAGGATAAAGTTCATCACCGTGCGCGACGCCGCCGGCGCGGCCAAGGCCACGAAGGACATGGCCCTGCGCGGGGCGCCGCTGATAGGCTGCGCGGCGGCCTTCGGCTTCGCGCTGGAGATGCGCCGCCTGGCGCCCGCCACCTCGGCCGAGATCGAGAAGCAGGCGCGCAGGACCGCCGACCTGCTCAAGGCGGCCCGCCCCACGGCCGTGGCGCTGTTCTACGCCGCCGATCGCATGCTGAACCTGGCGAAAGCCTTCGCGGCCGCGCACCCCGGCAGGCTTTCGCCCGCCGCGAGGAAGAAGTTCACGGCCCTGATGGACAGGGAAGCCCGCCTGGTCACGGCCGAGGATGACAAGGCCTGCCGCGACATGGGCAACTACGGCGCGGCCCTGCTGCCGAAGAAGTGCGTCATAATGACCCACTGCAACGCCGGCGCGCTGGCCACTATGGGGATAGGCACCGCCGTGGGCGTCATCACGGCCGCGCACAAGAAGGGGAAGATAAAGCACGCCTATTCCTGCGAGACGAGGCCCTACCTGCAGGGAGCCCGCCTGACCATCTGGGAGCTGATGCGCGAGGGCGTGCCCTCGGAGCTCATCACCGACAACATGGCCGCGCACATCATCAAGACCTGCGGCGTCAACGCCATCGTCGTGGGCGCGGACCGCATCGCCTCCAACGGCGACACAGCCAACAAGATAGGCACCTACGCGCTCGGGGTGATAGCTAAGTACCACAAGATACCCTTCTACGTGGCGGCCCCTACCCCGACCATCGACACGAAAGCCGCTGACGGCGACGCCATAGTCATCGAGGAGCGCTCCTGCGACGAGGTGACGTTCGTTAAGGGCAAGCGCATCGCGCCTAAGAACGTCCGCGTGCGGCACCCGGCCTTCGACGTGACTCCGGCCGGACTCATTACGGCCATCATCACCGAGAAGGGCGTCATCAGCCCGGTCACCCGCGCCAACATCCGCAAAAACCTGGAACGCTGATATCCGTAGCCGCAAGCCGCCCCGGAGTGAGCGATTTTAGGGCGCAGGGACCGAAGTCTGAAGCGGACGGCCTATCATTATGGCCGTGGCGAAGAATGTATGAGGAGCGCACTGCGTGCGCGACGAGTTCTTCGCCAGCGGAAGACGAAGGTCCCTATTCCGCCGCGCCCGCTTATGAGCGAACTCCGGGCCGGCTGGCCGCGGATTACCATACTTTTCACTTTTGTAATCTCTTTGTAACACGCCTTTGGTAGCATCTAAGTATGACGCAACCGATTTCCAAGTACTACGTGTACATCAAAAAAGCCATCCGGGGGCCCTTCTACCCCAAGGACATAGCCGCCCAGCCCGGCTTCGGCCGCAACTCGCTGGTCTGCCCTGAAAAGGCCCTCGGCCAGTGGCGAGAGGCCTTCATGGAGCCTGCTTTCCAGGAGATCCTGGAGACTCCGCTGCAGACCATCGCCAAACCCCGCCCCCCGATCACTGTGGAGGCGGCGGAGGAGACCGCTTCCCGCTCGCTGCTGGAGAAGGCCATCTCCAAGAACGCCAGGCTCGAGAACGACGTAAAGGAGCTGAAGCGCTCCTACGCCAAGGAGAAGCACGGCTTCGAGGAGGAGCTGAGGCGCAAGAACGCCGAGATAGCCGCCCTCTCCGACAAGCTCAAGCGCTCCATAGCCAACGCGCAGGACATCAAGGGCGAGCATCCCTCGTGGGAGGCCCTGTACAAGACCCTTAAGAAGCGCTCCGAAGAGAAGCTCGCCGAGGCCACGCAGGCCCTGGCCGAGAAGACGGCCGATAACGCCAAGCTCCACGAGAGGCTGATGACCACCGCGGACAACGCCGACAACGCGCTGAAGAAGGAGCAGGCTTCCTCCGCCCAGCGGGCCCATGAGCTGGAGAAGGAGCTTCACGAACTCAGGTCGCAGCTGGAGGAGAAGGAGCTGGTGGTCAGGACCCTCGGCGACAACATAACCTCGCTGGTGGGAAAGAACGAGGAATTCCAGAGCATCATGCTGGAGGAGCGCCGCGACCATGAGGAGCGCTCCAGGAAATTCAGCGAGGAGATAGGCCGCATGCGCGCCGACCTCAAATGGCGCGACCAGGAGCTCTCCAAGCTCCGCGACGAGCTCTCCGGAGCGTTCAACAAGCTTAAGGAGCTGGAAGCCCTGGACGACATAAAGTCCCGCGAACAGGCCGAGCTCTATGACGTAATAGCCGCCAAGCTCAAGCTCCTCTCCGGCTATTTCGAGAACCTCGAAGCCCGCGTAAAATACGTCTTCCGCAAGGCTTAGCCCCCCGATCCGCGCGCCCCGCGCCCTGTCCCGCCCGGCCGGGTCCGGGAGAGCCGGCCGCGGCCTCCTGCCGCGCCGCCCTAATTGCTATAATCCTACTTAGAGAAACAACTCACCGGAGAGCCAATGAACATCACCTTTAAACAGCTTATCGTGGCGGGCGGACCCATACTGTTCCTGCTCGCGGCCCTGTCCATCTACTCCACCGCGCTCATCTGGGAGCGCTGGACCATGTACAAGCGCACGTTCAGCGGCATGAGGGAACTGCTGCACAAGATCAACGCCCTGCTGCGCACCGGCGAGCTCAAGCAGATAGACGAGCTCTGCGCCCGCTCGAAGAACCCCGCCGGGGACATAGTCCACAAGGTGATGACCCACGCCGGCACCCCGCTCGAGAAGCGCGAACTGGCGGAGAAGGCCGTGGAGTGGCACGTCTCCCGCCTCGGCCGCAGCCTGACCGCTATAGCCACCATAGGCAGCATCAGCCCGTTCATCGGCCTTTTCGGCACCGTGATAGGCGTCATCCGGGCTTTCCGCGACCTGTCCACGTACGCCGGCGCCGGCCCGTCCGTGGTTGCGATGGGCATAGCCGAGGCCTTGGTGAACACCGCAGCCGGCCTCTTCGTGGCCATACCCGCCATCGTGGCCTACAACTATTTTTCACACAAGGCCAATGACTTCGGCAGCGAGATGAACTGGATAACCGAGCAGGTCATAGACCGCTCCGGCGCCAGGGAGCTAAGCGGGGTCAACTGAGGCGAGAGATGCGGGTCCATCATAAAAAAGGCGGCATAATAGCGGAGATCAACATGATCCCGCTCATCGACGTTTCACTGATCCTGCTGATCATCTTCATGGTGATCACGCCGTTCCTCGTGCAGTCCCAGATACTGGTGACGCTGCCGAAGGCCTCCACGGGCACCAAGGGCGGCGACGAGAACGTGCTCAAGGTTCAGCTGGCCGCCGACGGGGCCATGACCGTGGACGGCCGGCGCGTTAAGTTCAGCGGCCTGGAGAAGGAGCTGCGGCTGCGCTTCGGCAAGTCCTACAAGAAGACCGTCCTGGTCGAGGCGGACAAGGCCGTCCCGGTGGAGCGGGTGGTCGCGGTATTCGACGCGGCCAAAAAGCTCGGTGCCGGCAAGATAGGCATTGCCGTGAAGGCGGAAGACTAGCCCTCTCCAGGTATCTTCCATGCGTTCCTACCTGATATACTCGGCCTCGGCTCATTTCGTGCTGCTGGCCGGCCTTTTCCTCCTTTCACGCAACGCCTTCCCGCACAGGAAGGAGCAGGCCTACTACATCGACTTCATCGGGCAGGACAAGGTGGTGACCATGGCCAAGGCCGCGGACAAGCCGGGCCGCGAAGCGCAGGCCGCGAAGGAACCTGCGGCCGCGGCGGCCGCCCAGCCGCGCCCGAAGGCCGCGGAGAAGCCGGACGAGGACGACTTCGCCTCCTCCCCGCTGCCCAAGCCCAGCGTCCTCTCTAGCGGAGCCAAGCTCTTCGAAGCGGAGAAAAAGCGGACCGCGCCGGCCGGGGAAGAGGGGGAGGAAGGCACGCCGCTGGTGACGGACGCCGACAATTTCCCTTATCCCTGGTACATCGCCCAGGTCCGTGAGGCCCTTTGGAACGCCTGGACCGAGCGCATGCCGTCGGCGGGCAGCCTGCGCTGCACGGTACGCTTCACCATCATGAGGAACGGGACCAAGAGCATAGTGGTGGAGAGATCCTCCGGGAACCGGCTTTTCGACAGCGCCGCCGAGAGCTCGGTGCAGGCCGCCTCCCCTTTCCCGCCTCTCCCCGACGGCTTTACGGAAGACCGCCTTACGGTGCACGTCGAGTTCAAGGCGGCGGACTGACCTGCCATGCCCCTGAGCGCCCTTATCTTCACGGCCGTCCTGATACACCTGGGGACCTTCGTCTGCTACCCGGAGAGCGGCCGGATGGGTATGACGTTCCTCTTCATCTCCCCGCTGATGTGGACCGGGCTGGCCATCTTCACCGCCAACGCGGTCAGCAGCTGGAATCGCGGCAACAGGATCATCTTCGCCGTCTTCTTCCTGCTCGCCTGCCTGTTCTCCGCCCTCACGCTGATGCCGCAGAAGGACGGACGCAGCCCCTACACCAAGTTCCTATACAGCGAATATCCAAAAGGCGAATCAGTTTATGTGGGCCTGCTGAGGCTGGGCATCTACGCTCCCAGCCTGCGGCCTCCGCCGCCCCCTACGGAGAACCCCTGATGAAGATGATACTGAAGATAACCGGCGTCGCTTTTATACACCTGGCTTTCTTCGCCTGCTACCCTGACACGGGTCCGCTGGGCGTCTATTACCTCGCCGTCTCCCTGCTGCTCTGGAGCGTCTTCCTGCTGTTCATCAACACCAGCACGGCTCTCGTGCGCTTCATAAGCGGCGCCGCCGGACTGACCATCAACGCGGCCTCCTTCGCACTCATGGCCGGCGCCCTGGCCGTCACGATGCCGCAGGCCGACAAGGTAAGCGTGCTGGATAAGCTGCAGAACGAGGATTACCCCGACCGCGCGACGGTGGCGAAGGGCCTTGCCCGCCTGGGCATACACCTGGACGTAAAGGTGCCCGAGGGCACAGCCGGCATCAAGGAGCTGGACCGCGAGGCCGCCAAGGCCGTGGAAAAGCTGAAGGGGAAGAAATGAGGGCTATCGCCGTCACCGGCGGCACCGGCTTCGTGGGCGGCGCCCTCTGCAGGGCCCTGCTCGCCTCCGGCTGCGCCGTACGCATAATAACGCGCCGCCGCCCCGCGGCGCCGCTGGAAGGGGCGCAGTACGCCGAGGCCGACTTCTCCGATCGGGAAAGCCTCCGCCGGGCCCTCGACGGTGCCGACGCCGCGGTACACCTGGCCGCCGCGCTGTTCTGCCGCTCGGAGCGCGACTTCATGCGGGCCAACGCCGCGGGGACGGCCAACCTGGTGGCGGCGGCCAACTCCGTCCCGTCGCTGAAGAAACTGGTCTACGTCTCCAGCCTCGCCGCCGGCGGCCCGTCCCTGGCGGACTCGCCGCGCACTGAGGAACAGCCGGAGGCCCCCGTCTCCTTCTACGGCAGGAGCAAGCTCGAGGGTGAAAAGGCGGTACGCTCCTTCTCCGGAGGCGCCTACGTGATCCTGCGCCCGCCTATAATCTACGGCAGGAAGGATTCGGGCTTCTCCAAGATAGCCGAATGGGTGCGAAAAGGGGTCATGGTGAACGCCGGCTCGTCCGGCGGCCGCTTCAGCTTCGTCTACATCGACGACCTGGTCGCCGCTATGCGGGCCGCGCTGGACACTCCCAGGTTCGACGGCGGCGCATTCTACGTCTGCGAGCCCCGCTCGTACGAGTGGCGGGAATTCATCTCCATGCTGGCCGCCGGCATGGGGGTCAAAATGCCGCTGATGCTCTCGCTGCCGCCGGCCGCGGTATACGCCGTGGGCTGGCTCTACGAGGCCGTCACGGCGCTGGCCGGGACCGAGCCGGTCATGAACCGCGACAAGGCCAGGGAAGCGGCAGCGCCGAACTGGACGGCTTCTCCGGCCCTGTGGGAAAGGGCCGCCGGGACTGCGCGCTGGACGCCCCTGGAAGAGGGGATAAAAAAGACTTTCAGTTAGCCTTTTCGCTTTTATATAATAGTCGTGCTGGTCCCGGGTTCCGGCAGCGGCGTTGAGCCCCGATCTGGAGAGGTGGCCGAGTGGTTGAAGGCACCGGTTTGCTAAACCGGCATACGTGTGTAAACGCGTATCAAGGGTTCGAATCCCTTCCTCTCCGTACTTTACGCTCAGCGTCCTCATAAGGGCCTTCCGGCCCGGAGGAGTGGGGGGTGGCGCTTCCGCGTTTTTCCGAAGAGATACTGCGCCTCAAGAGCAGGCGCGCGGCGATATTCCTCGCCGCGGCCGTCGCCATATTGGCCGGCGGACTGGCCTACCATCAGTACTTCCTGCACGCCATAAAGACCGACGCCGCCGATCTCCTCTCGTCCATCAGGGACTTCAAGACGGAACAGATACTCTTCTGGCGCATGGACCGGCTGCGGGACACCGAGTCGCTCATCGACAGTCCGGTCCTCTCCAAGGTGCTGGACCGCCTGTCCTCCCATCCGGAGGATACCGGGACCAGGAACCTGATAGCCGCGCGCCTGCGCAGCTACCTGAAATACAACCAGTACTGCTACGCCATGCTGGCCAGGCCGGAAGGGAGGATAATCCTCTCCGTCGGGGACTTTCCAAAGTCCCTATCGCCGGAAACGACGGAGCTGGTCCGGAAGGCTTTGCGCTCTGGCAGGCCCGAGATGGGTGATTTCTATACCGCGTGGAACGGGAGATCGCATCTGGAGATAGCGGCCAGGGCATCGGCCGCGGCCGGCCAGCTGGTACTCCTGCTCGGCATCGAACCCCGGGAGTACCTCTACCCCCTCATCAGCCGCTGGCCGACGCCCAGCGCCAGCGGGGAGACCACGCTGGGACGCAGGGAGGGTGAAGACGTCGTAGCGATCAACGAATTACGCCATATGCCCGGGGCTCCGCTGAGCCTGCGCCGGCCGCTTTCCTCCGAAGACCTGCCGGAGGCCATGGCCCTGCGCGGAAAGACCGGGACCTTCTTCGGCACCGACTACCGCGGCAGGAAGGTGCTCGCCTCCGTAGGCATGGTCGGGGATACCGGCTGGGCCATCGTGGCCAAGATGGACTGGCCGGAGATAATGGAGGAGTCCGGCAGGGCTTCCGCCATGATACTCATTTTCACCTTCTTCCTGGTCATCGCCGCCGGCGGCCTTGCCTACTTCCAGTTTCGCCTCCAGACCGAACGCTATTCAAAGACGCTGACTGGCATTGAGACGGAGAAGGAGCAGTACAGGCTCAGCTTCGAGGCGCTGGCGGACAACGCCAACGACATGATCCTGCTGGCCGACCCGGAGAAGCGTTCGCTGCTGATGGTCAATAAGAAAGCCTGCGAGACCTACGGGTACACCCAGGCGGAGATGCTCAAGCTCCGCCCGGAGGGCCTGATACCGCCGGAGGATATCCCCAGGTTCAACCGGCGGTTCCGGGACATAGCCTCCGGAAGGGGCCAGGTCTACGAGGCCACCCATCTGCGCAAGAACGGCGAACGCTTCCCAATAGAGGTAAGCGCCTCGGGCGTGGTACAGGGCGGCCGGAGGCTGGTATATTTCATCTGCCGTGACATCAGCGAGCGCAAGGCGGCCCAGCTCAGGCTGGAGAGAACGCAGGCCGACCTGCTGAAGAACCTGCGCCTCTACAGCATACTGGCCAGCATCAACAGGGCCGCCGCCCGCATCAAGGACAGGGAGGAACTGCTGCGCCAGATCTGCGCCACCGCTACTGCCGCAGGCGGCTACGAGCTGGCCTGGATAGGGATACCTGACGAGTATACCGGCAAGCTCCTGCCGGCCTACTGGGCAGGCAGGGGGGCCGGATACGTCCAGGGCCTCACGGTAAAGATCAAGGACAGCCCCGCCGCCGAAGGCCCGTCCGGTCTCGCGGCCAGGACCGGCGAGATAGCGGTTTGCGCCGACATCGCCGCCGATCCGCGGATGGAACCCTGGCGCCAAAAGGCCGCCGACTCAGGCCTGGCGTCCTCCGCGGCCGTGCCGCTGATGGATTCCGGCAGCCTCAGGGCCGTGCTCAGCCTCTACAGCTCGGAGAAGAACTTCTTCTCCGGGGACGAGCAGGACCTGCTCTCCGCCCTGAAATCCGACGCCGAGCTGGCGCTCGACTCCATCTCCGCGGAAGAGAAGCGGAAGAAGGCGGAAACCGCTCTCAAGAGGACGGCGGAGTACCTTTCCCACATGATGGAGACGGTCCCGGCCGTGCTCTTCCGCCTTAAACGCGCCGGCGACAGACTTATACCGGACTGGGTCAGCGGCAGCCTGGAGGAGATGACAGGCTACGAGGCGGCCGACCTGCTGCGTCCCGGCTGGTTCGCCGAGGTCACAGCCCCGGAGGACTTCCAGAAGGCCATGCGCGCGGCGTCAAAGGTAGCCCCCGGAGTCACTATCTCGCATGAGTTCCACCTCCGCCGCCGTGACGGCTCCCTGGTCTGCCTGCACGCCCAGCTCAAGGAGCTCCAGGACGGCTCCGGCGACATCATCGGTTCCTGGACCGACGTCACGGCCACTAAGTATGGCGGGAGGCGCTGCGGAGAGGGCGAAGACGGCAAGGACGGCGGCGGCGCCGCCGGGAGCGCCGGCTAAATTGCTAGAATTAGCCGGATGGGCAACACCTTGAAAGCCGGGAAAGCCGGCATAGAAAAGGCCGCCGCGGCGATAAGACGCGGAGGGGTGGTGGCTTTCCCCACGGAGACCGTCTACGGCCTGGGCGCCGACGGGCTCGATCCGGAAGCCTGCGCCAGGATCTTCGAGATCAAGGGCCGTCCCCGCTTCGACCCGCTGATACTGCACGAATGTTCCGCCGCCAGGGCGAGAAAACTCTTCTCCCGCATCCCCGCGGCCGCCGAAAGGCTCATGAAGAAGTTCTGGCCGGGGCCGCTGACGCTGGTCCTGCCAAAGGCCGCCGCCGTGCCCGACATCGTCACCGCCGGCCTCAGGACGGTGGCGGTAAGGGTACCGGCCGGTCCGCACGCCCTGGCCCTGATAAGGGCCTCGGGACGGCCCATCGCCGCGCCGAGCGCCAACCGTTTCGGACAGCTCAGCCCTACCTCGGCCGCGCACGTCAGGAAGCAACTGGGCGACGGACCCGACCTCATACTCGACGGCGGGCATACCCGCATAGGGGTAGAATCCACCATCATCGCTTTCGAGAAGGGGCGCCCGGTCCTGCTTCGCCCCGGCGGCCTGCCGCTGGAGGAGATAGAGAGGACCGCCGGACCGGCGGCGAAGCCCGGCCGAGGCGGCGCCAGACCCATGGCCCCCGGATGCCTGAAAAGACATTACGCTCCGGCCGCGAAACTTAAGATAATTACTCCGGGCTCAAGGCTAAAGCCCGGTCCGAGCGCGGCCTACCTGGCCTTCTCCAGACGACCAGCGGGACGTTTCGCGGCGGTAAAGGTGCTGTCGCGCTCCGGCGACCTGCGCGAGGCGGCGGCCGGCCTGTTCCGCGCCCTCCACGCGCTGGAAAGCTCCGGCGCCCGCGTCATCTACGCCGAGGAAGTCCCGCGCCACGGTCTGGGCAGGGCCATCATGGACCGCCTCAGGAGGGCCTCCGCGTGAGCAGGAAAGAAGCCGCCCTTGAGCTCGTGAAGCGCTTCATCCAGGACGACCCTGTCAGGGCCGCGCAGGCGTTGGAGGACCTGCCGCCGAAAGAGGCCTCGCAGCTGATGAAGGCGCTGCCTCCCTCGGTGGCCTCGCAGGCCCTGGAGAACATGCCGCCGCAGGCCGCCGCCCGCCTGCTGGAGAACCGCTCGCCGCAGGAGGCGGCCGGGATACTTCACCGCACCGGCAAATACCAGGCGGCCGACATCTTCAGGCAGTTCGATCCGGAGTTCTCAAAGGCCGTGATACCGCTGCTGGACCAGGAGTTCTCCAAGGACATGGCGGAGATACTGGCCTACCCGCGCGAAAGCGCCGGGCGGATGATGCACACGGATTTCCTCGCCTTCCGCTCCGACGCCAGAGTCAAGGACGTGATAGCCAGGCTCAGGCAGATAGCCAAGAAGCAGCTGCCGGCGGCCTCTTACTGCTACGTGGTGGACGCCGCCAGCGGGCTGCTCGGAGTGCTGAACATGCGCGACCTGCTGCTCTCCTCCCCGGACGCGAAAGTGGAGGACGTGATGATACGGGAAGTGCTCAAGGTCTCGCCCTTCATGGACCGCGAGGAACTGGTGCAACTGGCCGCTCGCCGTCACTTCCTGGCCGTGCCGGTGACCAACGAGAACGGCCGGTTGCTCGGCGTCGTCAACACCAAGAACCTGATAGAGTCCACCGAAGAGGAGGCGGCGGAGGACCTGCAGATACTCTTCGGCGCCAGCGCCGAAGAAAGGCCTTTCTCCCCGGCCTGGTTCAAGGTGACGCGCCGGCTGCCGTGGCTGACGATAAACCTCGCCACCGCCTTCCTGGCCGGCTCGGTCGTGGCGCTGTTCGAGGATTTCATCGCCCGCGTGGCGGTGCTGGCCGTCTTCCTGCCCATCATCGCGGGACAGGGCGGCAACGCCGGTACGCAGACGCTTTCCATAGTGCTGCGCGGCATGCTGATGAGGGAGATAGCGCCGCACAACGCCTGGAAGCTGGTACGCACGGAGATCCTGGTAGGGCTGGTCAACGGCGCCGCGATAGGACTGATGACCGCGGCGGCCGCCTGGCTCTGGAAAGGCAGCGCCTGGCTGGGTCTCGTGGTGGGCGTCGCCATGACAGTGAACATGGTAGCCGCCGGCATGTCCGGCGCCATGATCCCGCTGGCGATGAAGAGGCTCGGGTACGACCCGGCGCACTCCTCCGGCATCTTCCTCACCACGGTCACCGACGTGGTAGGCTTCTTCGCCTTCCTCAGCACCGCCTGGCTGCTGCAGTCCAGGCTCATCTAAAAAGCAAAAGACCCGGCTTTCCGCCGGGTCTTGCGCGAGGGTTCTGAGGCCCGCTCAGCCCTTGTAGTACTTGAACACTTCGGCGAGGAGCAGGAACTGCGCCGCGTGGGCGGGGGCGTTCCGGGGCATGGAGATCTTCACCCGCGAGCGGTACTCGGACAGCCTGTGCGAGAAGGCCGCCGCGGCCTCCTTCTCCATGACCTTCAGTTTCTCCAGATCTATGACCAGCTTGCCCTTGGTCTCCTTGAGGTAAGCGCGCAGCTCCTCGGCCAGCTTCTCGCCGTTGTGGCGGTCCAGCGCGCCCTCCAGGCGCACTTTGAGCTGGTTCCGGCGGCCTTCGTACTCCTCCACCAGCACGTGGAGGCGCTGGGGCACGTTGTGCTTCTGCAGCTCGGCCTCCAGCCACTCCTTGGTGAAGGGCTCCGGCGGCAGACGCCAGCCCTTGCGCGTCAGCGCGGGGTTCTGGAAGAGGTTGAAACGCAGCTTGAAGGAGGTCCACAGCGCGGCGGCTACGGCGCCCCAGCTCATGAACCTGTTGGAGAAGGCGGGCGCGCCGAAGGCCGCGTAGACGCGCTTCTTGAGCCTGTGCACCACCGCGCGGGTGCGCAGCGTCGGAGCGAACAGCTCCCCCGGCAGGTACATCGGGTAGGTCATCTTCAGCTCTTTCGCGAAGCGCTCGGCCCTCATGCGCAGGAACGGGTTGGAGGAATCCTTGTGCTTCAGGTAGCCGGTCAGCATCGTGTCCACGACGCGGTAGATAGTGGGTCCGAGCTCGCGGAAATCCTGGTCGAAGCACCACATCTGCATCTTCTCTATCTCCGGACCGGTCATGTGCGGGTGCTCGGTCAGCGAGCGGAAGCCGCTGGCCCATTTCCAGTAATGCTCGGGATTATCGGCGAACTCCTTGCGGAAGAGGCCCTGAGACTTCACCTTCTCGTAGAGCGGCGTGCCGGGGTTCGGGTTGTAGATCATGAACTGGCACAGATCGGGCTTCAGCGACATCAGCTTCTTGTGCTCGGCCTTTATGATCTCGGGGGTCTGGTAGTCGAAGCCGACTATCATGGAAGCCAGCACGGTGATGCCGTTGTCCTTCAGGCCCTTTATGATCTCCTCGGGGGACCTGCGGTTGTCACGCTTCTCGTAGCCGGAGCGCTCGCCCTCGTAGCCTATCCAGACGCCGTCGACACC
>JAKAMO010000058.1 GCA_021812825.1 bacterium | reverse complement strand
ACGCCGCGCTTTACGCCGCCAAGGAAGGCGGCCGCAACCGCGTAGCGGACGCGGGCAGCCTGTAGCCTGGAGGAAAAATGGAAGAACAGAACAGCAGCGCAGCTTTACCCCCTGAGACGCCGCCGCCCGCGCGGCAGGAGCCGTCCCAGGCCAAACCGCCGGCGGCGGGCCGGGGCTCGGCCTTCTGGCTCAAGCTGCTGGCCGGCCTGTACGCGCTTTCGCTGGCGGCCGCGGTGCTGGTGATATACCGGGCCGACGCCGCGCGCAAGGCCGCGCCCAAGGAGATGGACCTCTCCAAGCTGGCCGGCCTCGCCAAGAAGAAGGACGGCGTGGCCGTGATACCGATATACGGCGCCATCAGCCAGTCCAATTCCTCGCGCTCGTGGGAGCGCGGCAGCGAGCAGACCGCCAAGCGCATCAAGGAGATGGCCGACAAGAAGGACGTGAAAGCCATAGTGCTGGACATCAACAGCCCCGGCGGCTCCGTAGGCGCCGTGCAGGAGATCTATTCCGCGGTCCTGAAGGCCAAGGCGGAGACCAGGAAGCCGTTCATCGCCCGCTTCGGCGAGGTCTCGGCCAGCGGCGGCTACTACGTGGCTTCCGCCTGCGACAAGATCATAGCCCACCCCGGCACCATAACCGGCTCCATAGGCGTGATCTTCAGCGTCGGCAACCTCGAGGGCCTGATGAAGAAGATCGGCTACCGGAGCGAGGTAGTCAAGTCCGGCAAGTTCAAGGACATAGGTTCGGTGTTCCGCGAGATGACCACGGAGGAGCGCAAGCTGCTGCAGGGCATGATAGACGACTCCTACGACCAGTTCGTCACGGCGGTATCCGACGGCAGGAAGATGCCGGTGGAGAAGGTCAAGGAGCTGGCCGACGGCCGCATCTTCACCGGGCGCCAGGCGCTCGGCATAGGGCTGGTGGACAAGCTGGGCGACCTGCGCGACGCCGTGGACCTGGCAGGGGACGCGGCGGGCCTCGGCAAGAACCCCCGCGTGATAACCGAGGGCGATCCGCTCGAGGAGTTCCTGTCGCTGATCGATACCAAGCTCTCGCTGCCCGGCCTCGGGGCCGCGGCCGAGGCGGTGCAGGCCCCCAGGCTGGAGTACCGCTGGGACGGCCGCATATGAGCTTCGTGGATACGCTGGGCGCCGTGGTCGACGACCCGGCGCTGCTCGGCGCGGAAGCGAAGCCGGCGGGCCTGGGCAGGACCGGCATGCTCGGCTATTTCGCCGGGGCGCTCGGCCTCTTCGTCTTCCTGCGCATGTATTCGGCGGTGCCGCCCGGGTTCTTCTCGTTCGGGGTGGTGTTCCTGCTGCTGCTGGCGCTGGAGTTCTTCGTGGCCGGGACGATACACCTGTTCATGGAGCTCACAGGGGCTTCCGGCAGGGCGGGCCGGCTGTTCCAGGCCTTCGGCCTAACGGACTTCCTGATGACGGCGCTGGTGCCGGCGGGGTTCCTGGCCAAGGCCGGGCTGCTGGGGCCTATGCTCTGGTATACGCTCTGCGCGCTGCTGCTGATCTACGCCAGGGTGCGGCTGGTGCGCAGGCTCTACCCGGTGTCGGCCAACAAGGCGACGCTCTCCGTGCTGCTGCCCTACGCCGGGCTTTTCGTCTTCCTGTTCCTCGCCTGGGTCTATTCCCTGGCGTGGCTGATCTGGCTGATGGTCTGAACATGTCCAAGATCCCCCAGGTGAAGGAGTTCGCCGGCCTGCCGGTGCTGACGGCCGCCGGGATGAAGCGGCTCGACGAGCTGGCCACCTCGGAGTACGCCGTCCCGTCGGTCACGCTGATGGAGAACGCCGGCGCGGCCGTGGCCGCGGCCTCGCTGGAATTCGCCGCGGCGGAGCTGGGGAAGAAGCCGGAGGAGCTCAAGGCCGCGGTCTGCTGCGGCAAGGGCAACAACGGCGGGGACGGCCTCGTCGCGGCCCGCTATCTGAAGCAGGCCGGGGCTTCCGTTAAGGCCTTCATCCTGCCGCCGAAGGACACCGGCTACGGCGAACTGGTGGTGAAGAACCTCGAGGCCGCCAGGACCGCGGGCGTGACCGTTACGATGACCCGCAAGGAGGAGCTCGACGCCCTGGCGGCCGAGCTCTCCTCCTCCGACCTGCTGCTCGACGCGCTGCTGGGCGTCAGCTCGGTCGGCAAGCCCACAGGGCCTGTGCACCGGGTCATCCAGCTGATGAACAAGAGCGGCAGGCCGATAATCGCCGTTGACATACCGTCCGGCCTGAGCCCGGATACCGGGCATCACAGCGGCGTCTTCGTGATCGCCAGGCTGACCCTGACGCTGGGCCTGGCGAAGACCGGCCTGATGGCCGCCCACGCGCAGAAGAACACCGGCGTCATAAAGGTCCTGCCGATAGGCTACCCGCAGGAACTGATAGACAGGGCCCGCCGCTGACGGCGGCGCCGGGCTGCCGGCGTACCATATGAGCTTCTCCATCAAGGACCTGCCCTCCTGGACGCGCTACGCCGCGGTCTTCCTGTTCGCCTTGGTCCTGCGGGCGGTCTTCCTGCATCAGTGGTCGGTCCTCCCTTATCTTTCCGCTCTCAGCTCCGACGCCTGGGCTTACGACAGGCAGGCCATGGAGATACTCTCCGGCGGCCTGCTGAGAGGGAGCGCTTTCTACCAGTCCCCGTTCTACCCGTATTTCCTTGCCGCGGTTTACAAAGTCGTCGGGCATCACCCGGCGGCCGTGCTGTGGCTGCAGGCCGCGGCCGACGCCGGCTCCTGCGTGCTGGCGATGCTGATCGGCGAGCGGGCCTTCGGGCGACGGGCCGGCGTCTGGGCCGGCCTGCTCTGCGCGCTGTACCGGCCGTTCATCTTCGCCGCGGCCGTGCCCGGCAAGGAGACGCTGGCCGTGTTCTCGACGCTGCTCTTCGCTCTGCTGGCCCTGAAGGCGGCCGAAAGCGGGCGGGGCCGGGACTACTTCTTCTGCGGTCTGGCAGGCGGCTGGGCCGCCCTGCTGCGCAGCAACGTCCTGCTGCTGCCGGCGGCCCTGCTGCTGCATCTCTTCCTGCGCGGCGGGTCAGGCCGCGCGCGGAAGGCGGTATTCCCGCTGCTGCTCGGGGCGGCCCTGCCGGTGCTGCCGGTCACGCTGCACAATCTCGCGGCCAGCCGCGACTTCGTGCTGATAAACTACAACGGCGGCTTCACGTTCTTCCTCGGCAACAACCCTTCCGCCACCGGCGCAGGCATCTATCCCGCCGGCTTCAGCTCCAACCCGCTGTTCGAGGAGAGCCAGCCGGCCGCGCTGGCGGAGCTGGCCGCCGGCCGGAAGCTGAAACCGTCGGAGATATCCCGCTACTGGCTGCGCCGCGGGCTTTCCTTCATCGTTCACGATCCGTGGCGCTGGCTGAAGCTCACGGCGGCCAAGCTGTACCTGTTCTGGAACCGCTACGAGATACCGGACAACTACGACCTGCAGTTCATCGGCGGCAATTTCCGCACGCTGCTGGCCTGGCCGCTGGTATCTTTCGCGCTCTTAGGCTGCCTGGGCGCGGCCGGGCTGTTCCTCTGCCGGAGAGGGGAGGCGGCAGGCCTAGGGGCGCTGCTGTTCCTGGCATACCTGCTCTCGCTGCTCCCTTTCTGGATGGCGGACCGCTACCGCCTGCCCGCCGCGGCCCTGCTGCTGCCGCTGGCCGCCGGGGCGCTGGAGCACGCCGCGGCCTTCCTGGCCGCCGGGAAGTACAACGCCGCCGCGCGCCCTTTCCTGCTGGCCGCGCCTCTGATGCTGCTCTGCCTGCTGCCCACGCCGCTCGACCGCCGCGTGGCGGAGGCCTCCGGCTGGTCGCAGCTGGGGCTCGTCTGGGCCGAGAACGGCGAGGGGAAGAAGGCGGCTGAAGCTTTCGGCAGGGCGGCGGAGACGGACGCCTCCAGCCCTTCCTGCGCCGAGGCGGAGGCCGCGGCGGATTATCTCGAGAAGCGGGGGGACACGAACGCCGCCGCCGGGCTGCGCGCGAGATACTGTAACGGCAGGGGGGGCTAGGGCTTGGGCAGCAGGGCGGAAAGCTTGGCGGAGAGCTCCGCCAGGTGCGCGCGCAGCCGCGGCTGCTTCTTCAGCATCAGCGGCAGCAGGGTCTTCCTTATCCAGTTGCGGGTATAATGCTCGTCCTCGTTGGTGTGGTCCTTCCTCGACGACAGCTCGTTCGCCTTGAGGTAGGCTTCTATGTCCGCCCGCGAGACCGCCAGCAGGGGGCGTATCAGGTCCACGCGTTTCCCGCCGCGGCGGCACAGCTCCCTGCGCTCAGGGATGCCTAGGAGGCCTTTCGGCTCCGTCCCCCTGAGCAGGTTGAGTATCACCGTTTCGGCGTGGTCGTCGGCGTGATGGGCGGTGGCCACGAGGCGGCAGCCTTTCTTCAGGGCCGTAGCCGAAAGCAGGCGGTAGCGGGCGTTGCGGGCGGCGTGCTCCAGGCTTTCGCCGCGGGCCTTCGCCAGCTTCCGGACGTCCGCCGAGAGGATGGAAGCTGTCAGCCCGTATTCCGCCGCCAGCCTCTTCACGAAGGCGGCGTCGGCGTCCGCGGCTTTTCCGCGCAGTTTGTGGTTGACGTGGCAGACGTGCAGCTTCAGCCTGTGCGAGCGGGCCTGCCCGGAGAAGAAGTGCAGCATGGCCACGGAATCCGGCCCGCCGGAAACGGCCAGCAGTATCGAGTCGCCGTCGTGGAACAGGCGCCTGCGGCGGGCGTTGGCGTTGACCCGGTTCCAGAAGCCCAGCGTTACGGCTTTGTCCATAGGATATTGAGATTATAGCAAAGCGGCGCCGGGCGTAATTTACAAGGAATTTACCACTTGCCGGGCCGCTCTGTTATAGAATATATCCAGGAGAGCCGCATGAACGAAAAGATCCTTGTGGTCGAGGACGAACGCGACATAGCCCGGATGGTGGAGTACAACCTGAAGAAGGAGGGCTACCGGCCGCTAGTTCTTCATGACGGCTCCTTCGCCGCCGCCACCGCCGCCAAGGAGAAGCCGGCCCTGATACTCCTCGACCTGATGCTGCCGGGGCTGGACGGTCTTGAGGTCTGCCGGAGGCTCAAGGCCGACGCGAAGACCGCGGCCATCCCGATAATAATGCTCACCGCCAAGGGCGAGGAGTCGGACAAGGTGCTGGGCCTCGGCCTCGGCGCCGACGACTACGTCACCAAGCCTTTCAGCCTCAAGGAGCTGCTGGCCCGCGTGCAGGCCGTCCTGCGCCGCTCCGCCGCCGCCCCGGCTCCGGCGCCGGAGAAGCTCAGCGCCGGCGACATAGAGCTGGACGCCGCCCGCGTGGAGGTGCGCCTCAAGGGAGCGCCGCTGGAGCTGACCTCCAAGGAGTTCGAGCTGCTGAAGGCCCTGATGGCCGCCGGCGAGCGCGTGCTGACCCGCGAGGAACTGCTCGAGAAGGCCTGGGGCATGGACGCCTCGCTGGAGCTCGAGACCCGCACCGTGGACGTGCACGTGGGCACGCTGCGCCGCAAGCTGAAGAAGGAAGGCCGGCGCATAGTGACCGTGAAGAACTACGGCTACCGCTTCGAGGGCGGCAGATGAGGGACCTCTTCAAGACCTTCCGTTTCCGTCTGTTCCTTTCCTATCTCGCCCTTTCCGCCGTGGTGCTCGGCGCCGCCTATTTCCTGGTCTACCGCAGGGTCGAGGGCGCGGAGCTGGCCTCGCTCAAGGCCAAGCTTTCCGAGGAGGCGTCGCTGGCCTCCGCCCGGCTCGGCCCGGCCGACCTCCATGCTCCTCACATCAACGAGCTGGCGCATTCCCTGGGCTCCCGCGTGCATTCTCGCGTCACTGTCATCAACGCCGACGGCCGCGTGCTAGCCGACTCCGAGCTGGACGAGGCCGGCGTGAAGAGCATGGAGAACCACGCCGGGCGCCCGGAGGTGGAAGGCGCCATGGCCGGCGTCCCTTCCTACGACCTGCGCACCTCCGCGACGCTGGGCAAGGCAATGCTCTACGCCGCGTACCCGGTCAGGATGAAGGGCGGCAGGGCCGAGGCCGTGGCGCGGCTGGCCGTACCCGCCACCGAGATAGAGGCCTCGCGGGCCATGCTCAGGAGGTCCCTGCTGGCGGCGCTGGCGCTGGCGCTGCTGTTCTCGCTGCTGCTCAGTCTGGCGGTCTCCTCCGGCTTCTCGCGGCCTTTCGATAAGATCGTCTACGCCTCCAAGAAGTTCGCGGCCGGGGAGTTCTCCTACCGCATCCGCAGGGATTTCCACGGAGAGACCGGCAAGCTGGCCGGAACGCTGAATTCCATGGCCGCCTCGATAGAAGAGAGCCTCAGGCGCGTGGAGCTGCAGTCGCAGCAGCTCTCGGCGGCCTTCAACGCGATGGCCGACGGCGTGCTGATGACCGGCGCCGATTCCGCGGTGACCGCGCTGAATCCCGCCATGCGCGTGATGTTCGGCGTCAGGGAACCGGAGGCCATCGGCAGGCCGCTGCTCGAGGTGATCCCCAACGCCGCGCTCGGCGCCCTGTGCGCCCGCGTGGTCTACGAGGGGAATCCTCTCTCAGGAGAGGTGGAGCTTTCCGTGCCGGTCAAGGGAGTCTTCGCCGTGAGCGCCGCGCCGCTGACCACGGGTGGGCGCGTTACCGGCTGCATAGCCGTGGTGCGCGACGTCACCGCGCCGCGCCGGCTGGACGCGATGCGCCGGGATTTCGTGGCCAACGTCTCGCACGAGCTGAAAACCCCGCTCACGGCCATCAGGGGCTGCGCCGAGACCCTGCTGTCCGGCGCGCTGGAGGACAAGGAGCACGGTCCGGGCTTCGCGCGCAGCATCTTCGACCAGGCCTCCAGGCTCGATAACATCGTAAGCGACCTGTTGAAGCTCTCCTCGCTCGAGGCTCCTTCCGCCGCGCTGAAGAAGGAGCGCGTGGAACTCAGGAAGCTGGTCGATACGCACATGGCCGGCCTCGCGCCCGTCATAGGCGCCAGGAAGGCCCGCGTGACCAATTCCGTGCCGGAAGGACTCTCCGTACAGGCCGACCCGGGCAAGCTGGGCCAGGTGCTCATCAACCTGATAGACAACGCCGTCAAGTTCTGCGCCGGCGTCCCCGAGGTGGACATCTCCGCGGCGGAGCTGCCGGACGCCGTCAGGCTTACGGTCAACGACAACGGCATAGGAATACCCGCCGAGGCCCTGCCCAGGGTGTTCGAGCGCTTCTACCGCGTGGACAAGGCCCGTTCCCGTGAGATGGGGGGAACGGGCCTCGGGCTCTCCATAGTCAAGCACGTGGCCGAGCTGCACGGCGGCTCCGCCGGCGCCGAGAGCGTCGAGGGCCGCGGCAGTTCCTTCTGGATAACCCTCCCTAAGTAGTCCCCTTTCCTTTACCGGGATTTTACCCGCCCTTTAAACCGCTTTAACGCGGCTTTCCTACACTATTGCCGTGGAAAACTTAGAACGGATGGTGAACTAATGAGATCAAAGATTATCTGGACGGCCGCGCTGCTGGCGCTCTCCGCTTCCGCGGCGAAGGCCTCCGACATGGGCCCGCTGCTGGACAAGCTGGCGGAGAAGAACATCATTACCGCCGACGAGGCGCGGCAGCTGAAGGCCGGGCAGGAGTCCGGGGCTGACCTCCCTTCCTGGCTGAAGACCCTGAAATTCCGCGGCGACATGCGCCTGCGCGCGGACTCTATAGATAACAGCGCGCTGGCATACCGCGAGCACCGCGGCCGCCTGCGGCTGCGCGCGGGTCTCGAGGCCGTCGTTAACGACGGCTGGACGGCCGGTTTCGGCCTGGCCAGCGGCTCCAGCGCCGACTCCCGATCGACCAACCAGACGCTGAACTCCAACTTCTCTAAGATAAACATATACCTCGACTACGCCTTCGCTGAATATAAGCGCGGCGTCTTTACCTTCTACGGCGGCCGCATGCGCAACCCGCTCTGGACCGCCAGCGACATGCTCTGGGACGGGGACATAAATCCCGGCGGCGCCGCGTTCAAGCTGGCCTCGCGGGCCAAGAGCGGTTTAAAGCCCTTCGCGACCGCGGCATGGTTAGCGCTGGACGAAAGCGCTTCCAACCCCAGGGACCCGTTCCTCGCCGCCGGACAGGCCGGTTTCGGCTGGAGCGGCGCGGATAAGCTGGACATTATGGCGGCCGTGACGTATTACGGCTTCGGCAACGTGAAGGGCGCCGCGGAGCTGGCCAACCGGCCCTCCACGACCTCCGGCTACATAAAGGCGAACAGGCTCTCAGGCGCCGCGTACCATTACGGTTACGACGCGGTCTCGGTCGACTTCGAGTTGAACAAGGTCTTCTCCGCGCCGTTCCTGGTCGACGCCGACTACCTCGGGCTCTTCGGCAGCGCGGTCAAGAGCACGGACCATTCCGTCCGGGACTTCGGCTGGATAGCCGGCGTCAAGCTGGGCCAGCGCAAGGTGGAGAGCTTCGGCCAGTGGCAACTGCGCTGCAGCTACCGCCGCCTTGAGGCCGACGCCTGGGTGGATACGTACCCCGACTCGGACTTCTACGGCGGTTCCACGGGGGTCCAGGGCTCCGAGGCCCTGCTGGCGCTTGGCGTCGTGAAGAACGTGAACATAGAGGCCGACTACTATTCGGCCCGCAGGATAGCCGGCTCCGGGAAGGAGCACCTGCTGCAGCTGGACCTGAACCTGAAGTTCTGACCGGCCCGCGACTCATTGAAAACGAACGGAGAAAAACCATGAAAACTAACATAAAGATGATGATGATCCCCGCCCTGGCCCTCGCCCTGGCCGCGCCTGTCAAAGCCGGCGCCAAGGTGGTGCTGGAAGGCTCCACCACGGTGCTGCCGATAGCGCAGAAGGCGGCCGAAGTGTTCATGCAGGAGCATAAGGACGCCGACATCTCGGTGCGCGGCGGAGGCTCCGGCGTGGGCATAGCCTCCATCCTCGACGGGGCCTGCGACATAGCGGACGCCTCCCGCGCCATACAGCCCAAGGAGATAGAGAAGGCCAAGGCGGCCGGCAAGGACATAAGGCCGACGGTGGTCGCCATGGACGGCATAGCGGCCGTGGTGAACCCTTCCAACAAGGTCAACGGCCTGACCCGCGAGCAGCTCAGGAAGATCTATACTTCCCGCGCGAAGAACTGGAAGGAGTTCGGCGGACCTGACCTCAGGATAGTCGTGGTCTCCCGCGACACCTCCAGCGGCACTTTCGAGGCTTTCAGCGAGCTGGTGCTGGAAAAGCGTAAGGTGCGCCCCGACGCCATAATGCAGGCCTCCAACCAGGCCGTGGCCGGCATCGTGGCGCGCACCCCTGGCGCCATAGGTTACGTCGGACTCGGCTATCTGGGTTCCTCGGTCAAGGCGCTCGCCGTGGACGGCGTTAAGCCCTCCGTGGAAACCGTGCTCAAGCGCAAGTACCCGGTGTCCCGTCCGCTCTATATGTACACCAACGGGGCGCCTGCCGGCGCCGTCAAGGATTTCCTGGACTTCGTGAAGAGCAAGGCGGGCCAGAAGATAGTCGGGGAAGAGGGTTTCGTAGCTCTCCCGTAAGCAGAAGCCGGGCGATCAGGAAGCCGGCCGGAGGGGCCGGCTTCCCTGTTTTACACGGAATTTACAGGCTCTTTATGGAGTCTTGACCCCGGCGCGTTATACTATCGGGAATGAATCGCCGCAGGGAACGTCTGATAAGGTACCTCTTCACTGTCCTGGCTTTCGCCTCGCTGGCCTTCCTGGTCGGCATCATTCTCGTGCTTTTCAAGGAAGCCCTTCCCGTCTTCAAGGTCGTAAGCCACAAGGCATTCCTGTTCGGGGAGAGCTGGTATCCCACCGCGGACCCGCCGGAATTCGGCATACTCCCGCTGATATTGGCCTCCCTGTGGGTCACGGCCGGCGCGCTGGTCATCTGCGTGCCTCTCGGCGTAGGCAGCGCGCTCTACCTGCACGAGCTGGCGGGCCACAGGCAGAGGGCCCTGCTCAAGCCTGTCATAGAGATACTGGCCTCCGTGCCTTCCATAATCTACGGTTTCTTCGGCATGGTGGTACTGGCCCCTTTCATGCAGAAGGCCTTCGACCTGCCCATAGGTCTCTGCCTGCTGACCACAAGCGTCATCCTGGGCGTGATGGCCACCCCCACGGTGGCCAGCATATCCGAGGACGCTCTCAGCTACGTGCCGCGCTCCTTCCGCGAGGCCTCGTTCGCCGTGGGGGCCGACCGCTGGCAGACGCTGACCAAAGTGATAATACCCGCGGCCGGCTCCGGCATCTCCACCGCCGTGATACTCGGCATGAGCCGCGCCATAGGCGAGACGATGACCGTGCTGATGGTGGCCGGCGGCTCCGCTGTAATTCCGGAATCGGCCTTCGACCCCGTGCGCCCGATGACGGCCGCTATAGCGGCCGAGATGGGCGAGGCCCCGGTGGGCAGCGACCATTACCACGCGCTGTTCGCCATAGCGCTTATCCTGTTCCTGATCACTTTCCTGTTCAATGTCGCGGCGGAGCTGATAAGCCGCCGCTACCGCCTGAAGCTGGGGCTGTCGAGATGACGGCCGCCCGCATCCCCGGCCCTTCAAAGCGGCGCGCGCTCGCGCAGAAGCTGGGCTTCGCGGCGCTTGGCGCCTGCATGCTGGCCAACATCCTCTTCCTGGGTGCCATCCTTTTCTTCATAGCGGCGAAAGGCCTTTCCGCCATAAGCTGGGAGTTCCTGACGCAGGCCCCGCGCGATTCCATGACCGCCGGCGGCGTGGCTCCCGCCATAGTGGGCACCTTCTACCTGACGTTGGGGGCCATACTGTTCTCCCTGCCGCTCGGCGTGGCCTGCGCGGTCTACCTCACCGAGTACTCTCCTAAGGGCTGGGCGGTGAACCTGCTGCGCGTCAGCATCAACAACCTGGCCGGCGTGCCGTCCGTGGTCTTCGGCCTGTTCGGCCTGACGGTCTTCGTGAAATACTTCGGCTTCGGGGTCTCCATACTTTCCGGCTCGCTTACTCTGGGCATCCTGGCCCTGCCGGTCATCATTTCCGCCTCGCAGGAGGCTCTGGTGGCCGTGCCGCAGTCCATACGCGAGGCTTCCCTCGCGCTCGGCGCCACGCAGTGGGAGACCATACGCAAGGTGGTGCTGCCCGCGGCCCTGCCGGGGATACTTACCGGAGTGATACTCAGCGTAGGCCGCGTGGCCGGCGAGACGGCGCCCATACTTTTCACGGCCGCCGCCTTCTACCTGAAGGGTTACCCGACTTCGCCCTTCTCCGAGGTGATGGCGCTGCCTTATCACATTTACGCGCTGATGACCGAGGGTACCCACCCTGAGATACAGACCCGCATAGCCTACGGCTCCAGCCTGCTGCTGCTGGGGCTGGTGCTGGGCGTGTCGCTGATAGCCATAGTCATACGCCAGCGGCAAAGGAAGGTTTACCATGCATGATCTGAACGTGGACTACGAGAAACAGATGGGGATGGAGAACTTCCACCCTTCGCTGCTGCAGGGCTCAGTCGGCATCAACGCGGACCCGATGGGCACGGCCGACGTGGTCGGCGCCGAGCCGAAGATAGCGGCCCGCGGGGTCAGCTTCTACTACGGCGCCAAGCAGGCGCTGAAGAACATCAATATAGGCTTCAGCCCCCGCCGCGTCACCGCCATTATCGGGCCCTCCGGCTGCGGCAAATCCACCTTCATCCGCCTGCTGAACCGCATGCACGAGCTGGTGCCCGGCACCAGGCTGGAAGGCGAGATCCTGCTGGACGGCCTCGACATCACTTCCCCGGCCTGCGACGCGGCCGAGCTGCGCAAGCGGGTCGGCATGGTCTTCCAGAAGCCGAACCCCTTTCCCAAGAGCATTTACGAGAACGTGGCCTACGGCCTGCAGGTCAACGGAGTGAAGGACAGGCACTTCATCGAGGAGAAGGTGGTGGACTCGCTGAAGAAGGCCGCGCTCTGGAACGAGATAAAGGACCGGCTGAAGGACAGCGCGCTCGGCCTCTCCGGCGGCCAGCAGCAGCGCCTCTGCATAGCGCGGTGCCTGGCCGTGGAGCCCGAGGTGATACTGTTCGACGAGCCGTGCGCCAGCCTCGACCCGATCTCCACCGGCAAGATAGAGGAGCGCATCCTCGAACTCAAAAAGGACTATACTATCGTGATAGTCACGCACAACATGCAGCAGGCGGCGCGCGTCTCCGACCGGACGGCCTTCTTCCTGATGGGAGAGCTGGTGGAGGAGGGCGGCACCGGGCGCATCTTCAAGGCGCCGCGCGACAGGCGCACCGAGGACTACATAACCGGGAGGTTCGGCTGATGCACAGGCATTTCGACGAGGAACTGGGCGGGCTCAAGAACGACATCCTCAGGATGGGGGCGCTGGCGCGCGAGGCCATCACCCGCGCCGTGGAGGCGCTGAAATCCGGGGACGCCGCCGCCGCGAAGAAGGTCATCGAGTCGGACATCGAGATGGACGAGCTCGAGCTGGAGATAGACGACAAGTGCCTCAACCTGATAGCGCTGCACCAGCCTATGGCCGGCGACCTGCGCTTCATCACCACCGCGATCAAGCTGAACGCGGAGCTGGAACGCATCGGCGACCTGGCCGTGGACGTGGCGCAGCGCGCGCTGGACATCTCCGGCAAGCCGCTGCTGAAGCCGCTGATAGACATCCCGCGGCTCGCCGAGCTCGCCAAGCGCATGAGCGGCGAGGCCATCGAATCCTTCGTGAAGGGAGATACCGAACTGGCGAAAAAGGTGGTGCTCTCGGACCCGGAGGCCGACGATCTGAAGCGCGCGGTGGAGAAGGAGCTGATCTACGACTACATGATGAGGGACGGCTCCTCCTCGGACCGGGCCGTGCCGCTGCTGCTGGCCGCCAGGCACCTGGAGCGCGTCTGCGACCACGCCGTCAGCATGGCCGAGGACATCATCTATATGGTTTCGGCCAGGGTGGTGCGCCACCACCCCGAAGAGCTGAACCGTAAGCCGGAAAATTAGCGGTCTGTTGAAAAGCCCCGTGCCGGCTTCATGAGCCGGGCAGGCGGTCCCAGAAGCTGCTCGGCGGCTGCCATTTCGCGCCGCTGGCGTCGTTCAGCAGGAAGTGGTTCTTCCCCTTGTCGTCCACCCACAGGGCCGCAGTGCCCTTCATGCCCTCCAGCAGCTTGAAGGCCTTCTCCCTGCCCATCACGGCGAGCGCCGACGAGGACATGAAGTTGTCCCCGTCCAGGTCCGGGTAGTAGATAGTGAGCGCGGCGTAGTCCTTTATCGGGTAGCCTGTGCGCAGGTCCAGTAAATGCGAGTAGAGCGTGCCCTCTATCTCGGTGAACTGGTCCCTGCCGGAGGAGGAGATCACCATGCCCTTGTCGAAGCCGAACATGCCCAGGATGTCGCCGTGGTTGAACGGGTCCGGCACCCGGTAGCGCCAGTTCCTCTCTCCGTAGGCCAGCATGTTGCCGCCCAACCTGAGCTGCACCGGGTAGGAGGGGGCCCTCTCCTTCAGTATCCTGTAGGCCCGCTCGAAGCAGTAGGGCCTCACAAGAGCGCCCAGGTTTATCTGCACCGGTCCGGTGAAATGAACGGCCTTTTTCGCGGCCTCCACCTCCACGCAGCGGTAGCCTATGCGCTTCATCGCTTTCGCTATCTCCTCCCTGGGGGGCAGCTTTTTGCGCGCGCCGGCCTCGCGCCAGATCGGGTAGAGCGGGGCGAAGGTTATGTCGAACGCGCCGCCGCTTAGGCGGGAGTAGTCCAGGCCCAGCTGCAGGATGCGCAGGAACTCGTCCGAGACCGGGACCCATTCGTCGGCGGCCCGTTTGTTCACCACCGAAGTGAGGCTGTAGGGGTCGGTGGAGTTGAACTCCCCCGCGACGCGCTCCCATTCGGCGAATATCTCGTCCGCCAGTTCCTTGGCGCCCGGAGTGCTGGAGCCGTAGGCCCGGAACTGGGCCGAGACGTTCATGATATAGGATTTCTGCAGGTAGGCGGCCCTGCTGCCCCGGCGGCCGCAGCCGCCGGCGAAAAAGACCAGCGCGGCCAGCGCAAGCAGGGTCTTCTTCATCCGTTCGCCCCCATGACAGGATAAAAAATACCACTTTATCGCGGCCGCCTTCAACAGGGTTGCGGCGGTGTTGTATAATGGACCGAGGGGGCATAAAGCTGTCTTCGCCCCGGTCGCTTCCGGAGCAGCAGGGGGGTACATGAATATCAAGGACCTGTCCGTCATAGCCGTGGACGACGACGAAGGCATGCTGGGCATGCTGGAACGCTCGTTCAGGGGCGCGAGGGCCTTCGCGTCCTATTCAAGTTCCGACGAGTTCCTGGCCGGGGCCAGGCTGGACGCCTGCGATCTCGTGCTGACCGATATAAACATGCCCGGCGCGCTTAACGGCATAGCCCTGACCAGCCGCATCAGGAGCCTGTCGCCGCAGTGCGACGTGGTGGTGATGACCGGCGAGGGCACGCTGGACAACGCACTGGCCGCGATGAAGGCCGGGGCCTACGACTTCCTGATGAAGCCGTTCTCCGTGGATTACCTGGAGACCACAGTGGACAGGTGCGTGGAGAAGCGCGCGATCTCCGCCGAGCTGCGGGCGATGAAGGCCGCCCGCGAGGAGCTGCAGGCCGCGTATTCCCAACTGCAGGCCTCCGAGCGCATGAAGGAGGCCTTTCTCTCCGTTATAGGCCACGAACTGCGCACTCCGCTGACGAAGATAATCGCCGGCACGGAACTGCTGCGCGGCAGCTGCCCGGGGCGGGAAGAGGTCTTTTCCGCCGTGACTGGCGGCGCCGCCGAGCTGGAGACCGTGATAGAGTCGCTGATACTTTACGCCGACATGCGTAAGGAGCAGGCGCCGCCCAGCAGCGAGCCCGTGGACCTGCGCGAGCTCGGTCGCTCGGTGGCGGCCGAACTGGGCCCGAAGGCCGCCGCAGCCGGCGTGCGGCTGGTCCTGAAGGACGCGGAAGGTCCAGCGATGGTGACCGGGAATCCGTCGTGGCTGCGCAGCGCGCTGCGCCGGCTGGTCCAGAACGCGGTCAACTTCAACGTGCGCGGCGGCTGGGCGGAGGTGGCGGTAAAGAGCGGCGAACGGGGGGCTTCCGTGACCGTTTCCGACAGCGGCATCGGCATACCGGAGGAGCTGGTGGCCGGTCTCGGCACCCCTTTCTACCAGTTGGCCGAGCATATGACCAGGAAGACGGGCGGTCTGGGGCTCGGGCTGGCCCTGGTGAAGCACGTGGTGGAGGCTCACAACGGTAGGCTGTCGGTAAGGACCGTGCCGGGAAAAGGCACCGCCTTCACCATCGCTTTCTCCGCGGGGACCGTCCCCGCTTCGGGCGTGAAGTCCGGCCCGGGCTGAGGCTTCGGGGCGTCCTCGCGGTCAAAATAGTATAATTACAGATTCAGTTACAGCAAAAAGGACCCGCAGAACGCCATGCAAAGCTACCAGATACGCAAAAGCTTCCTCGATTTCTTCGCCAAACACGGCCATCCGGTCGTGAAGTCCAGCCCGCTGATCCCCGAGGGCGACCCCACGCTGCTGTTCACCTCCGCCGGCATGGTGCAGTTCAAGCCCTATTACCTCGGCCTTAAGACCGACATGAAGCGGGCCGCCTCCTGCCAGAAGTCCTTCCGAACCACCGACATAGATAATGTCGGCCGCACCAGCCGCCACATGACCTTCTTCGAGATGCTGGGCAACTTTTCCTTCGGCGACTATTTCAAGGCGGAGTCCATAGCCTGGGGCTGGGAGTTCCTGACCAAAGAGATGGGGCTGCCAGCGGAGCGCTTCTACCCTTCCGTCTACCGCGGCGGCGTGGCGCCCAGGGACGAAGAGGCCCGCGCCATCTGGGAGAAGGTGCTGCCGAAGGGCATGCAGTCCCATATAGTGGAGCTGGGCGACAGCGACAACTTCTGGGCGATGGGCGACACCGGCCCCTCCGGCCCGTGCTCGGAGATCTACTGGGACCGCGGCGAGCGGTTCGCGCACAAGGGCTGCGCCGGCCCAGGCTGCTCCTGCGACCGCTACATCGAGGTCTGGAACCACGTCTTCACGCAGTTCGACAAGCGGCCCGGCGGCGTGTTCAACCCGCTGCCGAAGAAGAACATTGACACCGGCATGGGCCTGGAGCGCCTGGCCTTCGTGGTGGAGGGCAAGGACAACGCTTTCGAGACCTCGCTCTTCACGCCGATCATGGGCGCCGCCTCCAAGCTGCTCAAGGCGGAAGCCGGCTCCTCCCCGGAAGTCCTGGCCGCTTTCCGCATCATCAGCGAGCATCTGCGCGCCTCCACCTTCCTGCTGGCCGAGGGCATCATCCCCTCCAACGAGGGCCGCGGTTACGTACTGCGCCGCCTGGTGCGCCGCGCCTCGCGCTACGGGCGTATGCTGGGCGCCAAGGACCCCTTCCTGCACAAGCTGGTGCCGTCCGTGCACGAGGTGTACAGGGACGTATACCCCGAGATAATCTCGGCGGAGAAGACCATAAAGGAAGCGCTGAAGTTCGAGGAGCAGGGCTTCATAGAAACGCTCGAGACCGGGGAAAAGTACCTCTCCGACCTGCTGGAAAAGAACCCCCACGGCGTGCCCGGAGAGGAGGCCTTCAAGCTTTACGAGACCTACGGCTTTCCGCTGGAGCTGACGCGCGAGATAGCGCTGAAGAGGAACATCCCGCTCGACGAGGCAGGTTTCGAGCGCGCGCGCAAGGCCGCGCAGGCCACCGCCAAGGCCGGCTGGAAGGACTCCGGCGAGAAGAACGCCTTCCTTTTCCAGAAGGCCGAGGAAAAGTTCCCTCCTACCGTCTTCACCGGCTACGAGGCCGTGGAAGGCGAGGCGAAGATAGTGGGCCTGCTGGATACCGCCGGCAATTTCGTGGATTCCCTCAAGCCGGGTCTCGAGGGCTGGGCCGCGCTCGATCGCACCCCTTTCTACGCCGAGTCGGGCGGCCAGGTGGGCGACCTGGGGCTGTTCCTGGCGGGCGGAAAGGCCGTGGCCGAGGTCCTGGATACGCAGAAGCCGGCGGGCAAGGTCTTCTTCCACCGCGTGAAGGCCGTGGAGAGGCTGGACGCCGGGCAGGAAGTGACGGCCCAGGTCTCCACGCTGCGCTACCGCACCGCCTGCAACCACACCGCCGTGCACGTGATCAACGCGGCGCTCAAGCAGGTCTTCGGCGAGAGCACGCGCCAGGCCGGCTCCATAGTGACGCCAGATAAATTCCGTTTCGACTACACCACCACGAAGGCCCCGACCAAGGAGGAGCTCGCGAAGGTGGAGGCCATCTCCAACGCCGCCGTGGCCGAGAACTACCGCGTCTTCAAGGCTGAGCGCCCGCTCAAGGACGCCGAGAAGTTCGGCGCAACCACGCTGCTGGGTGAGAAGTACGCCGACCCGGCGCGCTTCGTGCTGATCAACAAGGGCGGTTTCGACCGCGCGAAGGACCGCTACAGTCTGGAGCTGTGCGGCGGCACGCACATCGACGCGCTAGGCGAGCTGATGCTGGTGAAGGTGCTGAAGGACTCCTCGGTCTCGCGCGGCGTGCGCCGCATAGAGGGCGTGGCGGGGCTGGCCGCCGTGGACCACCTGCGCGCCGCGGCCGAGCTGGCCGAGGCGGCCGCGAAGAAGCTTTCAGTGCCGGTGGAGGAGCTGCCCGCCCGCCTGGAGCAGCTGCTCGCCAGCCTCAAGGAGCTCAAGAACGGCAAGGCCAAGGCGGCCCCCGCGGCGAAGGCCGGCGAGGGAAAGAAGCTGCTGTCCGGCGGCATCGACGGCTCCGGCTCGAGCTTCATGGTGTACGACGCGGGAGACCTGGACATGAAGGCGCTGCGCGGCTTCTCCGACCAGGTGAAGAAGGGCCTCTCCTCCACGCTGCTGTTCATCTATTCCGTCTCGGGCGGCAAGTTCTCTTTCATAGTCACCCACACCGGCGACGTGGGCGCGGACGCCTCCGCCATAGCCAAGGGCGCGGCCGCGGCCCTCAACGGCTCCGGCGGCGGCC
>JAKAMO010000204.1 GCA_021812825.1 bacterium | reverse complement strand
CGACACGCCCTTGTCGGGTTGGCCTGCTATGCTATCGGCATGAACAACAGAAAACACAGGACCATAGTCAGCGCCAAGGCCGGCTTATTGGGGGGCAGGCTCAGGGGCAGCCTGCGCGTCTACACTCTCGGTGAAGGCGCGGAGGCGGACCTCTACTTTTCGGTGAAGCTCTGGCAGGCCGCCGCGCTCAGGCAGCGGCGCCTTTCCGGAGAGACCGCCTACGCCGGGTAGGCCCGCGCGCCGCGGGGGGAATTATGGGGTGGAACATAAAAGGCTGGCTCTGCGGCTACCGCGCCGAAAGGGAGGACGGGGAGATGGTCTTCATCTACTCCCGCCCGGCCTGGGGCACCGGGATGTGCGGGGCGAGGCGCTTCTACGAGCTGCGCTGGCGCGGGGAGCTGGTAGGGCGCATATCTTCGGAAAGCTCGTTCAGGCCGCGGCTGCTGGCGGAGTGGCTGGCCGGGGCGGGGCATGTCCTCAACGAGAACGACCTGCTCGAAATAGCCGCCGCCATCCCGCGGCAGCCTTGACCCTCGCGATTATTTGCTAGAATTCCCGCGGGGGCGGTACCGGGATGGATAAACAGAAAGGCTTCCTCGAGCAGAACCTCGCCGAGTCGCAGGGCAAGGACGTCTGCCGCATACTTTTCGACGGCTCTCCGGACGCGATATTCCTCGCGGACACGGAGACCGGCGTCATCATAGACGCCAACCCGGCGGCGGAGCGGCTCACCGGCCGCCAGCGCCGCGAGCTGATAGGCCTGCACCAGTCCCAACTGCACCCTCCGGACAGGGAAGCGCGCTCTAAAAGCATCTTCAGGGACCATACGCGCTCCGAGAGCGGCATAATCCGCAGCGGCCCGGAGCTGCACTACGTGCTTCGCGCGGACGGTTCGGAAGTGCCCATAGAGATAACCGCCCAGGTGATTAACATCCGCGGCAAGCGGGTGCTGCAGGGCTTCTTCCGCGACGTCTCCGAACGCGTCAAGGCCGAGCGGGCCCTGGTCGAGTCGGAGATCAAGTTCAAGACCCTTACCGAGAAATCCATGGTCGGGGTGTACCTGATCCAGGACGGCGGGTTCCGCTACGTTAACCCCACGCTCGCCTCGCTGCTGGGCTACACGCAGGAAGAACTGCTGGCGCTCTCCCCGCAGGACGTAATAGTCCCGGAGGACTGGCCGCTGGTGAAGGAGAACCTCCGGCGGCGCCTGGAGGGAGAGGTCTCGTCCCTCAGCTACGCCTTCCGCGGCAGGAAGAAGAACGGGGAGGTGCTGCACGTCGAGGTCTTCGGCACCAGGATAGATTACCTCGGCCGCCCCGCCGTGCTGGGCACCCTGCTGGACCTGACGGAGCTCAGGCGCGACCAGGAGGCCCTGCGCGAAAGCGAGGAGCTCTACCGCACGCTGGTGGACAACGCGCCGGTGGGGATAACCGTTTACCGCGGCGGCAAACTGCTTTTCGCCAACCGCCAGATGCTCTCGATAGGCGGCCTGAAGGACCAGTCCTCCATCCTCGGCCGCGACGTGCTGGACTTCGTGCATCCCGACTCCAGGCAGCAGGCCGCGGCCCGCCTGCTGGAGCTCGCCAGGACCGGCAAGCCGCTGCCCCCGGCCGAGATCAAGATACAGGCGCCGGGAGGGACGGTCTTCAACATGGAGGTGCTTTCCATCCCGATACCTTACAAGGGAAAGGACTGCATCATGTCCATCTTCGAGGACGTGACCGCGCGCAAGCGGGCCGAGAGCGAACTGAGGAGGGCCCATAACCTGCTGCTGGAGGCCAACTCCGGCCTGGAAAAGCGTGTGGAGGAGCGCACCGCCCAGCTGGCGGACCTAAATAAGGAGCTCGAGGCTTTCTCGTATTCGGCGGCCCACGACATGAAGGCCCCGCTGCGCCGCATCAACATCTTCGCGGACCTGCTGGAGAAGGAGGCCGCGCCGGAGCTCAGGGAGGAACACCGCGCCACCATCCGGATGATCCACAAGTCCGTGCTCCACATGACCAGCCTGGTGGAAGGACTGCTTACCCTCTCCACCGCAGGGAGGAGACCCCTGGACAAGGACGCCGTGGTCCTCTCCGAGATACTGGGCGAGGTGCTGGCGGACATAAAATCCGAGAACCCTGACAGGGTAATAGAGTGGCACACCGAGTCCCTGCCCCAGGTCAAATGCGACCGCGCCATGATCAAGCAGGTCTTCGTCAACCTGCTGTCCAACGCGGTCAAGTACACCTCCTCCAGGCCGAAGGCGCGCATAGAGATCTCCTGCCGGCTGGAAGGAGGCTTCCAAGTAGTCCGCGTGAGAGACAACGGCGTAGGGTTCCCCCCGCAGTACAAGGAGAAGGTGTTCGACGTCTTCCAGCGCCTCCACAAATCCGAGGATTTCTCCGGGACCGGCATAGGACTTTCCATAGCCAAGCGCATAATAGCCAGGCACGGAGGCCGTATCTGGGCCGAAAGCGAGCCGGACAAGGGCGCGACGTTCTGGTTCTCGCTCCCCGCGGAGTGATCCCCCGGCATTGATTTCCGGCGGGCCATTATGTAGTATTCTCGTATGAAAGCGGCCGTGTTCCTGCCCCTGCTCCTCGCGCCCGGAGCCGCCTTCTGCCGATCCCCCTGGTACAGCGCCGCCGCGGAAGCGCCGGCCGCCCCGGCTCCTTTCAGCCCGGCCGACGCGCTGGATTCCTGTCCCAAGTACCTGAGGCTCTCGCCCTCCGAAGGCTATCCCGAGGCCCAGGCGGTGCGCGAGGTGTCCGCCGTGGACCCCTCGCTGCTGCCGCTGCCGGCCGACGACCTAGGGAGGCGAAGCCTCCTGGAGACGCTCGGCACCGACCTGGACTACTGGAACTCCAGGCCGGACTCGGCCAGGATCTCCATCGGGGGCGACGTCTTCGACGCCCCGCGCCTGCGCCGCACGGTAAAGGCGCTGCAGGACATCTTCGCCTCGGACATGCCGGCCTCGGAGTTGCGGCGGGCTCTGGCAGCGCGCTTCAAGGTCTACCGCGCCTCCGCCGACGACGGAACCGGCAAGACCGTGATAACCGGCTACTACGAGGCCGGCCTGGAAGTCTCCAGGACCCGGGACGCCGGCCACAGGTATCCCATCCTGCTGAAGCCGGCCGACCTGGTGAAGACAACCCCCGAAATGGGCGTGGACTTCGACTACGGCCGCTACGACGGGACCGGCAAGCTGGTCCGCCACTACTCCACCGCGGAGATACACGCCGGCGCCCTCGACGGCCAGGGCCTGGAGCTGGTCTGGTCCGCCCATCCCTCGCAGATCATGCTGCTGCAGATACAGGGCTCCGGCGTGCTGCGCTTCCCCGACGGGGACTACGCGCGCGTAGGCTTCGACGGGGCCAACGGCCACCCGTACCGCAGCGTGCAGAAGCTGCTGATGGACTGCGGCGAGGTGCCCGCGATGTCTTTCAAGGACTTCATAGCCTATCTCTCCGCGCAGGGGCCCCGCGAAGAGCGGCTCGCCGAGGTCAATCCGCGCTATATCTTCTTCAGGCAGCGCCCGAAGGACAGCCGCCCGTACGGCGCCATAGGCCGCCAGCTCACCGCCGGCCGCTCCATAGCCGTAGATCCCAAGTATATCCCCCTCGGCCTGTTCGGGCTGCTGAAGTCCCGGCGGCCCGTGGCCTCCGGGGACCGGCTCTCCTTCGCGGACTTCAGCCGCTTCGTCTCCACGCACGACACCGGCTCGGCCATCCGCGGCCCCGGCCGCGTGGACCTGTTCTGGGGCACCGGCGGGACCGCCGAAACGGAGGCCTCCTCGATGAAGGCGCCCGGCGAGCTGTATCTCTTCGTGCTGAAGTGACCCGCCGGGCGCAGCCGCGCATTGACGCGTCAAGGGCATCCCCCCTTGACAAACCGGGAATATCTGCTATACTATTTTCGGAGCGGAACACCTTATCGACGGTCGCTTTCCGCTCCTTTCTTTTGAGGGAGA
>JAKAMO010000203.1 GCA_021812825.1 bacterium | reverse complement strand
AGCGTTCCTTTTTTATTGCTGTGTAACCGGAAGGCGAGAGGACCAGAATAAGAAAAACCTTCGCGCAGTTTATTGTCAGCGTAGTCTGGGCCGGCCGGGCGGTAAGCAAAACCTTCGCGCAGTATATTGTTAGCGTAGTCTGGGACTGGCGAACAGGACGAAAAACCCTCGTGAGGGCGAGGCTTGCGCAGCGCCGAGCCCGAATGAAGAGCGAGGCCACGGTGTGGCCGAGCGTGTTTTGAGTCCTGTTCGACAGGACCAGACGGAGTATTTTTGGGCGAGGAGGGGCTCGAACCCTCATGATCGTGAGATCGCAGGTTTTTGAGACCTGTGCGTCTGCCAGTTCCGCCACTCGCCCGAAAGGCTATTCTACAAAATTTGCTATTTACCCTGGGCGCGCAGCCCCAGCAGTTCGTCCACCCGCACCGGCTTCAGCCCTTTCCTGACGGCCTCGTCCAGTATCAGCTCCACCAGCTTGAGGTCCTTGACGCGGCCCTTCCCTCCGCCGTCGTGCATCAGCAGGATGGCGCCCGGCTGCAGGGCCTTCAGGTAGCCCTCGTCCATCTTCTCCTCGGACTGCTTCGTCCAGTCGCTGCCGTAGGTCCAGTTGACCAGCGTGTAGCCGAGCTTCCCGGCGACCAGCCTCACCCAGGGCTTGTCGTAGCCGTTCGGCATGCGCAGCACCGCGGGCCGCACCCCGGCGGCCTTCTCTATGGAGGCGGCGGATCTCGCCAGCTCCTCCTCGAGGCGGAGCTCGTAGCCCTTCTTCCGAGCCTCCTTCACCCATAGCAGGTGGGAATCGGTATGGCTGCAGACCATGTGCCCGGCCGCTGCCACCGCCCTGGCCTTCTCCGGATGGGCGCGCACCGAAGTGCCCAGCATGAAGAAGGTGGCCTTCGCGCCCTTCTTCTCCAGCAGCTTCAGCAGGTCGCCGGTGATGTAGCCGGGGCCGTCGTCGAAGGTCAGCGCGAACTCGGCCTTCTTAGGGTCGCCGGAGGCGTAGAACCTGGCCGCGGGGCGGTCGCCGGCGCGGCAGAGCGCGGCGGCCAGCAGCAGCGAAAGCGTGAACGATGCCATCCTCATATCTTTCCTCATATCTCGTGCCGGTCCAGATTGCGCAGCCCTGCCTTCCAGGGGATGTAGAGCGCGGCGGCGTTGATGAACACGAACAGCACGGCGCACGCGGCCACGGCGCGCATGTCCCAGGCGTGCGCGCGGCCGAACCTCTCGGCGAAGTGCATCTGCACCGGCCAGGCCTCCACTCCCACCAGCAGCGACAGGTAGCCCATCGAGCAGGCCATATAGAGGAAGCCGCCGTACGAGGACTCCAGCTGGTGTATATTCTCCACGTTGAAATCCGGGAAGATAGCTCCGAAGCCTACCCCCATCACCGTCACCACCACGGCGGCCACCGCTATCGTGAACGTAGACAGCGCCGAGACGAAGAGGTCCGCGTTCAGCAGGTAGTTGGAGATAGTTATGAGCACCAGGCCTATCAGCACGGACGGCAGCAGCGAGACCGACAGCTTCTCGCGCATGATGGCGGCGGTGGTCAGCGGGGAGGACTTCAGCAGCCAGTAGGCGTTCCCCTCCAGGCTGACCGCCGGGAAAGTGAAGCGCAGGCCTATGGCGGCCATCACGAAACCGGCCACTCCGACGTTGAGGAAAGAGACCATGCTCTTGAGGTCGGCCGTGTCCAGCGGCAGCTGCCGGATGCTGAACAGGTAGACGGCTATCAGCGCGGCTATCAGGATGACCTGCGACCAGTACCGCGCGTCGCGCCCCAGGGTGAGGCGGTCCTTCCAGTACAGCGTCAGCAGCGGCCGCAGGGCCGGCAGCGAGGCGCCCAGACGCTGCTCCGGCAGGACGCGGCGGGTGCCCTGGAAGCGCGGGGAGTTCTGCGCCCCGCTGAAGCCGCGCAGGTAGTAGCGCCCCGAAAGCCTGTAAATGAGCAGGTAGACGGCGGCGGCCACCGCCACCAGGACGCCGGAGGTCCAGGCGAACGTGAGCCAGTGGGCGGCGGAATAAGCCACCATGGCCTTGGTCACCCACCAGGAAGGCATGTACGGGGCCGTGGGCGACTGCAGGTACTGTATGTACTGCGCTACGATCTCCAGCGAGTCGGGCCGCAGCAATTTCTCCGGCTTGGAAAAGCGGAACACCACGTAAACGAAGGCCACCGACAGGCTGCCCAGCAGCCAGGTGATGTCGCGCGTGCGCGACGACGGGAAGGCGTACATCACCAGCATGCTGAAGAAGATGCCGAAGGCCCCGGCCAGCATCACGAACGGGACCATAAGGAAAGCGTAGGCCAGGTAGAAGCCCGCGCCCAGCGCCTTGATGCGGCCCAACGCGATTATATATGGCAGTATCGCCAGCACCAGCGTCCAGGAGGAGTAGAACACCGTCTCCAGCGCCTTGTCCATGAAGATGGAGCGCAGGTCCAGCGGGGTCGAGAACAGGAACTTCAGGTCGAAGGAATAGTAGAGCGTCGTCATCGAGATGATTATGGACGAGACGATGACCATCGAGAAGGTCATCAGCAGCACCATCGACGTGAGCTTCCAGGAGAGCATAGGGCCGATCATCTGCACGCCCTCGAGGTACTTGAGCAGCCGCCAGAACCCTCCGTACAACGCGGCCAGCATCAGCAGCCCGACTCCGGCGAAAAGCAGGTTCTTGACCAGCTTCCAGCCGCGCAGCGCCCTCAGGCTGTTTCGGAAGGTGTCGGCCTTGCGGATGAGCAGTACGGGCAGCATGGCGGGCCGCTACTCGTTGGTCAGCTCGAGGAAGACATCCTCGAGGGAACGGGGGCCCAGCGCGCCGGAGGCCATCTTCTTGACCTCGGCCACCGAGCCCCGCGCGACCAGGCGGCCGCGGTAGATGATGCCCACGGAGTGGCAGAGCTTCTCGGCCATGTCCAGGATATGCGTGCACATGAAGACCGAGGCCCCCCCCGCGGCCATGTCGGCCAGCAGATCCTTGAAGCGGCGGATGCTCTTGGGGTCCAGGCCCACGGTGGGCTCGTCGAAGAGCACCACCTTCGGGCGGCGCAGCAGCACGCTGGCTATCAGCAGTTTCTGCTTCATGCCGTGCGAGTAGCTCTCGAGCAGCTCCCCGGAGTGGGGCGCCAGCTCGAACATCTCCAGCAGCTCGGGGACGCGCTTCTTCTGCTCGGCCGGCGGCACGGCGTAGATATCGCCGATGAAGCGCATGAACTCCCAGCCTGTAAGCTTTGGATAGACGAAAGGCTCGTCCGGGATGTAGGCCATCACGCGCTTGGCCTCCAGCGGGTTCGCATCAACGTCATATCCGGCCACGCTGACGCGGCCGGAGGTGGGGCGCATGATGCCGGAGAGGATCTTGACCGTGGTGGTCTTACCCGCGCCGTTGGGCCCGAGGAAGCCGAAGATCTCGCCGGGAGCCACTTCCAGGTCCAGCGAATCCACGGCCCGGAACGAGCCGAACGCCTTTGTGAGCTTCTCTATCTTTATCATCTTAAAAAAAGCGCCGACCGGCTTTGTTGCCCGGTCGGCGCGTTCCCGTATGCCGGCCCGGCTAGCGGCCCTGCTCGCGCAGCTCCAGGTAGCTCTTGACCTCCTGCCGTATCGACAGCTGGCGCAGCATGTAGTTGGCCATGCCCGAGAACTTCTCCCTGGCCAGATCGTCTGTGGCCTTCGCGCGGTTCTTGTCGAAATCCTTGAGGTTCTTGTTGCTGGCCAGATAGTACTCCTTGGCCTCCTCGGGAGTGACCTTAACCGTGGTGTAGAGGAACTGCTTGAACTTGGAGGCCAGGCGGGCCTTCTTGCGCCACGCCTCGTACTCAGAGGGGGTCATCTGGAACTCATTGAAGATGGTCTGGTAGTAGGCGCGCGGGCTGAAGGCGCCGCCCTCGCGGAACTGCGGAGTGTTCTGCACCTCCACGGCCACCTCGAAATTGGGCACGATCATGCCCATCT
>JAKAMO010000057.1 GCA_021812825.1 bacterium | reverse complement strand
TCCGATCTATAAGCACATGCAGCGTGTTCTTCATATTGTTTTCAGCGTTCCCCCTCCTCGGGGCGGGGCAGGTCCTTGGTCACGTTGGTCGAGAAGGCCGTATTGGCCCCGAGCCAGTCCAGGTATTCCGGCGAGCCGGCGTCTATCTCCGCGAAGATCGTCTCGGGCACGGTGTAGGGGTGGTTCTCCTTGACGAACTGCACGATGTCGTCGCGCAGCGCGCGGCGGGTCTTGACGACCAGCAGGATCTCGGCGGAGGTCTCGATGCGGTCCTTCCACCAGTAGGAGGAGGAGATGCCCGGCACCGAGGAGACGCAGGCCGCGAGCCGCTCGCGAAGCAGCCCGGAGCTTATCTTTTCCGCCGTCTCGGCGTTCCCGACGGTTATGAAGCAGATATCGTACTGCGTGGCCATGATCGATAATGATATCAAAAATACGCCCGCGTTACGGGAGGTTGCAGGCCGAGAACTCCTCCCGTGTCCGCTCTATATCGCCGGAGTGCGAGGCGCGCCATGAGGCGTCCTTCCGCAGTTCCTCGGCGTAGAGCTTCGCGAAGCGCTCGAAGATGTCGCTCTGTTTGTCGTAGAAGGTGCGCTGGAAGCGGTAGACCTCGTAGACCGGCAGCGCGCGCACCTCGGCGTCCCGCTTCATCGCGTCGCTCATCGACATCGCGCCCTTCCTGACGCGCGCCATGTCGCGCTCGTAGAGCAGCTGGTAGAAGGACTGGTCGTTTATGGCCTGACGGGTCTTCTCCAGCCAGACCTTCTGGTTCTCCAGCGTCTCCAGCGGCCGCTGGCAGGCCGCGTCGGGGCTGAGGACCTCCTTCCTGGCCTGGGCCATCGCGTAGCGGGAGTTCTCCAGCACGTAGGTGCAGAAATCGTCCTTTATCCCCTTCGCCCACTTGGCCTTGTCGAAATCGGCCTCGACCACGTTTATCTGCACGGCGAGCCGGGCCTGGAACAGCGCCCCCAGTTCCTCCTCCTCGGAGATGAACTCGTCGAGGCCGCTGAGGGTGTAGAGGCGGTAGATGTAGGCGGCCCTGGCCAGCGTCATGGCCAGCAGAAGGTCCGAATCCCTGTAGGCCTCCGGCAGGAAGATCTGGCCGCTGTCGAGCGAGAACTTGTGGCAGAGGCCGGGCGTGTTGGAGTATTCGAAGCGCACCGGGTGCTTCAGCAGGAACTTGAAGAGGGAGCGGCCCTCCGGGACGCTGTTGATGATGTCGAAGGCCCGCTCTATCGAGGGCTCGCTGGTCAGGCGCGCCTCGGGCCGGCCGGTGGCGCACCCGGCGGCGAGGAGCAGCGGCAGCAGCGCGCAAAGCGTTCTTGTCCTCATTTGAAGAGTCCCTTCAGGAGCTTCCCGGCGTTCGGGGCCAGCTTCTCCACGGCCTTCTTCACCGCCGGCTGTTCCACCAGGGACTTAAGGTCCGGTTTGGCCGACGGGTCGGAGAAGGTTCCGGTCACTACCAGCGCGACGGGCTCGCTCATCCTTATGCCGCTGGCGGCCTTCAGCCTGGTCTTGATCCTCATGTCCAGCTTCTCCGCGGGCAGGTTGATGGTGCCCGACGAGGAGACGTCGGCGGCCGGGCCGGTGAGCGACGACTTGTCGAGCGACATCACGCCGCTGCGGAACGTGTAGGCCCCCTCGATGGAATCGAAGTCCACGTTGTTGAAGTCGGGCAGGCGCAGGGACTTCGCCAGGCCGGAGGCCTTCTGTAGGACCAGCAGCGGATACAGCGCCACCTTGGCGGCCTTGTGCTGCTCGGCCAGCTTGTAGAGCCCCGAGAACTTACCCGTCCCGGCGGCGAAGGAGGCCGTGCCGCCGAGCTCGCGCATGTCGTCGGAGACGTTCGTCAGCGCCAGGCGGGCCTCCACCTTGCCGCAGCGGAAGTTGGGATGCTCCACCGCGCCGATATCGGCGGAGCCCGAAACGTCTACGTAGAAGGGCTTGCCGGCGGCTTTCGCGGGCTTTTTGTCCGGCGCCGCGGCGGGAGAGGCCTGGGGAAGCTCCTTGACCTTCAGCTTGGAGAGCTGCAGCTTAAAGTCCGCCCGGGGGTGCGACGTCACCGAGAGCGCCTTGAAGGAGGCCGTGAAAGGCTCCCCTTCGAGCTTGCCGGTGATCCCGGGCGAGACGGCGGAATCCGGGGTGAAGTCCACCTTGCCGGAGACGTCGGACAGCGAGTAGCCGGCGGCCGAGGCCCCCGCACCCTTCAGCTCGGCTTCCCCCCTGGCGGAAAGGGTCTTGCCGTAGGAGTAGTCCAGCGAAAGTCCCGCCGCTCCCTTGAGGCCGTACCGGGCCAGCAGGCCCGGGGCGGTCTCGGCCAGCCTGCCCAGGTCCTTGACGTCGGCGCGGGCCCGGCCGGTCACGGAGAGCTCCTTGCCGGAATAATCCACGAAGGTCTTTCCGGAGGCGGTGAAGGATTTGGACTCGAGCGTGAAGGACGGCACGTCGGCGTGCCCCTCGCGCAGGCGGACGTCGGCCGTCAGCTGGGTCAGCGGCAGCTTTAGTCCGGCGGGGACCGGGAACTGCCTGGCCTTCTTCGCCAGCAGCGAGGTGTCCGTCTCGGGTATCTGCGCCTTCACGTCGGCGGAGATCGCGTAATAGAGGCGCGGGTTCCAGGCGGCCCTGCCTTTGACCGCGGCTTCCACGGGCCCGGCCTTCAGCTTAACCGAGCGCAGGTTCACGTCCCTGGCCGTGAGCTTGAAGTCGGCGTCCGCGTCGATGGCGGGCAGGAGCAGCTTCGGAGGCAGCGCGGCGAAGTACTGTTTCAGGTCCGAAGTGGAGAACTGGTCCACGGAGAGGCGCAGCCGGGCGTCGGGCTCCAGCAGGTTGTTCAGCGCGCCGCCGATCCGGGCCTTTACCCCGCCCAGCGAGATGGAGGCCGCCGTTATCTCCGCCCGGCCCTTTTCCGGGGAGAAGCCGCCCAGGGCCACCTTGCCGCGCAGGGAGGCCGGCAGGCGGCCGGTGAAGTACGGGGACTTCACGTCCAGCGTGAAAGAGGCGTCCACCGGGAAGAGCTCGTCGGGGGAGATGCCGGAGGCCGCCAGGTCTATGCCGCTGAGGGTCACCTTCATGTCCCCGGCGGCGTTGGTATAGAAGAAGGAGGAGCCGCGCACCTTCAGGCTGGATACCGAGAGTTTGGGGGCCTGGGAGGGCTTGGCGGAGGCTTTGGGCTGAGCCGGCCTGGCCGGCTGGGACAGGAGGTCGGAGAAATTGTACGTCTCCGGCCGCACCTCCCTGACGCTCATCTTCAGCCCGTCGGCCGACACGGAGTTGACCTTCAGCTCGCCGCGCAGCAGCGCGCTGAAGGAGGGTCTGACGGAGAACGAGGCGGCGCTGAAGAACTCCCCTTTCCCGAAATCCGGGTATTCGGAGACCCGCAGGCCTGCTATCGCGAGGCCGGAAAGGTTCAGCGAGACGGAGTCGAACGTGACCTGCCGGCGGAGGTTCTTGGCGGCGAAATCGGTGGTGAGGGCCTTCAGTCTCTCCTGCGTGAAATAGAGCTTCAGCGCCAGAGCGCCGGCCGCGGCCGCGGCCGCCAGGAAGACGGCCGTCCAGACGGAAAATTTGAGCAGTTTTCTCATAATCCTATTATATAAAAGTTCGTTTAAAGCTCCCTCTCAAAAATGCTAGATTTACTGCGGAGTTCCGTTGAAGGCACCAGGGGCCCGGCCCGCCATGAACGCGCTTATACTCAACCTCAACCTTTCCGTGGACAAGACGGTCCTGATACCGGGGTTCCGCCCGGGGCGCATCTACCGCGTGGGAGAGACGCTTACGCTGCCCGGCGGCAAGGGCGTGAACGTGGCCCGCGCGCTGCGCTCGCTGGGCATGGAGGTCCCTATAGCGGGCTTCGCCAGCGGCCGCAACGGCGGCTGGATAGCCGACCGCCTCCGGAGCGAGGGCTTCAGCGCGTTCATAGAGCGCCACTCCGCCGGAGAATCCCGGGTCTGCCTGACCGTCGCCGACTCCCGCGGGCTTACCACCGACATAAACGAGGAAGGTCCGGCGGTGCCGGCGGCCTCGCAGCGCCGCTTCCTGTCCAGGTTCTCATCGCTGGCCCCCCGGTTCCGGGCCGTAGCGGTCTGCGGCAGGTCCTCGGCCGGCCTGGCCAAAGGCTTCTACGCCTCGCTGGTGAAGCGCGCCGCCGCCCACGGCTGCTTCTCCATGTTCGACACCAGCGGCCCCGCCCTCGCCGAGGCGCTGGAGGCCGGCGCCGAAGGCATAAAGATAAACAGGCACGAGTTCGAGGAGCTCTGCCGCTGCCGCTTCTCCCGCCGGCTGGTGCACGATTTCTTCCGCCGGAACTCCGCTCGCGGTCTGAAGACGCTGATCGTTACCGACGGGGCCGGCGTTTCCTACGCCGCCTCCCCGTTCGGGCTCTGGGCCGTAGTGCCGCCGCCGCTCCGCTCGCTGCGCAGCGCCGTCGGGGCCGGCGACGCGTTCATGGCAGGGTTCCTTTTCGGTTTTCTCAGCGCCTACGGCTTCGAGAAATCGCTGCGCCTGGCCGCCGGAGCGGCCGCGGCCGATTGCCTGACGCTGGGCGCCGGACACATCGACCCGCGGAAGGCAGAGCTGTATTCGCGCAGGACGGAGGTGCGGAAGGTCGCCTGACCTTCCGCAGCAACTTCAGGAGGCTGCAATGGAAGACCTTAACGGCATCGAGAGGATACTGGCATACGCCGGAGCGCAGGGCAGGCGCAGCCTGACGGAGACCGAGGTCTACCAGGTTCTGGCGCTGGCCGGACTGGAAGCGCCCAAACATCTTCTTTTCCCGGCCGCCGGCCTTGACCCGGCGGCCGCAGCGGCGGAGGCCTGCGCCGCGCTGCCTGGCGACAAGGCGGTGCTGAAGCTGGTCTCTTCCAAGACGCTGCACAAGACCGAATCCGGCGGCGTGAAGGTCTCGGACAAAGAGCCCGGGGCGATGGCGGCGGCCCTGAAGGCCATGGCGGCGAAGTTCCCGGAGGCGGAGGCCTTCATGGCCGCCGAGTTCGTCCCTCATTCTCCGTTCGCGCTGGGCGAGGAGCTGCTGCTCGGCGCGCGCGCCGACGAGGCTTTCGGGCCGGTCATAACGCTCGGTCCCGGCGGCACCAATGCCGAAGCCCTGATCTCCTCCCTGCGCCCCGGAACGGCGCCGGCCGTCATGCCGGCCGAACTGGCCTTCAACACCGGCGCGTGGGAGAGGTTCCTCTCCGGCTGCTGGACCTGGGACTACTCGGCCGGCCGCGTGCGCGGCGGGCGGAGGCTCGTGGAGGACGGGGAGATGATCAAGTGGCTGGAGGGCTTCGCCCACCTGATGAAGCGGTTCTCCGACGGGGGACCGTCCGACTGGGCCATAGAGGAGTTCGAGGTGAACCCGCTGGCCGTGGCGCGCGGGCGGCTGACCGCCCTGGACGGCGTGCTGCGCTTCAGGCCAGCGAAGAAGGCCGAGCCCCGCCGCCGCCCTACGAAACAGGGCGTGGAAGGCCTGATACACACGAAGAGCGCGGCCGTGGTGGGCGTCAGCGAGAAGAAGATGAACATGGCCCGCATCATCCTGAACAACATCGTGAAGGCCGGTTTCCCCAGGGAGCGCACCTACATCGTGAAGGAGGGCGCGGAGGCTATCGACGGGGTGAAGTGCTTCCCCTCCCCCGCCCAGCTGCCGGAAAAGGTGGACATGTACGTGGTCGCGGTGCCGTCGCCGGAGGTGCCGCGCGTGCTGGCCGAGGCCGGGGAATCCGGCAAGGTCAACGGCGTGGTGCTGATCTCGGGAGGCATGGGCGAGAAGTCAGGCTCCGAGGGAGTGGCCGGCACCGTGGTGGAGGCCATAGCGGCCGCCCGCGAGAAGAACCCGGACTTCGCGCTGTCGGGCGGCAACTCGCTGGGCATAGTGCTCAACGGCTCGAAGATAAACACCCTTTTCATCCCCGAGTACAAGATGGAGCACCCGCTCGGCGTGAACCCGAACATGGCCAAGACGGCCTTCGTCAGCCAGAGCGGGGCCTTCGTGATCTCTACCATAAGCAAGATGCCCTGGCTGAAGCCCGCTTACAGCATCACCGTGGGCAACCAGCAGGACGTGACGGTGCCGGACTACTTGGAGCGGCTGGCCGACGAGGACGACCTGAAGGTGCTGCTGGTGTACATGGAGGGCTTCAAGCCGGGCGACGGGCTCGCGCTGGCGAGGACCATCGAGAAGGCCCGCGCGAAGGGCAAACTGGTGGTGCTCTACAAGGCGGGCCGCACCGCGGTGGGGCAGAAGGCCGTGATGGGGCATACCGCCTCGATAGCCGGGGACTACCTGGTGACGAGGCTGGTGATGGAGAACGCCGGCGCGCTGGTGGCCGAGACCTTCGACGAGTTCAACGACCTGGCGGCGCTGGCCTGCACCTTCGCCGATCACAGGCTGAAGCACGGCAACACCTTCTTCATCAGCAACGCCGGCTTCGAGTCGGCCGGCATGGCCGACGGGGTGGCCGGCCGCCTTACGGCCGAGATGAGCAAGGAGCTGGCGGCCGTCGTGGACAAGGTGCTAAGGGAGCACAGGCTGGACTCCATAGTGGACGCGAAGAACCCGCTGGACATCACGCCGATGGCCGCCGACGCGGCCATCGCGGGAGTGCTGCGGTCCGCGCTGGCGTCCGACGAGTTCTCTGGCGCGGTCGTGTCTATGATACCGCTGACGGCGATGATGAACACGCTGCCGAAGGGAGACAAGTGGCCCGACGACCTGGAGAAGTCCTTCCTGAAGGACGCGGCCGAGGCCGCCCGGGAGGCGCGCAAGCCGCTGGTCTTCGTGGTCGGCTCGGGCGCGCTCTACGAGCCGTACTGCGCGCTGGCCGAAAACCTCGGCCTGCCGGTGTTCCGCTCGGCCGACCGCGCCGTCAGGATGTACAGGAAATACCTGGGGTACGTCCTGCCCTAGCCCTAGTTCAGTAAATTCGGCATAGTTCTCAGTGTGCTCCGCCGCCACCCCGCGGCCGGCTTCACGCCTTGGCAGCGACCGGGACCGGGGCGTCCAGTGTTTCCCTTATTTTCCTGGTCAGGTCGTCGGCCGAGACCGGCTTCTGCAGGAACGGGAGTTGCTCCACCGACAGCAGTACATGGGCCAGTTCCGTGTCGGTATAGCCCGACATGAAGACAACCTTGACGTCCTTGCAGCGTCCCCGCAGGCGTCCGTACAGTTCGTAGCCGTTCATGCCGGGCATCACGGTGTCGGTCAGCACCAGCGAGATCTCCTTAGCGTGCGCTTCGCACAGCGCCAGCGCCTCCGCCGGGTTCTTCGCCTCCAGCACCGTGTAGCCGCTCTCCCGCAGCGCCCGCAGCGCGAAGCCGCGCACCCCGTCGTCGTCCTCCACCACCAGCAGCGTCTCCGAGCCGCGCAGCGCCGCGGCGGGGACGGGCGGGGGCGCGGCCGCCGTCAGCGCCTCGGCCACGCGCGGCAGATAGATCTTGAACGTGGTGCCCAGACCGGGTTCGCTGTAGACGTAGATGTTCCCGCCGCTCTGCTTGACTATGCCGTAGACGGTGGCCAGGCCGAGGCCCGTCCCCTTGCCCAGGTCCTTCGTGCTGAAGAACGGTTCGAAGATGTGTTGCGCCATCTCGCGCGGTATGCCGCGGCCCGTGTCCGAGATCGTCAGCATGACGTACGGACCAGGACGCACGTCCATATGCATTTCCGCGTAGTTTTCGCTCAACTGCACGTTCTCGGTGCACAGCGTCACTTTGCCGCCGTCCGGCATGGCGTCCCTGGCGTTGACCACGAGGTTCATCACGATCTGCTCCAGCTGGCCGGGGTCGGCCTTCACGCGGCATTCCTCCCTGGACAGGTCCAGGGCCACTCCGATGTTCTCGCCTATCAGCCGTTTCAGCAGTTTCTGCGTGTCCAGGACCGTGGAGTTGATGTCCACGACGCGCGGCTTAAAGATCTGGCGCCGGCTGAACGCCAGCAGCTGGCGCGTCAGCGAAGCGGCGGTCCCCGCGGCCCGGATTATCTCCCCGACGTCGGCGCGTCTGGGGTCCTCCTGCGGCATGCTGCGCAGCAGGAAGTCGGCGTAGCCGTCTATTGCGGTCAGCAGGTTGTTGAAGTCGTGCGCGACGCCGCCAGCGAGGCGGCCCACCGCCTCCATCTTCTGCGCCTGTCTCAACTGCAGCTCCAGCGCCCGCTTTTCGGAGATGTCCAGCCAGAGCCCCAGCACTTTCCCATCGCTCAGGCTGACGCTGGCGAGCAGCCAGCGGTAATCCTCGCCGGTGACCCGCCAGCGGTACTCGGTGCTGGCGGTTCCCGTCACTGCCAGGCGCCCCAAGTCCGCCCTGACGCGTTCCAGGTCCTCCGGGTGGACTCGGGAGAACCAGAAATCCGGCTCTCTCAGAAGATCCTCCTGCCGGCAGGCGCAGAGCTTCGCGGCTCCTTCGCTCACCCACTCCAGGCTCAGGCCGCCGTCGGTCTGGCGTGCGCAGAAGAAGGCCGCCGGGACGGTGCGAAGCACCATGTCCTCGCGTTGCTTCGCCACTATCAGGTCGCTCTCCGTCCTGGCGTGCGCCTCCACTTCCCGCAGGAGCTCCGCCGTTCTTTCGGCCACGCGGTTTTCCAGGGAGCTGTTGAGCCGCTCCAGGTCCTTCTGGGCGTCGCGCAGCTCCCGGTTCTTCTTGACGGCGGCCTCGTACGTGGAGAGCAGGATGTCGAGTATCTGCATGCGGTCGGAAGACAGGAAGTGCTTGCGTCCGCCGAAGTAGAATTCCAGCCCCGCGCGCGCGCCGCCGCCGCGCCGCAGTTCCCGGTTGATCAGGTGATGCTTTATCCAGGACAGCAGGTAATCCGGCTCGAACGGCTTGGTGACGAAGTTGTCCGCCCCGCATTCGAGCCCGCGTATGATGTCCCTGGGGTCCGAGAGCACGCTCAGCAGGATCAGCGGGATATCCTTCGTGGCGGGGTCGTCCTTGATCTTGCGGCAGAGTTCGTAGCCGTTCATGCCCGGCATCTCGATGTCGCTCAATATCACGCCGTAGCTGCGCTCCCGGAGCATCCGCAGCGCTCCTGCGGCGTCCTCCGCGCGGAAGACGGCGTAGTTCTCCCTCTTAAGGATCTCCTCCAGGAGTTCCGCCTGGGTGCGGCTGTCCTCGACTATAAGGATGTTCATCTCAGTTTCCATATCGGTCTCCGTTCCGTCCCCGCGCTATTAGCCGGGTTATTGCAGCGGCTATCGCCTCCGGCGGCAGCACGTAGGCCGCCGCGTCCGCTTTCACCGCCGCGCCCGGCATGCCGTAGATCAGCGAGGTCTCCCTGTTCTGCGCTATCGTGACGGCGCCGGCGTCGCGCATGGCCTTCAGGCCGTCGGCCCCGTCCTCGCCCATGCCGGTCAGGAGTATGCCGGCGGCGTGGGCGCCGAAGCTCCTGGCTGCAGAACGGAACAGGCGGGACACTGACGGGCGCATGCCGTTCTCCTGCGGCCCGTCCGCCAGCAGCGTCCGGCCGCCGGCGTCCAGTTCCAGGTGCCGCCCGTCCGGAGCCAGGTAAACGCGGCCGGGCAGGGCCGTTTCTCCATGTGAGGCTATCCTCACCTCCAGCGGGGTGGATATTGCCAGCCACTGCGCCAGGCTGGGCATGAAGCCCGGCGACATGTGCTGCACCACCACCACCGGCGCTCCCAGGCCCGCCGGCAGCCGCGACAGTATGGCCTGCAGCGCCACCGGCCCGCCGGTGGACGCGCCCACCGCCACTGCCCGCGTCTCCGGCGCCGCGCGCAGGTCCGGCGCCGGAGGCGCCGCGCCAGCCTTGTCGCCGGCGTACGGCCAGCGGCGCACCACCTTCACCTCCGACATGGCCTTTATAGTGCTCACCAGCTCCCGGGCCTGTTCGGCGTGCCCGGGCGCCAGCGGGCCTGGCGGCAGCCGTACGCAGGCTACGGCTCCCGACTGCACCGACTTGAAAAGGAGAGCGTCGTCGTCCCTGGACGAACTGCCTGCCACTATCACTATAGGCACCGGCGAGGTCTCCATTATCCGGCGCGTAGTATCGAAGCCGTTCATCCGCGGCATGTGCACGTCCATGGCTATCACGTGCGGCCGTTCCCTGCCGGCCAGGTCCACTGCTTCCAGGCCGTTACGCGCCAGGGCGGCCACGTGTATCTCAGGGTCCGCTTCCAGCAGCCGGCTGAGCAGCTCGGCCGCGGTGGGCGAGTCGTTGACTATCAGCACGTTTATCATCGTATCAGCCTCCCGGCTATCTCCAGAATGTCGCTCTGGTCGAAGCGGCTCTTGACCAGATAGGCGTTGGCGCCGGCGTCTATGCCGCGTTCCCTGTCGCGGTCGGACTCCAGCGCGGTCACCAGCACCACTGGCAGCGCGGAAAGGTCCCTGTCCTTCCTTATCCTTCCGGTCAGCTCGAAGCCGTTCATCCGCGGCATGTCCACGTCGGAGACTACGAGATCGCACCGGTACGACCGCAGCAGTTCGAATCCCGCAGCCCCGTCCACGGCCGTGCGGACCTCGTAGCCGGCGGCCTCGAAGATGTTCCTCAGCAACGTGCGCGAGGTGACGGAGTCCTCCACCACCAGCACCCTCCTCTTGCGCTCCGGGCCGGGCTTGCCGGCGGCAGGGGCGGGAGCGGCCGCGGCGCCGCCTTCCATGAGGCCGCGCATGTTCAGCATCGCCACCACCCGGCCGCTGCCCAGCACGGCCGCCCCGGAGGCGCCGCGCGACTGGGAGAGGGGTTCGTCCAGGCCTTTCACCAGCAGTTCCTGTTCCGTCAGCACTTCGTCCACCAGGAAGGCCTGCCTGGCGCCGCCGGAGGCGGCCACTACGAACTGCGCGTATTTGCCGCGCCCGCCAGACCTCGGCGGCGGCAGGCCCAGCGCCGTCCCCAGCTCGCCCAGGGGCAACTCCCGGCCGCCGGAGGAGACGGCGGGCCGGCCCTCCACCGTGCGCAGGTCGCCCGGGCCGGCCCGGCCCACGCGTTCCACCTGCGCCAGCGGTACCGCGAAGACCTCTCCGCCGGTTTCCACCAGGACGCCGCGCATGGTGGAGACCGTCAGCGGCAGGGTTATGCTGAAAGCCGTTCCTCCCGGAGCGCTTTTCACCGCGACCGAGCCGCCGAGCCTTTCCACCTTGTCGCGCACGATGGCCAGGCCCAGGCCGCGGCCGGAGATGGAGGTGATGATCGGGCTGGTGGAGACGCCGGACCGGAAGATCAGCGCCTCGGCGGCGGCCTTCCCGCCCCTTTCCAGGGTCTCGCTGTCCAGCAGCCCCAGTCTGGCCGCAGCGGCCGTCACGCGGACGGCGTCTATTCCGCCGCCGTCGTCGCGTATCGTTATTCCGGCCTTGTTGCCTTCTCTCTTCGTTATCGCTATTGATACGCGTCCGCGCGCGGGCTTGCCTTCCTTCAGCCTTTCCTCAGGCTTCTCTATCCCGTGGTCCACTGAATTCCTCAGCAGGTGCAGCAGCGGAGCCTTCATCTCCTGCAGTATGCGGCGGTCCGCCGAGAGTTCCGCCCCTTCCATGACCAGGTCGGCTTCTTTCCCCTGGCTGCGCAGCACTTCCCTGAAGAACAGCGGGAAGCCCTCCACCAGCGTGGAGAAAGGCAGCATCATCGTCTGTTTCATCTCTTCGTGCAGCAGGTCTATGCGCGCGGCCAGCGCGCGCTGGTCCTGTTCCATGGCCTGTAGCAGCGCTCGGCCGCCCTTTTCCAGAGCGCGCAACCTGCCGCGCAGGCCTTCGAACGGTCCCTCTTCCCCCGGGCTCCTCGCGACCGGCCAATCGCGTACCAGGCGGGACACTTCGGCCAGCAGGGTTTTCAGTTCCCCGCAGCGCTGGCCGGCGGAGAGTTTGGAGGCCAGCATCTCCTCGGTCTGCCTCAGCAGCGACTCCAGCGTGGCCAGCGGCACGCGCACGTTCTCGGAGGCTGGCTCTGACTCCGTCACGCCGGTCGCGGTCTGCGCTGCCGGCCGCGCCGCCGGAACGGCGGCCCCCCGCGCGGCCGTGGCATTTTCCAGCCCCGCCGTCATCTCCGCGGCCGTCCTGAGCAGCTCCGCAGGTTTGTCGCCGGCGCAGGCGGTCAGTCCCTCCAGCGCGCGCAGCGCGGCCAGCAGCGTGTCCAGCAGCGGCGGTTCCGGGGCGGTCCCGGCTCTCTTCAGTCCGGCCAGCGCGCTTTCCAGAGCCTGGCACAGGTTTTCGGTCTCCCTTTCGTTCACGGCCCTGGCCGCTCCTTTCAGGCTGTGGGCGGCGCGGAACACCGTTTCCAGTATTCCCGGTAGCGCGCCGGCGGCGGGCTTCTCCAGGCCCATAAGCCCCGACCTGAGCTCGCGGACGTGGTCCTCCGCCTCGCCGCGGTACGTGAGGAGCAGTTTCCTCCTGAGTCCTTCGTCGTCGCGCTGCATGGTCAGAGCTTATACTGGTCCGCGAGATGCTTGAGCTTCTGGCCGAGCTGCTGCAGGTCCTTGGTGGAGGTTTCGGTCTGCCTGGAGGCGGTGGCCGTCTGGGCGGTGGCCGTCTTTATGTTCTCCATCGCCTGCGCCAGCTGGTCCATGCCGGCCAGCTGCTGCTGGCTGGAGGCCGCCACCTGCCCCGCCGCCTGCGCCGCCTCGGCTATGCTCTCGGCCAGCCTGGCTATCGCGTCGCCGGCCACGGCGGACTGCTTCACGCCGGCCTCCACGGCCCGGTTGCCCTGCTCGGTGGCCATCACCGCCGAGCTGATGGCCTTCTGCACCTCGCCGAGTATGGTGCGCACCTGCGCGGTGGCGCTCTTGGACTGGTCCGCCAGGGTCTTGACCTCCTGCGCCACCACGGAGAAGCCGCGGCCCTGCTCGCCGGCCTTGGCGGCCTCTATGGCGGCGTTGACGGCCAGCAGGTTGGACTGCTCGGCGAGGTCGCTGACGGTGGAGGTGATCTCGCCTATGGTCTGGCTCTGTTCGTTGAGGCGCACGATGTTCTGAGCTATCGAGTCCACCTGGCCTTTTATCTGGACCATGCCCTCGGTCATCCCGGCCACGGCCTTTTTGCCGTCCTGCGCCACCTGCGATACCTGCCTGGCGGATTCCGAGACCTGGCGGGCCTTCTGGCTGGAGAGCTGGGCGGTCTGCTTGACCTCCTCCACGGTGGCGGTGGTCTGGCTGACGGCGGTGGCTATCTCGGCCACGGTGGAGGCGGTCTCGGCGGTGGAGGCGGCCATCTGGCCGGTGGAGGAGGCCAGCACCTGCGTGGCGCCCTGTATGTCCTTGGTCATTGCGCTGAGGTTGCCTGTCATGGAACGAAAAGCGTTCCCCAGCAGATCTTTATCGGAGAGAGGTTTTATCTCCGCCCGGAAATCGCGGTTCCCTATCCGCTCGGCCGCTCCGGCCATGTTCTTCAGATACTCCGTCATGCGGGTAAAAGCCCTGCCCAGGGCCCCCACCTCGTCATCGCGCCCGGCCGAAGGCAGTTCCGCGGCCATCTCCCCCCTGGAAATAGCTTCGGCCGCGCCTGCTATGTCCGCCAGCGGCCCGACGATGTTCCGGCTGAGCAGGAACCCCAGCAGCACCATCAGCGCAGCCAAAAGGAGTATTCCCCATAAAATGACTAATTCGGCTTTCCGGGTATCCGTATCCAATTGGGAGGAGCGCTGCGCCAGCAGCGCGGTTTCCTCGGCTACAGCCTCCCCGATGAGCGTCCGGATCTCGTCCATCACTCTCTTTCCCTTTTCGGACCGGACGATCTGCGTGGCCGCTTCCAGACCTTTTGCCCGGCGTGTCGTTATCGTCTGGTCCAGTTCGGAGAGTTTCTCCGCGACTTTGGCCTTAAGCATGGGAACCCGTCGCTGTTGTGCCGGGTTATCCGCAGTCAGTTTTTGGAAGTCCTCCACTTCCCGGTCGATCTTTTCGAGGGCGTCTTTGTAGGGCTCGAGATAGCGTTCATCGCCCGTGAGGAGAAAGCCCCGCTGTCCTGTTTCGGAGTCCTTCAGCAGCGAAAGCAGCTTCTCGAGGCAGGCCAGCGCGTCGTAAGTGTGCGCTTTCCATGAGCCGGCCTCGATAGTTCCGTTCAGGGCCACATATGAATTGACCCCCACGATTATCGTCAGCGTCAGCGCCAGACCAAAACTTGCTCCGATCTTCTTCCCGATGGACCATGTCATGTTATATCCCTCCGATATGTCCTGCTGACAGCCGCCCAAGTAATGTCCCACGCCGGAGACTTGGATCTGAGATGAACGCAACCGCGCCGTTCGTCCCTTTCATATCTACGCTATGCGCGTTCCCCGCTCCCTGTTCCGCTCCGGTATCGCCCGGCCATCCCGGACATTACTCGGACGCCTGTCAATAACTGCCCTGTTCCGTCTCTTGGCGCCGCATGATCTTCTCATCGCCGAGGAATCTGTCCGCCAGGAATATTATCAGTCCGCTGGCGGTCACCCCGCCCAGGTATTGTCCGAATATTCCTGAAAAACCCTGCGGCGCCGGCTGTATCGCGCCGGGAGGGATATCCGCCACCCCCAGCACGGTCTCGGCCAGTATGCCCAGCTCCGCCGGCCCGCCGCGCGCGGCCGCGGCGCGCAGGACCACTATCTTCTCCCCGGCCGCCTGCGGGCTCATGCCGAAGAGCCGCGCCAGGTCCGCCACAGGCAGCAGCTGGCCCCTGATGTTGGCCACTCCCGCCATGAAGGGCGGGGAACCGGGTATGGCGGTTATCCGCCTGCCGGAGCAGACCTCGCGCACCAGCGCCAGGTCCACGGCGTAGCGTTCACCGGCCAGCGAGAATTCCAGGTACCTGTCCGCCGCCGCCCGCGGCGCTTCCACATTGGCGGCCATGGCGGCGGCGCGCCTGCGCAGTATTTCGCGGTTCTTTTCCGCTTCGCCCTTCCGCTGTTCAGTCATCCGCGCACCTCTTCAGCGCCGCGCGCGCCAGCTCGACCAGGCGCCCGGCGGACAGGCCGTCGGAACCGGGCAGCGGCTCGTCCGGTCCGCGGCGGCCGGCCAGCTCGGCGGCGTTCAGGAAATGCCTGCGGGCTTCGGCCGGCCTGTCCGCGCGCAGCGAAAGGTTCCCCAGCGCGAAATGCGCCATCACATGGCCCGGCTCCAGGTAGACGGCGTGCCTGAACGAGGTCTCAGCCTCCTCGTAGCGGCCCTCCTCCTGGAGTATGTCTCCCAGCAGGCACCTGGGCAACGGGTCCAGCTTGTCGGCCAGGACGGCCTTCGAGCAGAAGGCCGCGGCGCCGTTAATATCGCCCAGGTTCGCCCTTATCCTGGCCATCAGCATCAACGCCGCCTTATTGCGCGGTTCCGCCGCCAGCAGCCTCTCGAGGCGGGCGCTTGCCTCTGTGTAAAGACCTTTAGAGTAAAAGGTCTCTCCCTCCCCGAGCGGGTCCGGCGCTTCGGGCGGCGGTCCTGGGCGCACAGGCGGGGCCTCGCGCACGGGGCGCGCTTCGGGCTCATGCGGCCGGGGCCGCCGCAGAGGCGCTCTTTCCGTCTTCCTGTAGACGGTGACGCCGTGGAAACGCTCGTTCCCGGCCAGCGCGGCCTCCCCTTCGGCCGCCTCCGGCGCGAACACGGGGGCCTCTATGGCCCCGAGTATCAGCCAGCCGCCGTCGCGCAGCGAGTCGCGGAACCTGCGCAGCACGGCCGCGGCCAGGTCGGGCCGGAAGTACATCAGCACGTTCCTGCAGATGATGAGGTCCATGCCGTTGGTCCCGTTGATCAGCGACGGGTAGGAATCCTCCACCAGGTTCAGCCAGCCGAAACTGACCTGCTCCCTTATGCGGGGCGCCAGCTCAAGCCTCCCGTCCGCCGCCGCCGTGAAGTATCTCTCCTTTACCGCCTGCGGCACGCCGCGGAAGGACCATTCCCCGTAGAGCCCGCGCTGGGCCTGGCGCAGGGCCGCGGAGTTGATGTCGGTGGCGAGTATCGACACTTCCCAGCCGGCGCGCCGCGCTCCCAGCCTGTCGAACAGCATGGCCACGGAGTAGGGCTCCTCTCCGGTGGAGCAGCCGGCGCTCCAGACGCGCAGGGTGGTGTCCTGGCCGCCGCGGGAAGCCATGATCTCCGGGAAGATCCCATTCTCTATCGCGGCGAAATCGGCGCCGTTGCGGAAGAAATAGGTCTCGCCCACGGTGAGGCGGCCCGCCAGCGTCTCCAGCCGCTCCCTGTCCGGCGGGTAGTCCAGGAAGGACCGGACGCAGGCCTCGGCGTCGGGATAGCCCAGTTCGCAGGCCGCCTGCTCGACGCGGCGTTCCAGGTCCGGCAGTCTTTCCGGAGGGAAATGGAGGCCGGTACGTTCGGCCACGAAGGCCACGAACTCCTCCAGCATGCAGGCGGGGACGGGCGGCGTCATGGTGTGCCAGGCGCGCGCCCGGGCGTGGCCGCCGCCTCCTCTCTGCCGCCGGGGAACCGCGCGGCGTCGCAGACCGGTATCAGGCCGTCGCCGGTCCTAAGGACGCGCTCGACGCAGCCCAACTCAGGGAAGATCTCGCCGGCGGGCAGCAGGTCTTCCGGGCGGCCCGCGGCCAGCTCCGGCGCGGAATCGGCGGTTATCGCGCAGTTCCCGGCGGCGGCGGTGACGAGGATGAAATAGTCGGCCGGGCCCAGTTCCCTCCCCGGCAGCCCGAAGAACCGCCTGATGTCCAGCAGCGGGACCGCCCTGCCGCGGAAATTGAGCAGGCCTGCCAGCTCCGACGGGCCCCTCGGCAGCGGCGCGGGTTCGAAGGCGCGCACTATCCTTTCCACGCGCGAGATCGGCAGCGCGTAGCGATTTTCGTCCAGAGAAAAGACGATGAACTGTTCCGTAATATCCCCCCGCCGGCCCGCCGCGTATCCCGTTCCGGGAAAGTGCGGCGGACCGGCCACCCACTACAAATTTAGCAGGGACTGGCGGGAATGTCAATCACGGCGGCGTGAGTATTTTTTTTGTTTTACTACGGAGAACCTGGCGCGGAATTCCTTTTGTCCGGCCGGGGCGGCAGGTATATCCAGCCGCGGCCGCTCCTGTTCTTCACGCGCCTGCCCAGGCGGCGGCCCAGCTTGAGCCGCAGGCGGTAGATCAGCCCGCGTATGGCGTCGGCCAGTTCCGGGGAACGGTCGGAATTGAATACGACCCGGGCTATCTCCTCCTCGGTGACGAAAGCCGGGCTCCTGTCCAGCAGCAGCGAGAAAAGGCGGAACTGCTCCGGAGAAAGGGAAGGCAGCGGCCTGGAGGACCTGTACGCCCTGCCGCCGTCGGCCTCCAGCCGTATGTCGCCTTTTTCCGTTATGCCGCGCTCCCAGCCCACGCGGCGCAGAAGGGCCTCCACAACCCCGACCAGCCTGTTGAAGTTGCCGTCCTTCAGGGCGAAGGCGTCCGCCTGGTGCAGCAGGTAGGCGTCGGCCTCCTGCGTGGGGTCGGCGCTTACCATTATTACGGGCACCTTCTTAAGTTCGGAGTCGGTCCGCACGGCGGCGCAGACTTCGCCGCCGTCGCCGTCGGTCAGGTGGAAGTCCAGCAGTATGGCGTCAGGACGGGCCAGCCTGAGACGCCGCAGTCCTTCGGCGCAGGTCGCGGCCGAACCGACCGTGTAACCGGCCCTGGCGAAAAATTCCGCCGCGATCCTGGTCCAGGCCGCGTCGTCGTCTATGATGAGCAGATGGGTTTTCCGCATGCCGCCACCCCTGCCTCAGGATAACATAATTGAAATGGGATGGTCCATTACTGGCCTGAGCATAAGTAATGAAACATCTGGCCGGGGAAGTCCGGATCGAGATTAAGGAGCGGCGAGCGACGCAGTCGCAGCCGGGAATCGCCGGGCCTTTTCCCTTCTGGAAAAGTCGGCTTGTCTTTGAGCGTCTGCTTCGTCGCTCCTCACTGGCAGTAGCCGCTACTTCGCGTTGCGCAGGATCTTCTCTATCTCGGGCTGCTCGTGCTTCATCCCCCACAGGCGGATGAGCTGCATGGCGTTCTGCGCTATCTCAGGTATGTCCTTGGCCGGGATGCCCGCCTCTTTCAGCCTCACCGGGGCGCCCGCCTTGCGGAAGAAGTCCTCGAAGGCCTTTATGGTCCCGTCGGCCGTCTTAACGCCGAAGACCGCGCGGCCGAAGCTCTCCAGCCGGGCGGGCCCGTCGGTCTCCAGGTGGTGGCGGAACCAGGCCGGCATCACTATGGCCAGCCCGGCGCCGTGCGCGATGTCGTAAATGGCGCTGAGGGAATGCTCG
>JAKAMO010000202.1 GCA_021812825.1 bacterium | reverse complement strand
GAGGCAGTCGTATTCCCTGCGGTACATCGGATTGCCCACCACCGCCACCTTCCGGGGGCGGCGAGCGGCCCGCCCGAGCGGCATTATGCCCGCCAGCGCCGCCAGCGCGTCGCCGTAGCCCGCCAGCCAGTCTCCGGAAAGGGAGCTGCCTGGCAGCGCGGAGAACGGCACCCCGGAAGAGGAGAAGAGCGGCCCGAGCGCCCGGGCGTAATCCAGGCCGGCCACGGCCGCGAACGGCATGGGCGCCAGCAGGCACGCCTCCGGGGACGAGGTCTCCAGCATCCTCCCGGCGCGCGCGACGATCCCGCTTTCGGGGTCCGCGGTCATCCGCTCCGGAGAGGTGCCGGTGCAGACGACCCTGTTGGGGGCGGAATGTCCGAGCAGGTCGGAGAACAGGTCCCCGCTGCCGTAAAGGTACTCCGCCTTAGCCTCCGCGCATTTCGGGCCGTCAACCAGCATCGTGACCCCGGGCACGGCGTTGACGCAGGCGTAGGCGCCGAGCAGGTAGGGGTAAACCGCCGGCTGGGAAAAATCCCCGGTCTCCATGTTTTTTTTCATCCGAACAGCCCCGCGGACAGCTTGCGCGCCAGGATCTCGTAGCCGGCCAGGGCCCCGGAAACGCCCTGCCCCACGAGCTCCAGGTCCAGCGGCATCCTGCCGCGCTCCAGCGCCCTGTCGTCGAAACGGTACCCGGAGAAGACGCCGCGCTGCCTGCCCGAGCCGAGCGCGGCGTAAAGCGCGTCCTCCGTGCCGAAAATGCGCGCGGAGGAACCGGGGAAAGCCGCCCTGAGCGCGCGGAACATCGCGGCGCGGATCCCGGGCAGCGGGGGGCGCCTGGCCAGCAGGAAGAAATCCAGGCCAAGCCCCGCGTCCTCGCGCAGGGCCCTCAGCCTGGCCGAAGTCTCCAGCGGGGCCTCCGCCATGTCCGCGCCGGACAGGAACGAGGCCGCGGTTATATCCGCGCGCAAGCGCGGATCGCGGCAGCCGAGGGCCTGATGCAGTTCGCCTGCTTCCAGTACTACGGCGGCGCGGAGGCCGCGGAACGCGCGCCTGACGGCCGCCAGCCGGGCGGCGGCGCCCGGGCAGAGCCGGTCCGCGGGCAAGGCGCGGGCCGCGCGGACGCCGGCGGCGGCGGCCAGCCGGGCGGCCAGGCGGGACATCTGCGCAGGGCCGAAACACTCGTCGCCCAGCAGCGGCGCGCCCCCTCCCAGCACGGACCTGACGGCGCCCGCGTTGCGCGCCGACGAGAAGACCACCGCCACGGCGCCGCGGCCGTAGGACGGGGCCAGCGCGCGGGAATACTCCGGCAGGCAGAAGGAGTTAACCGAAAGCCCGGCAGCCGCGCAAAGCGCGCGCAGCTCGGCGCGGAACCCGTCGTCCACGGCGTTGAAGAAGTCCACCGAGCGCGGGCGCCTGGCCCCGCGCTTTTTGGCGCGGTCCCCGGAAAGAAAAGGCTGTTCCGCCCGCGAGACCGGCGTGGTAAGGGTCACGAAAGCGGCCCCGGCGGCACGCAGCCCGTCGGCCACGCCGCGCGGATCCACCCCGCAAACCTGCGCCAGGCAGCCGGAATCCAGCACCACGCCGGCCTTCCCGCCGGCGGCCTTGCCGGCGCGCCCGGCGGCCTCCCCCAGGCCGGCCCAGCCGGTGAGCATCTCGCCGTCGCCCAGAGGATAGAAGAAGGTCCTGTCGGCCCGGTACCCCAGGTATTCGCCGCGCAGCGCGCCGCGGGACCTGTCGTACGGGTCCAGCGCATCCCCGGCTGGGGCGGCGTAGGAAAGGCAGAACGGCTCTATGTGGTTGGCCACGTCGAACCAGCACTCCTCGTCGCCGATCAGCAGCGAGGCGCTCCGGGAAGCGTCTACCGCGGCGGACAGGGAACGCCCGGAAAGCGGCGGGACCGACAGGAAGCCCCGGAAGAAGGCCCCCGGCACCGGAGCGAAATCGCTCAGCTCCGCCGCGGCCGCGCCGAACCGCCCGCGGCGTTCGAACTCGCCCGAGATACGCCGGAAGAGTTCTACTCCGAAAAGCCGGAAATCCACGCTCCTGCCGGCGGACAGGTCGCCGGACTCGTGGAACAGGCGCTCTTTCAGGCGGGCGCCCCCGGCGTCGCGTTCCAGGAAGACCAGCTGCCTGATATCCCCGGTCCGGTCCAGGAGCAGCGAGCCGTCGGCCAGCTGCCTGACGCAGCACGGGGCGGCCTCCCCGCCCGGGAAGGGCGGGAATTCGCGGAGCAGCTTCGCCAGCCGCGCGGCCGGCAGGACCCGGCAGAAGACCAGCCTACGCATGCGCGGTCCTTCCGGCGGTCGCCGCGGAAAGCCTCTGGCCGCAAAAGCGGGATAATGAACGCATAGTACGGACACCCATAGCGCGGAGCATGTCACGATAGCCGCGCGCCCCGGCCCGGGGCGCCGGGTGACAGGAAAGATGATAGCAAACTTGGGCGTCCCGGGGACCGGCGCGCTTCTCCCGGGTCGGGGCGCGGCGCCGGAAAGGCCCCTAGAGAAGGACCACCCTCAGGTCGGAAGCGCGTTTTTCGCGCAGGAAGGTCCGGGCCTCCCCCGCCATGTCCGCGAACTCCTCCCGGTCGGAGGCGGAGGCGGACAGGAAGGCAGAGGAGTTCCGGACCGCCAGCACGAAGCCCTTCGCGGGGAGCTCGTCCGGCAGCGAGCGCAGGCAGTCCAGCAGGGCGTCCCAGTTGCGCCCGAAATAGGTCGGGAACCTGAAAGCGGAGGAGACGGCCTCCATCAGCCCGGCCTTGTCGACGGCCGCGGCGCCGTCCACGTAGGCGATAAAATAGTCCGGCGGAGGGAATCTTCTCTCCAATCCCTCCGCCGCTTCCGAACCTCTCAGGTCGAGGAAAAGGCCTTCTTCCCCGGGAGCCATGGTTCAGTAAACTATCGTCAGCTCTATGAAATGCGCGTAGTGGTCCGGCGTGTAATAGATCCGCTCGCCGCCGCCGATTATGATCCGCTCCGCTCCGCGGGCGCTCAGCGCCGGGGCCACGGGATAGGTGGTCCCGCCTATCACCACCGAGCTGGCGCCGTCGCCTATGATCAGCGTGTACTCCTTGTAAAAGCCCCTGGGCATGTCCGGCAGGCGGCCTTCCTTGTTGGTGAAGATGGTGCCGTCGTGGGCGTACGGCAGCGGCTGGCCGTTATGGATCTTGCCTATCAGGCTCATGATCTTGGCGGCGCGGTTCTGGTCGCCGATGACGGGCGTCAGCGAGCGGCCGGGGGCCGGGGCCGGGGAAGAGGCGCGGACCGCGTCCTGCGCGGGCGCGGCCAGCGGGACCACTATCTCGCTCGGGGAAGGTATGGCGTCCAGGCCCTGCAGGACCACGGCGCCGGACAGGTCGCCCAGCGCGGCGCCGGCCGGGCGCTCGGCGAAGACCCGCGGCGAGTACGCCAGCAGGGAAAGCATTACGGCGGTCTTGAACCATCTTTTGATCATGTTCTTTTTCCTTGTGTTGTAATGGCGCCGGCCCGCTTTCGTCCCGGCTTTTCCGCACCTATATTTTAGTATATAGCCGCCGGCTGCCTAGGGCCCTAGGGCCCAGGCCGGCCTGGGCCGAAAGGCCCAGACGCCCCGAAATTAAGGAAGGCCGGGGCACGGCCCGGCCTTCCCGCCCTGCTTACCGCTGGGAGCTACAGCAGCTCTGCCACCAGCGCCGCCAGCGAACTGCGCTCCGTCTTCGTGAACGTCAGGTGGCCGTACATCTTCTGGCCGCGCATGCGGTCCACTATGTAGGTAAGGCCGTTGGACGCGATGTCCAGGTACGGGTTGTCTATCTGGTACGGGTCGCCGGTCACTACGACCTTCGTGCCCTCGCCCGCGCGCGAGAGGATGGTCTTGATCTCGTGCGGCGTCAGGTTCTGCGCGTCGTCCACTATCATGTACTGCTTCGGCAGCGAGCGGCCGCGGATGTGCGTGACCGAGGCGATCTCTATCTTCTCGTTCTGCAGCAGGTAT
>JAKAMO010000201.1 GCA_021812825.1 bacterium | reverse complement strand
GACCACCCCGTACGACCCGCGCAGCCCCTATTCCGCCTCCAAGGCCGCTTCCGACCACCTGGTGATGGCCTACCATCATACCTACGGCCTGCCGGTGACTATCTCCAACTGCTCCAACAATTACGGCCCCTACCAATTCCCCGAGAAGCTGCTGCCGGTGGTGCTGATAAACGCCATAGAGGGCAAGCCGCTGCCTATCTACGGGGACGGCAAGAACGTGCGCGACTGGCTGTACGTGGAGGACCATTGCTCGGCCATCTGGCGCGTGATAAACAAGGGGCGCCCGGGCCGCACCTACAATGTGGGCGGTGACGGCGAGATGACGAACATAGACCTGGTCCGCGGCATCTGCGACGCGCTGGAGAAGCTGGTGCCGTCGTCGGACAACAAGGCCCTGAACGGGAAGCGCTACGTGGACCTCATTACCTACGTGAAGGACAGGCCCGGCCACGACAGGCGCTACGCCATAGACTTCTCGCGCATACGCCGCGAGCTGGGCTGGCAGCCTTCGGTCGGGCTGGCCGAGGGGTTGTGCCGCACGGTGGCCTGGTACCTTTCCAACTGGGAATGGGTGACGCTGGTGCGCAGCGGGGAGTACCGCAAGTGGGTGGAGAAGAACTACGGGAAGGGGAGGAAGTAAGGCTCCGTCATGAAGCTCATCTTCCTCGGCACCAACGGCTGGTACGATACCGCGGCTACCGGCAACGCGGTCTGCGCGCTGATCCGGACCAAGCGCTGGGACATAGTGCTGGACGCCGGGAACGGGCTCTACAAGCTGGACCATTACGTTGACGGGACGAAGCCCGTTTTTATCCTGCTCAGCCATTACCACCTGGACCATATAGCGGGTCTGCATACGATAGTTAAGTTCCGCTTCAAGAAAGGCATGACCATCTGCGGCCAGAAGGGGGCGCGTAAGGTGCTGAAGCGCTTTATAGCGAAGCCTTTCACCGTGCCGCTGGAGAAGCTCCCCTACCCTGTGAAGATACTGGAATTGCCGTCGGAGGCGGGGGAACTCCCGTTTGCGGTGGAGACGCTGCCTCTAGTGCACGCGGACCCGGTGCTGGGCTTCCGGCTGAAGCTGGAGGGGAAAACGCTGGCCTACTGTACGGACACCGGTTATTGTCCGAACGCGCTGAAGTTGGCTCGCAGGGCGGACCTGCTGATAACGGAATGCGCTCACGGGCCGGGCGAGAGCAACCCGGTGTGGCCGCATTTTAATCCGGATACGGCGGGCCGGCTGGCGGCGGAGGCCGGGGCGAAGCGGCTGGTGATGACGCATTTTTCGGCGGATAGGTACCGGACGATGGGCGACCGCGCGAGGGCGATGCGGATAGCCCGCAAGGTTTTTCCGGCGGCGGAAGCCGCCCGCGACGGGCTAGAGCTGACAATCTGATATAGCTGGTGCCGGTTGTTTGTGGCTCAGGCACGCTATCGGCCACACAGTGGCCGCGCTCGCGCTCGGGCTCGGCGCTTCGCAAGCCTCGCCCTGCGCGACGGCCTTCCGCCACAAACAACCGGCACCAGTTCCCTCACATAGTTGACGATCTGATAGGGTGGGTGGCGGCGGTTTTGGCGAGGAAGGCCGTCGCGGACCGAAGCCGCTTGCGTAGCGCGGCGAGGGGATGGAGCGAAGCGACAGTTCTGCGTGACGAGCTCTGCACGGTGGCCGCTTGATGAGCATAGCTCCTGATGCGGCACGGGCATGGCCCAGTGCGAGACCCCGTGCCTGACGAGACGAACCGCCGACAGGACCCGCCCTGCCGCCCGGTCACTTGCCCTCCTGACAGCAAAACCCCCTAACTTGCTATAATCTAGATAATATTCGGCCGGGAAGCCGGCCGGGTCGCTATTTATCTCGAAGGGCGGGCTACATGAAAAAAGCGCTAATCACGGGCATCACTGGTCAGGACGGTTCCTATCTTTCAGAATTCCTTCTGGAGAAGGGCTACGAGGTGCACGGCATACGCAGGCGCGCGGCCTCGTTCAACATGGCCCGCATCTCACATCTGATAAAGCACCCGCGGCTGAAGCTGCACTTCGGCGACCTGACCGACTCCACCAACCTCACCCGCCTGATAGCGGAGATAAAGCCCGACGAGATCTACAACCTGGGCGCGCAGAGCCACGTGGCGGTAAGCTTCGAGGAGCCGGAGTACACGGCCGATTGCGACGCGCTTGGCACGATGCGCATACTCGAGGCCGTCAGGCTGCTGGGGCTGGCGAAGAAGACCCGCATCTACCAGGCCTCCACGTCGGAGCTGTTCGGCAAGGTGGTCGAGATACCGCAGAAGGAGACCACCCCGTTCTACCCGCGCAGCCCCTACGGCGTGGCCAAGCTCTACGGCCTTTGGATAACCCGCAACTACCGCGAATCCTACGGCATGTTCGCCAGCAACGGCATACTGTTCAACCACGAGAGCCCGCTGCGCGGCGACGAGTTCGTGACCCGCAAGATAACCCGCGCGCTGGGCCGCATAGTGCTGGGCGACCAGAAATGCCTGTACATGGGCAACATGAACGCCCTGCGCGACTGGGGCCACGCCCGCGACTACGTGAAGGCGATGTGGAAGATACTGCAGGTCAGGAAGGCGGACGATTTCGTTATAGCCACTGGCCGCCAGCATTCGGTAAGGAAGTTCATAGAGCTGGCCGCCAAGGAAGTGGGCATCGCCGTGGGCTGGAAGGGCAAGGGCGTCAAAGAGACCGGCTTCGTGAAGGCGGTGAGGCCGCTGCCGGGAATGGAGACCAAAGTAAAGACGGGCGACGTGATAGTGCGCGTCGACACGAAGTTCTACCGTCCGGCCGAGGTGGAGACCCTGCTGGGCGATCCCGCCAAGTCCCGCAAGGTGCTGGGCTGGAAGCCGGAGACCACTTTTGAGCAGCTGGTGCGCGAGATGGCCGCCAGCGACCTGAGGCTGGCCCAGAGCGAGCACCTGCTCAAGAAGAGCGGCTTCGCCGGGATAAAGAGCTGCTGACCGGATGGCTCCCGCACGCAACGTCTACGTGGTGGCCGGGCCCAACGGGTCCGGCAAGACCACTTTCGCCAGGGAGTTCCTGCCCAACTACGCCAAGTGTCCCAACTTCGTCAACGCGGACCTGATAGCGCAGGGCCTCTCGCCGTTCGACCCGACGGCGGCCGCCATAAGGGCGGGGCGCCTGGTGCTGAGCCGTATACACGAGTTCTCCCGGACGGGCGCGGACTTCGGCTTCGAGACCACGCTGTCCGGCAAGACCCACCGCAGGCTGTTCCGCCGCCTGGAGGCGGAAGGCTACAAGGTGCATATCTATTTCCTCTGGGTGCCGGCGCCCGCGCTGTCGCTCCTGCGCATCAAGAACCGGGTGGCCGACGGCGGCCACGACGTGCCGGTCTCCGACGTGGGGCGGCGTTTCGACCGGTCCATCATCAATTTCTTCGGCGTCTACGTGAACGTAGCCTCCAGCTGGATGCTGTTCGACAACTCCGGCCCCAGGCCGGTGCTGGCCGCTAAAGGCCACGGCGACAGCGTTACCGTGGAGAACCAGAAGCTTTTTGACCATATAGTCCCCAAGAACAAACTATGAAAAAACGACTTTCGATGCAGGACAAGGCCGAGATCGCCATGAAGGTGGCGGTGAAGAAGGCCATAGCCGAGCACAGGAAGAAGGGCCGGCCGATAGCGATCTGGAAGGACGGGAAGGCGGTGAACGTCGACCCGGATAGCTTGAAATGAAGAAAGCGCTGATAACGGGCTACCGCGGCCAGGACGGGGCGTACCTCTCCCGCCTGCTGCTCGAGAAAGGCTACGAGGTGTACGGCGCCGACCGCGCCGGCGACGCCGGGCTCTGGCGCCTGCGCGAGCTGGGCATAGAGGGCAAGGTAAAGGACCTGCCGCTCGACCTGCTGGAGCAGGGCAGCATAATGGACGCGCTGGAGAAGGCCCAGCCCGACGAGATCTATAACTTCGCGGCGCAGAGCTTCGTGCTGATGTCGTTC
>JAKAMO010000200.1 GCA_021812825.1 bacterium | reverse complement strand
CACATGCTGGGCTTCACGAAGATGGTGGAGTTCTTCACCGGCTACGTCATCGAGTATTCACTCTCGATGGACAACATGTTCGTCTTCATCCTGATCTTCGCCTATTTCGGCATCCCGAGGAAGTACCAGCCGAAGATCCTGACCTGGGGCATACTCGGGGCGGTGGCGATGCGCCTGGTGCTCATCTTCACCGGCGTAAAGCTCATCAACAGCTTCAGCTGGATCATCTACGTCTTCGGCGCGGTCCTGATCTTCACGGCGGTTAAGATGCTGCTGCAGAAGGACGGCGAGATGGACCCGGGGAAGAATCCCGTGCTGCGGCTGCTTTCCAGGATCGTCCCGGCGGAAAAGGACGTCGCCGACGGCAGCTTCTTCGTGAAGCGCGGCCGCTGGTACGCCACGGCCATGTTCGCCACCCTGGTGGTGGTGGAGACCTCGGACCTGATCTTCGCAGTGGACTCCATACCGGCCGTGCTGGCGGTCTCGCGCGATAAGTTCATTGTCTACACCTCGAACGTCTTCGCGGTGGTGGGCCTGCGCTCGCTTTACTTCCTGCTCTCCTCTATAATCGACCTTTTCCGCTTCCTAAAGATAGGCATTTCCGTGATACTTTTCTACGTAGGCACGAAGATGCTGCTCTCCGCCTACGTCCACATCCCCGCCCTGCTCTCGCTCTGCGTGGTCATCGGGATACTGGCCGGGTCCATCTTCCTGTCGGTGGCTATCAAGCCCCGCCCGCAGGACGCGGTCTGAGACCTCCGCGCCCCGGGCTTTTTTTCCCGCGCCATAACTCCTATAATCCCCCTGGGGGGTAAAATGCCGGCGCGGCCGGATACCGCAGATTGGCACCAGCTGGATATTCCCGGGCTCTTGGAGAGGCTCGGCACCTCCGCTTCCGGCCTCTCCGCCGGCGAGGCCGCCGCGCGCCTGGCCAAGTACGGTCCCAACGCGCTGAAGGAGAAGCCCGGGCGCTCCCCCCTCTCGCTGTTCCTGGGCCAGTTCCGGGACTTCATGATACTGGTACTGATAGGGGCGGCCCTGGTCTCGGGGCTGATCGGCGAGTTCCTGGACGGCGCCGTCATACTGGCCATCGTGCTGCTTAACGCGGCCATGGGGTTCGCGCAGGAGTACCGCGCCCAGAAGGCGATGGACGCCCTTAAAAAGATGGCCGCCCCGACGGCCTCGGTCATCAGGGACGGCCTTCCCTCCTCTGTCCCGGCCGCCGGACTGGTCCCGGGCGACCTGGTGCTGCTGGAGGCCGGGGCGATAGTGCCGGCCGACCTGCGCGTCACAGAATGCGCGGCCCTCAAGACCGACGAGGCGGCGCTCACCGGAGAGTCCGTCCCGGTGGAAAAGACGGCCGACGTCCTGCCGGAGTCCGGCCTGCAGTTCGGCGACAGGCGCAACATGGCCTACAGCGGCACAGCTGTCACGTACGGGCGCGGCAGCGGCGTAGTTACCGCCACCGGAATGGCGACCGAGCTGGGCCGCATCGCCGGCCTGCTGCAGGAGGAAGAGGAGGTGGCCACCCCGTTGCAGCGGCGCATGGCGGCTTTCGGGAAGAAGCTGGCCTGGGCCATACTGGGGATCTGCGCGGCGGTCTTCGCCGCCGGCCTGCTGCGCGGGGAAGACCCCGGCCTCATGTTCCTGACCGCGGTGTCGCTGGCCGTGGCCGCCATACCCGAGGCCCTGCCGGCCGTCATGAGCATCGCGCTGGCCCTGGGCGCCGCCAAGCTGGTGCGCAAGCAGGCGCTGATACGGCGCCTGCCCGCCGTAGAGACTCTGGGCTCGGTCACCTATATCTGCTCGGACAAGACAGGCACGCTCACGCAGAACCGCATGGCCGCCGCGCGGGTCTTCCTGGGCGGGGCGATGCTGCCGCCCGGCGGGCCTGTCCCCGCAGCACTCAGGGAGCACTGGGCAGCCCTGCTGACCGCCGCGGCCCTTAATAACGACTCCCGGCCCGCGGCCGGCGGGTGGACGGGCGACCCCACAGAGACGGCTCTCTGCGTACTGGCCGAGAAGAGCGGGCTGTCGAAGAGAGAGCTGGACCGCCGCTACCCGAGAGCCGCCGAACTGCCGTTCGACTCGGGGCGGAAAGCCATGACCACTTTCCACTCCGGCCCGCTCGCCGGGGACGCGCCCTTCTTCTCCGTCACCAAGGGGGCCGCGGAGAGCCTGCTTGACTCCTCGGACTTCGTGCTGGGGATGGACGGCGGAAAGGAAGAGACCAGGCGCGCGGCGGAAGAGATGGCCTCCGGGGGGCTGCGGGTGCTGGGCTTCGCCTTCAGGGAATGGGACTCCATCCCGCCGGCTCCCTCCCCCGATACGGCGGAGCGCGGCCTCACTTTCATCGGCCTGGTAGGGCTCGAGGACCCGCCGCGCGAGGAGGCGAAGGCCGCGGTGGCCGAATGCGCGGCCGCTGGCATCGTCCCGGTGATGATAACCGGGGACCACCCCGTGACGGCGCTCAGCATCGCCGGCAGGCTGGGCATCGCGCCGCCGGGTCCCGGCTGCATGCTGACCGGGCGGGAGCTGGAGACGATGACGGAAGAGGAGCTGCTCGCGAAAGTGGAAAGCGTCCGCGTCTACGCGCGCGTAGCCCCGGAGCAGAAGCTCAGGGTCCTGAAAGCCCTGCAGCGGAAGGGGCAGTACGCCGCGATGACCGGGGACGGGGTGAACGACGCCCCCGCTCTCAAGCGCGCCGACATAGGAGTGGCCATGGGCATCGCCGGCACCGACGTCTCGAAGGAAGCCGCGCACATGATACTGCTGGACGACAACTTCGCCACGATAGTGCGCGCGGTGCGCGAGGGACGCCGCATCTACGGGAACATCCGCAGGTTCATCCGCTACATCCTCACCTGCAACTCGGCCGAGATCTGGACCATATCCCTGGCCCCGTTCCTCGGGATGCCGATACCGCTGCTGCCGATACAGATACTCTGGATCAACCTGGTCACGGACGGCCTGCCCGGCCTGGCAATGACCTCCGAGCCGGCCGAAGCCGACGTGATGCGGCGCCCGCCCCGCCCGCCCGGAGAAAGCCTTTTCGCCGGGGGCATGGGCGCCCAGATAGTCTGGGCCGGCCTGCTGATGGCCGCTGTCTGTCTCGGCACTCAGTACTGGGGCATAGCCGCCGGCAAGGCGCGCTGGCGGACCATGGTCTTCACGGTGCTCTGCCTCAGCCAGCTCGGCCAGGCCCTGGCCATAAGGTCCGAGAAGAGGACGCTGTGGGAGCTGGGCCCGCTTACCAACGGCGCGCTGCTGGGCGCGGTAGCGCTGACCGTGGCGCTGCAGCTCTGCGTTATCTATATCCCCGTCTGCAACCGGCTTTTCGGCACGGCGCCCCTCGCGCCGGGCGAGCTGGCGCTGGCGCTGGCGCTCTCCGCCGTGGTCTACGGCGCCCTCGAAGCGGAAAAGCTCCTGCGGCGCGCCGCCCGGAAATGAAAGAGCCCCGGCCATCCGGGGCTCTTTCAGTCGGGGCGGAACGATCAGTTCTTCTTGTCCGCCGCCTTGTCGTCCTTCTTCCCGGCCTTCTTCTCCGCCGGCTTGGCGGCCTTGGGTGCGGAGAGGGCGGCCATCGGGTTCTCCTTCAGGATGTCCAGCAGCTCCACGTCGAAGACCAGCGTGGCCCCGCCGGGGATCGTGCCGCCGGCGCCCTGGTCGCCGTAGGCGGTGTCGGACGGGCAGACCAGCTTGGCCTTGCCGCCGACCTTGATCTTCTGCACGCCCTCGGTCCAGCACGGGATGACGCCGGAAAGCGGGAACTCGGCCGGGGTGCCCCTCTCCACGGAGGAGTCGAACACCTTGCCGTCGGGGAACGTGCCGTGGTAATGCACCTTCACCATGTCGTCAGCCTTGGGGTAGACGCCGGCGCCCTCCTTGACCGGGATTATTATGACCCCGGAAGGCAGCTTCTGAGCGCCCTTCTCCTTGGCCATTTTCTCGAGGAAAGGCTTGGCCTCTTCCTTCTTGCGGGCGGTGATG
>JAKAMO010000199.1 GCA_021812825.1 bacterium | reverse complement strand
CTCGGTCAGGGTCTTGAACTTGTTCTCCGATTCCTTCAGCGCCTGCTCCGCCTTCACGCGTTCGGAGACGTCCCTGAAGAAGCCCTGCAGTACCCGCTTGCCGCGGATCTCTATCACCTGGGCGGTGATCTCCGTAGGGACTTCCGACCCGTCCGCCCGCAGCACGTAGTGCAGCTCCGGGCCGCTGTGGATGACCCCGCTGCCGTGGCGCGAATGTTCCTTGAATATCCTCTTCGAGGCGTTCTCCCCTCTTGCCGGGTGCAGCTGCGACTGGTGCAGGCCGATCAGCTCATTCCGGGGGCGTCCCGTGAGCCGCTCCGCCGCGGGGTTGGCGTCTATAATGATCCCGGTCTCCGTATCCGCGAGGAAGATCGCGTCCGGAGAACCGTCGAAAAGTATGCGGCAGACGTCCTTGCCCTGCGACTCGGCAAGGTTCTGCTCCAGAAAACCTTTCTGCTTTTCCATCCCTCCGCCCCTGCGGAAATTCTAGCAAATAACAGCGGGGAATCAAGGGCGGGGGGGAAGGGCGCAGGCTATCTCGAGAAGGTCGTTCTCGTTCAGGGCGTGGCCGGGACCGGCCAGCCATTCCGCACGCACGAGAGGCCTTAAGGAGCTCTCCGATGATATGCGGCCGATGAGCTCGCCGCGACTGCGCAGCTCGTAGAAGCGCCGTATCCCCGACATCCCCGTGCCCCATGCGGGTCGCGAGTAGATGAAGACCATCTCGCCGTCCTCCCTTTCGGCCCTGTAGCCGCAGAGCCAGTCCTTTATGCTCCACCCCATAAGTCCCCCTTGCGGCGCGCAGGTTTACCTGGCGTAGGCGGCCGCCACGGAAAGCCGCTGCTGCCTGAGCGCGGCGGCCTGCCAGAGCTTCACGGAGAAGTAGAGGTCCGCTCCCGCGCCTTCCCCGAGAGTGTAGACGCGCAGGCTGCCCTTTAGCCTGCCGCCGAGTATGCCGGCCTTGGCGCTGACTATGGTCCTGTGTTTTCTGTTGTTCATGCCGATAGCATAGCAGGCCAACCCGACAAGGGTCTGTCGGGTCAGGCCGGACGCAAAGAAGTTCCATGGGCAACCCGACTGGCCTATGGCCGTGCCGCATCAGGAGCTATGCTCATCAGGCGGCCTGGCCTATGGCCGTGCCGCATCAGGAGCTATGCTCATCAGGCGGCCAAGGGGCTGTCGGGTTCGGGAAAAGAAAAAAGGCGGCCCCGGGGCCGCCTTTGATCGGGAACCGGCCGGCGCTACTGCATTATCTCTATCTGGCCTATGGAGGGCTGCGGTACCAGCGCCTTGGTGATGGCGCTGACGCCCTCGCCCACGTAGAGGGAGGCTATCAGCACCACGCTGGCCAGGACTATGCCTACCGCCAGGTTGCCTTTCTCCAGTTCCTCTCCGGCGTGCATGTGGCTGTGCACCAGTTTGCCGAAGAGCCTGAGCGTCACCGAGATGGTTATGACCGCGAGCAGCATTGAAAGGCCCAGGTGGGCCGTGGACAGTAGCGCCAGCTTGCCCAGGCCTATCGAACTCTCACCCGGCGAGGTGACGTAGAGCCTGAACATGCTCACCACGGAACCCAGGCCCTTCTGTAGTATCATCGAGGCCGCGAACAGGATAGCCCCGACCAGCGTGCCTACCGCCGTGTTGCCCTTCTTGATCTCGACCTCCATGTCGAAATCGGGGTTGGCCTTTATGAAGATCCTGTAGGTGAGGTAGATGATGAACCCTGACATCACCACCGACAGCAGGAACTCGAACAGGCTTACCAGTATTCTAGCAGTGAACATGAACCCTCCTTAATAAGCGCCGGTCAGAAGAACGGCTCCACATTGTAACCCTGGGCGCCGGCGAGCAGCGTCTTGGTGTGGTCGCCCACCATCCCCGGCTCCAGCCAGGCCGGGCCAGCCGGTTCCACCAGGACGTACTCCAGGCCCTCGTACCGCACGAACATGTCGCCCTTTCCCGGCAGGCGGCGTATAGCCATGAGATAATGGCCGGGCACGGCTATGCCCACCATGCGCATCTGGCTCCAGTTTCCCAGCACCGAGGCGAGCACGCCGGTCTTGGTGTCGCAGTCGCCCCAGCCGGACAGGAGAGCGCGCGCGGGCGGCAGGATGCCGCAGGTGTGCAGGCCGTTCTCCAGGTTCTTCGGGATCCTGTAGCGGATGGCGGTCTGCACCATCGAAAGCACTCCCCCGATGATGTCCTCGTCCGAATACCCGCGGGAGTTAGCCACTTTCTGAAAAGCCAGCGCGAGCGGCTTCAGGAGTGGCGCATTGCGTTTTACCATCACCGGCATGTCCGGCTCCACTACGTTGCCGGGCCGCATCGCGAGACCCTTGGAGCGCAGCAGCGCGCGCAGGCGGGTGTCGTAGTCCATGTCCACGCCGGTTATCGCGCGCTCGGCCGCCGCTTTGCCGCTCTCGCGGTAGGTCTTTTCCCAGACCTCCTGGCGGGTAGAGTCGCGCCAGATGCGGAGCTTGGCCAGGTCCGTGTCCGTATAGCCGTAGCCGTTCAGGTAGTTACCGTAGTCCTTCTGCGTCATCCCGAAGGAGACGTTCAGGCGGTCCTTGTTGAAGTTGATGAATTGATAGTCGGCCTTCAGCTCGGCTCCGGCGCGGTAGATGCGCTGGGAGGTGCCGGTCTCCTTGCGGCTCTCGCGGGAGGTGTACTCCTGCGTCTCCTCCTCGTCCTCTCCGTCCTCGTCGTCCGAGGAGGCCTGTTCCCGGGTAAGGTCTCCACCGTACGGCAGAAGCGCGAGGCGGCGCTCCCAGTCGCGATCCAGGCCTATGGATAGCGCCAGGCAGGCGGCCAGCGCGGCCAGGTAGAGCTGTTTTACGGGGGCTGCGTTCATCCTTGCTTTTTCAGATAGGAGTCTATCCGGTTCCTGACCTCGGCCCGCAGTTCCCGCGGTTCCGCTATGGTTATCTCCGGCATCCAGTGCAGCACCAGCGGCACCAGCTCCATCGGGTGGCGGATGACCGCCTTCACGGTCACTGAGCCGTCCGCGGCAGGTTTGGAGACCTTCTGGGCTGGTAGTATCTCCTTGCTGCGCAGGAAATCCGCGGCCGCGCCTTCCGCGCGGATCGCGACGGGCGTCCTTCTTCCTTCGTTTACGCCCCAGATGGTGGTGGCCGTGCCTATTATCTTCTTTATAGTTCCCGGAGCGGGGGGGGTGAACTCGTCGGGCAGTATGTCCAGCTTCTTTATGCGGTCCACTCGGAACTTGGGATATTCGCCTGTCCGCCCGCCGTCCACCGAGGCCATCATGTAGAAGAAGCTCTCGCTGGCCAGTATCTTGACCGGGCAGAGCACTCGCTCCTTCTCTCCGGCGGCCGCGGCGTAGCGCACTTTCAGCTTCTTGCCACGCTCTATCGCGAAGACTATATCCTCGTAGAACTTGCGGGTCAGCGGGTTCAGCGCGCGCGGTCCGACGGCGTAGAACGGGGAGTCGGAGGGCGCGGCGGTCGTGGCCCGTTCGAACACCTTGTCGAAAGCGTCCTTTATGGCCCCGCCCATGCCCCCGGCCATTTCCCGCATCAGCACCAGGACGGACAGCTGCTCGCTGGTGAGGTTGAAGTTCTTCAGGGAAACTCCGCCGGCGAAGGTGTAGACGCCCTTCTGGGGGGTGTCCAGGTGGAAACCCGTCAGATTGATGCGCTCCAGGTCCCTCTGTATGGACCGTTCGGATACGCCGAACTCGGCCGAGAGGTCGGCGACGCGCACCGGGCCCTCGTTCAGCCTGTTCAGTATGTTCAGCACCCTGAAATATTTCTTGTCGCCCGAGTCTTTCTGGTACATAATGCCCCTCGGGAACCATTATATAAAAAAGGAAAGTGCTTTCCGTCCCGCTTTTCTTGACTGCTGGCGGACAATTAAATATAATAACTTCTCCGCTGGTTTAGGCCAGCGGCTGTTTTGTCGGTTCTTTGACGGCATGCGGGCGTAGTTCAATGGTAGAACGTCTGCCTTCCAAGCAGATCACGTGGGTTGAACCCACGTGA
>JAKAMO010000198.1 GCA_021812825.1 bacterium | reverse complement strand
GCCGTCCTGAAGAGAGCCCTGGATAAGGTGAGGGGGATGTACAAGTTCATAGTGATAGACTGCCCGCCCTCCCTGGGGCTGCTGACCGTGAACGCGCTCAACGCCGCTGACGCGGTCATTACCCCGGTACAGTGCGAGTATTACGCCATGGAAGGGCTGGCCTACTTCATGAACACCGTAGAGAAGATAAAAGTGGCCCTCAACCCCGGCCTGAAGATAGACGGCGGCGTAATAACCATGTTCGATTCCAGGATCAACCTCGCCAACCAGGTGAAGGAAGAGATAGCCCGGTACTACGGGGAGAAGCTCTATAAGACCGTAATCCCCCGCAATGTCCGCCTGGCAGAGGCTCCCAGCTACGGACAGCCTATCTTCGTATACGATCCCAGCTCCCGGGGCGCCCTGGCTTACAAGGAGCTGGCCCTGGAGTTCCTGGCCCGCCGCGGCGTGGATGTGTCCCGCTATAAGAACTCCGACCTCTACGTGAACGAAGAGGCGGAGCTGGAGTACGATCTGGGCGGCTAGCGCTGTATCAAAAAGTTCTTATATTTTAAGGAGAATATTCAATGAGCAGGAAGGCATTAGGCAGGGGGATAGACTCCCTTATCACTAAAGTCCGGGACAACGATATTTCCGGGGACATGGTACAGAAGATCCCGGTGGGCTCCATTATACCCAACCCTTACCAGCCCCGCAGGATCTTCGACGAGGAGAAGCTGACCGAGCTGGCCGAGTCCATAAAGGCCGGCGGCCTGCTGCAACCGATAACCGTCTGGAGGAACAACGGCGACGGGCAGTACACCGTGCTGGCCGGCGAGCGCCGGCTCCGGGCCTGCAAGCTGGCCGGCCTGGCCGAGATAGACGCTATTATAAGGAAAGACCTGAGCGACGAGCAGAAGCTCGGGCTCTCGTTGATAGAGAACATTCAGCGCGAGGACCTGAACGCGGTGGATACCGCCATGGCCTACCGGCAGCTGATGGACAAGTTCAGCGTCTCGCAGGCCGATATCGCCTCCAGGGTGGGGAAATCCCGCGCGGCGGTCTCCAACACGCTGCGCCTGCTGGAGCTGGACGCCGATATCCGCCAGGGCATACAGGCCGGCGTCATAACCGAGGGCCACGCCAGGGCGCTCATCTCCATTCCTGATTCCTCCAAGAGAAGGGAGTTCTACCAGCGGATCATCAGCGAGAAGCTGACCGTCAGGGACATCGAAGGCTTCGCGCAGGGCTTCCACAAGGACAGGCCGCGCGTTCCCAAGGCGCCCCGCGCCGGTTCCCGCCGCACGCCGGAGGTGCTGGCCCTGGAGTCCGAGCTGGAGAAGACGCTCGGCACCAAGGTGGAGGTCTGCCCAGGCCCCGGCCCGCAGAACGGCAGGATCGTCGTGCATTACTTCTCCTTCGACGACCTGGACCGGGTGACGCGGATAATAAAAAAGTAAAGCATGGGACGCCTGGCTGACCTACTGCTGGCCTCTGCCGCGCTGTTCGCCGCCGCCGCCTCTCCGGCGGCCGCGGAGGGCGGGCCGGTGTTCTCCGCCGGGCCCAAGGCCTTCGTGCCGGCCTACTTCGCCCCGGAGCGCAACCTCGGGCGCTATTACCTCTACGCCGACGGCGGCTTCCACGCGGACTGGTACGTCGGCTACAACAACTGCTGGATAGTCAAGCTCCCGCCCATAGCCACCGCCGGCTACGCCAAGGCCTACGTCGGCGCCAAGCTGGGCCGCGCTAAGATCTCGTCGTGGCCCAACTCCTGGGACACGGAGCCCATCCCCGGCAAGATCTACATGGCCATAAACCAGGCCCCGACGTTCAGCTCGGACCATACCTACTTCCTGGCCGAGGCGGCCGACCTGCCCCGGGAGCCGCTGCCGAACGATTCCCTCGACGGGGTGGACTCCTCCCGGTGGGTCTGGTCCGAGATCCCGCTGTCCCGCGTCGCCGGCGACAAGGACAACTACCTCGCGCTCTGGTCGTCGTCCCGCTATTTCACGTCGGCGTCCAGCTCCCCTATCATCGCCGCGGCTATGAGCGGCGGGGACGAGGAGAACGTCTGGGTCAACCGTTCCATCAGGGGCAACGCTCCGTCGGGCGACGGCGTGCTCGAGACCCCGATCTCCGGCATCAAGCCCGCGATGGCCGTCAAGCTGGTGCCCTTCAACGAGTACCGGGTCTTCATCAAGGGTTTCGCGGCGGAGCTCACCCCGGCGGAGATAAACGTCTCTTTCTCCGCCATCGGCGAGGACGTGCGCGCCGCCTGGCTGGAGGTCTCCTACGACAAGTTCGACTGGCAGCGGGTGACGCGCTATTTCTTCCGGGCCCCGTATTTCTGGACCTTCGCGCGCGACGGGATCTCGTCGGACATGTTCTACCTGCGGGCCGCCGCCGTGGACAGCCTGGAGAACGTGGGCTATTCCAAGGAGATAACCATACCGCCGATGAAGCAGGCGGCGCCGGCGCAGCCGGCGGCCGAAGGAGGGACCGAGGAATGAGCGTGAAAGCCGGATCCGGGAAATTCAACGTGGGCGTGGTGGGCGCCTCGGGCATGGTGGGCGGGGAGCTGCTCGGCCTGCTGGAGAGCAGGCGTTTTCCCGTCGGGGAACTGTTCCCTTTCAACTCCGGGCGCAGGGCGGCCTCGGTCCGCTTCCGCGGACGGCGCCTCGCGTGCTCGGCGCCGTCCTTCGACGCGCTGAAAAAGGCCGACATCGTATTCTTCGTCTCCAACGAGGAGGTCTCCGAGAAGTTCGCGCCGCGCCTGGCGGAAGCCGGCGTGTGGTGCATAGACGATTCCTCCCGGTTCCGCCTTTCCCCGGGCGTGCCGCTCGTCATCCCAGAGGTCAACGGCGGGGAGCTGAAGCCCTCTAAGCGCCTGATCGCCGGCCCCAACTGCACGCTGACCGGCGCGGCGGTGGCGCTGGCGGGGGTGCACAGGCGTTACGGCATATCCGAGCTGCGCATGGCCACTTACCAGGCCGTTTCCGGCGCCGGGAAAGCCGCGATGACGGAGCTCGAGGAAGAGCTGCGCGGCTACCTCAGGAAAGGCGCGGTGCCGCGCCTGAAGGGCAAGGGCTTCCCGCGTCCCATCGCTTTCAACCTTTTCCCGCAGGTGGGCGGCTTCGACGCCGAGGGGAATACCGGCGAGGAGAATAAGGTGGAGGCGGAGCTTAAGAAGATCCTGGCCGCGCCGCGCCTGCGCATCAGCGTTACCTCCGTGCGCGTGCCGGTGCTGCGCGGGCATTCGCTGGCGCTCTGGTTCACCACCTCCAAGCCCTGCGGCCTGGCGGAGATAAAGAAGGAATTCGGGCGGACTCCGGGGCTGAAGTTCTTTTCCAGGCCGGAAGACTACCCCACGCCGCTGGAGAACGGGCACCGGACCGACATAGTCTACGCCGGCCGCCTGCGCCGCTCCAAAACCTCGGCGCGCGAGTTCCAGCTCTGGGTGGTGTCGGACAACCTTTACAAGGGCGCCGCCCTGAATTCGGTGCAGATAGCCGAAAGGATCGTCCGTATCTGAGGGGGGGAATATGAGAACGAGGGTCTTTGCCGCATGCGCGGCCGCGGGGCTGCTGTTCGCCGCGGCCTGCCGGAAGAAACAGCCGGAGCAGGTGCCGCAGCCGAAGGCCGCAGAGCCGGCCCAGGCCGCCGCTCCCGCAGAAAAGCCGCCGGCAACCGCTGCCGGCAACTACCTCAGGGGCCAGGTGGACCAGATAGCCAAGGCCAAGGCCGCCAAAGAGCTCTACGAGAAGACCGAGAAGTCCAACCTCGACAGCCTGGACCTCAACAAGGCCGGGGGGAACTGATGCAGGAACTTTTCGGGACCCATCCGCTGGCCGTCATCCTCGCCATAGCGGCGGTTTTCGGGGCCGGCTCCCTCTATCTGGTCTGGAAACGCCGCAAGGACCTGGAGGCCATGGCCTCGTCGATGGGCCTGCTTTTCACGCCGGAGGGCCCCGACCCGTACGGGCTGGCGGCTTCGGGCCTGGAGCTTTTCTCCCTCGGCCGCTCAGAT
>JAKAMO010000056.1 GCA_021812825.1 bacterium | reverse complement strand
GCGAGGGCCTTACGAAGGGCCTCGGCGTTGGCGGCGACCCTCAGAAGGGCGCGGCGGCCGCGGAGGAGTCCGTGGAGCTGCTGCGCGAGGCGGTAGCCGACGCGGACCTCGTCTTCGTGACCGCCGGTATGGGCGGCGGCACCGGCACCGGCGCCGCCCCGGTGCTCGCCAGGGTGGCCAAGGAGAGCAATACGAACGCGCTGGTCATAGGCGTGGTCACCCGCCCGTTCTCCTTCGAGGGCATGAAGCGCCGCGAGCAGGCGCAGGAAGGCATCAACGAGCTGCGCAAGCACGCCGATTGCCTGCTGGTGATCCCGAACGACCATATCCTTTCCGAGGTCAGCCGCAGCACCAGCTCCGACGAGGGCTACCGTATGGCGGACGACGTGCTGCGCCAGGCCATCCAGGGCATCTCCGACGTGATAACCAGCGCCGGGGCCATCAACGTGGATTTCATGGACGTCCGCAGGATCATGATGAAGTCAGGGGAGGCGCTGATAGGCATAGGGCGGTCCTCCGGCCAGGACCGGCATACCGAGGCCGCGAAGGCCGCCATACATTCCCCGATGCTCGAGAGCGCGGTGATAGACGGCGCCAAGGGTATCCTCGTGAACTTCACCGCCTCCCGGGAGATCCGGATGGTGGAGGTCCACGAGGCGATGGAGTACATCGGCAAGAACGCCAACCCCGACGCGCTGATCAAGTACGGCCAGGCCTTCGACGACACGCTGGGGGACGAGATAAAGATCACCGTCATCGCCACCGGTTTCACGCCCAAGCGGAACGACCTGGCCGGCGAGCTGCGCCGCCGCAAGGAGCTGGACCGCTCCGGCAGGCCGCTGCGCCGCACGCTGGAGGGCGGCCAGCCGCAGTTCGAGCCGGCCTCGCCGACCGCGGACGACATGGAAAAGCCCGCCTACCTGCGCCGCGGCAAGCGCAGGCTGGAGTGAGCCTCACGGAGGGAGCATGGCAATAGACCTTAACCTGCTGCTTAAAGTGATGGTGCAGAACAAGGCTTCTGACACCCATATCCGCGGCGACTCGCAGGTCTTCCTGCGCATCCACGGCGCGATCACCCCGATAAACTCCTCGCACATGACCGAGGCCCAGGTGGAGAACCTGGTCTTCCCGCTGATGACGCCGCGCCTGAAGAAGATCTTCGAGGAGAAGCGCGAGTGCGACTTCTCGCACGACGGCGGCGAGCTGGGCCGTTTCCGCTTCAACGTCTTCATGCACAAGGGCAAGATCGGCGTGGCCATCCGCCACATCCCGTTGAAGATCCCTACGTTCGAGGAGCTGCGCCTGCCGCAGGATTCGATCAAGAAGATACTGCAGAACGAGCGCGGCCTGGTGCTGGTGACCGGCATAACCGGCTCCGGCAAGACCTCGACGCTGGCCGCGATGATAGAGTACCTCAACCAGAACTGGGACTCGCACATCATCACGATCGAGGACCCGATAGAGTTCTCGTTCTCCGAGAAGAAGTGCATCATCAGCCAGCGCGAGCTCGGCTCCGACACCACCAGCTTCGTCGACGCGCTGCGCGCGGCGATGCGCCAGGACCCGGACATCATCCTGGTCGGCGAAATGCGCGACCTCGAGACTACCCAGGCCGCGATCACCGCCGCCGAGACCGGCCACCTGGTGTTCGGCACGCTGCACACGATGAACGCCGTGCAGACCATTTCCCGCATCATCGACCTGTTCCCGCCCTACCAGCAGGCGCAGGTGCGCATGCAGCTCTCGGAGAGCCTGCGCGGCATCGTCTCGCAGCGCCTGCTGCCCTGCACCAAGGGCGGCCGCCTGCCGGCGGTGGAGATCATGACGAACACGCCGCACGTCAAGAAGATGATCGCCGACAATACGCTGGACGCCGTGGTGCAGGCCATCGCGAAGGGCGGCTTCTACGGCATGCAGACCTTCAACCAGTCGCTGGTGAAGATGCACAAGGAAGGCATGGCCAAGCTGGAGGACATCCTGCAGGCCGCGTCCAACCCGGACGACGTGCTGCTGGCCGTGAAGGGCATAGAGCAGGACGTTCCGACGAAGAGCTGAGGCGGGAAGAAATTTAAAAGGGGATCTCGGGAGGCAACATGTTCGCAGAAGGCTACATCGGCATAGCGGGTATCATCGGCGTCGGGAAGTCCACGTTGACGATGGAGCTGGCCAAGGCGCTCAACTTCGAGCCCGTGCTCGAGGAAGTGGGGGGGAATCCCTACCTCGAGCACTTCTACAAGGACATGAAGAAGTTCGGTACGATCATGCAGGTCTGGCTGCTCAACCACCGCTTCCGCCAGCACCGTGAGTTCGTCAGCCGCATCAGCCTGGGAAAGATCCGTGGCGTCGTGCAGGACCGCACGATCTGGGAGGACACGATCTTCGCGCGTATGCTGAACCGCCACCCGGAGAAGTTCATCTCGGACATGGACTACAACACCTACCTGGACCTCTTCGACAACATGGTGCTGCGCGAGCTGGTGTTCCCGCAGCTGATGATCTTCCTCGACTGCCGCGTCGAGACCTCTATAGCGCGCATCAAGTCGCGCGGGCGTAACATGGAGAAGGCCATAGACCCCTATTACCTGAAGAGCCTCCAGGAGAACTACTACGAGTTCATCGAGGAGATGGAGGACGCTGGCGTGCGCATCCTGCGGTTGAACTGGGAGAACTACCAGCCGATAAGCGAGGTGGTGCGCCTGGTGCACGAGTATTCTCTGAAGCCTTCCAACTTCACCAAGTGGGTGCGGCCGCTGCGCAAGATGGGCATGGACAACGAAGCCAATATCCCCAAGAAGGTGGCGGCGGGGAAGTGATGCGTCCAGAAGGCATCGTAATCGCCATAGACGGCCCCGCCGGAGTAGGTAAGTCCACCGTGGGCAAGCTGGTCGCCGGCCGCCTGGGCTACCGTTTCATAAGCACGGGCAAGATGTACCGCGCGCTTGCCTGGAAGGCCCTGGAGCTCGGCCGGGACCTGGAGGACGACGTCGGGCTGGTAGGCCTCGCCAACTCGGTGAGCTGGGCTTTCCCGAGGGGTTCCGGCCCCGAGGCCGACGTCTCGCTGGACGGCCGCGTGCTCGTTCTGGAGCTTTCCGAGGAGCGCGTAAGCCGCGCCTCCTCGGCCATAGCCAGGCTCGCCGGCGTGCGGGCCTTCATGAAGGAGATGCAGCGCACGGCGGGCCTCTCCGGCGGCGTGGTGATGGAGGGCAGGGACATCGGCACCAACGTCTTTCCCGACGCCGAGCTCAAGGTATACCTGGACGCTTCCGCCGAGGCGCGCGCGAAGCGCCGCGTGGGCCAGCTCATGGGCCAGGGGATGCCGGCCGATTACTCCGAGATACTCGCTTTCATAATCAAGCGCGACGCTCAGGATTCAGGCCGGGCCAACAACCCGCTCAGGAAGGCCGCCGACGCGCATTACCTTGATTCCACCACGCTGCCGCGGGAGAAGGTCGTGGAGGAGATAGTCCGCCTTTTCGAGGCCCTCAAGAAGTAACGATGCCGGCCCGACCTCACAAGGAAAGACCGCTGCCGCTGCTGGCGGTCTACGCCGCGCTGAGGGCTTTCTTCCGGCTCTTCAATTCCATACGCGTCGTAGGGCAGGAAAAGATCCCTACGGAGGGCCCGCTGATCATCGCCTGCAACCATCTTTCCAACGCCGATCCGCCGGCCCTGCTGGCCTTCCTCGCGCTGGTGCGCCTGCCCAACATCATCGCCAAGAAGGAGCTTTTCTCGATCTGGCCCTTCGGCCGGTTCCTGCGCGACTGGGGGGCCATCCCGGTCGACCGCGCCAGGGAAGGCGGGGACCTGGGCGCTCTGCGCGGCTGCCTCACCGCTCTCAGGCAGGACGGCTGCCTGGTCATCTTCCCCGAGGGCACCCGCGCCAAGGGCCGGAAGCTCAAACCTAAGCCGGGAGTGGCCCTGATGGCGCACAAGTCTGGCGCCAGGGTGCTGGCCGCCCGCATTTTCAACAGCGAAAACTTCTCAAAATTAGGTAAAATAACCATTAAGTACGGCGCTATGAGGTCTTTCGAGCCTCCGGCAGACGGGGACCTTAAAGCGGCGTATGCCAGATTTTCTGAAGCCGTAATGTCCGATATCTTTTCTATAACAGAGGAGCAGTAGTCCCATGGAAATCAACCCGACCAACCCCGCCGACGAGCAGGGAGCCCGCGAGAACGGCCCCGCCGAGAAACCGGAAGAAGAGCTCTCGATGGCGGATCTTCTCAAGGCCGAAGAGCAGGTGGCCCAGAAGGTCAATGCCCGCGACGTCGTTTCGGTGCGCGTGGTGCAGGTGACGGCCGACATGGTGCTGGTCGACATAGGCGAGAAGAAGGAAGGCGCGATCCCGCTGGCCGATTTCTCGGACGAGAAGACCCCGGTCCCCGGAGACGAGGTCCAGGCCGTACTGGACAAAAAGGGCGGCGAGGGCCGCTACACGATGCTCTCGCACCGCCGCGCCCGCGAAAGGGCCGCCTGGGAGATGGTCAAGACGCTTTTCGAGGCCAAGGAGCGCGTGAAGGGCAAGGTGGTGGAGACGGTCAAGGGCGGCTACATCGTGGACATCTCCGGCCTGCGCGCCTTCATGCCGCTGTCCCTGTCGGAGCTCGGCGGGGCCCACAGGCATTATCTGCCCGTGAACGCAAAGATCAAGTTCTACATAACCGACCTCAGCGAGAAGGACCGCAAGGTAGTTGTTTCCCGCCGCCAGGTCCTGGAAGAGGACGAGAAGCAGCGCAAGTCGCAGGTGCTGGCCGAGATTGTCCCCGGCAACGTGGTGCGCGGCGTGGTCTCCAAGGTCACCGAGGACGCCCTGCTGGTCAGGTTCCAGGGGATAGAAGGCTCCGTGCGCGTGGAGGAAGTGGCCTGGAGGAACCCGCAGGAGGCGCTCAAGACCTACAAGCGCGGCCAGCGCGTGAAGTGCCGGGTCCTCTCCGTGGACCGCGAGAACGAGAAGATCGCCTTCGGCATGAAGCAGCTTATGGCCAACCCGGTGGACATGCTCAAGCGCCGCTTCGCCCGCTACGCGCGGGTGAAGGCCAAGGTCGCCTCCGTGGCGCCCGAGGGCGCGCTGGCCAAGGTCGGAGAGAACACCGAGGCCTGGATCCCGGCCGAGAACTACGGCGCCGACGGCGCGCCCAAGGAAGCCCAGGAAGTCAACGCCGTCGTGGTCGCCATCGACCATGAGAAATACCGCCTTGTCCTTTCGGTGAAGCGCGCCGAGGAGATGGAGGACCGCAAGCGCATGGCGCAGTACCTGAAGGGCGCTCCTTCGCTGACGCTGGGCCAGATCCTCCTGGAAAACTCGGAGGACGAAGGTGAGCTATGAGCGCAGCCAAGAAAGAACCGCGGCCGCGCTGAAAAAGATACTTCATTCCTACGGGGCGCCGCTGGGCATGCTGCTGTTCATCGTGCTGGCGGCGCTTTACATTTCCGTGTCGGGCCGCGGCGCCTCCGGGCGCGACTTCCCGAGACTGGGAACGCCGGCTCCGGACCAGGCGAAGGCCGAGCTGAGGCTGGAGGAGCTCCGCAAGAGGCTCGACGAGAACCCCAACGATATCCGCGCCCTGGACGAGGCCGGGCGCCTGAAGTTCCGGCTCGGCCCGGCGCATTACGTGGACGCGATCTCGGACCTCGAGAACGCCCGTTCGCTGGGACTGGCCGACCCCCGCTCCTTCTATTACCTGGGCGTGATGTACCAGGCCGTCGGCCTCTACGAGTTCTCCGCGCAGGAGTACCGCCGCTTCCTGAACAATTATCCCGGCGACAACGAGGTCAGGATGCTGCTGGCAAAGCTCTATTTCGCCTCCGGGGACTTTCCGGGCGCGGTCAGGGAGTACGAGGCCATGAAGCGCGACGGCTCCAGGGACCCGGTGCTCTTCGAGAACCTGGCCCTGGCGCTCTGGAAGAGCGGCGGGGATTACGCCCCGGTGCTGGCCGAGCTGCGCGCCTCCGGCGGGCAGGGCGCCTTCCTGGCGGACTACGCCGAGGGCCGCGTCCGCTACGAGCAGAAGGATTACGCCGGCGCGCTGCCGCTGCTGGAGGAGGCGGCCTCGGCCGAGGCCTCCTTCGGGGCCTTCTCCGACAGGGAATCGCTTTTCTGGATGGCCGGCGACTCCGCCGGCCGGACGAAGGACCTGGGCGCGGCCGCCCGTTATCTGGGCGAGCTGCTCAAGGTGAACCCGGGGCATGAGGAAGGCAAGAGGCTGCTGGCCAAGGTCGAGAAGGCCGCGGCGGCGGAGGCCAAGGCCGCCGAGAAGGCCGCTAAAGCCGCGGCGAAGGCTTCCGTTAAGCGCTGACCGCGCCGGGGCGCGGCGGCCTGTCAACAGATGAGGAACCCGATTCTCCTGAAAGCGGCAGCGGCCCTCCTGATCGCGGCGGGGATGGCGAGGCCGCTCTCCGCCCTCGAAGAGAACAAGGTGATCGTCCGCGACTTCGCCTGGAAGATCTACTCCACCGAGCATTTCGACATCCACTACTACGACGGCTCCGAGCCGTGGGTCCCGTACGCTTCCGGCGTGCTGGAGGCCGCCTACCGCCGGGAATCCGCCGACCTGAACCCCGCCCTTTCCAAGCGCATCCCGTTCTTCCTCTACGGCAGCATCAACGACATGGAGCAGTCGACCATCGCCGACGTGGGGGACGGCGTGGGCGGCCTCACCGAGCCTTTCAAGGACCGCTTCATGGTCTGGTCCGACGGTTCCAAGGGCTGGCTGAAGGACGTCATAGAGCACGAGTTCGCCCACGAAGAGGAGTTCAGCGTCCTGATAGACGGCTTCTGGAAAAGCGCCCGCATCCTGAAGACCTACATCTACCCGCTCTGGATGATGGAGGGCATGTCCGAGTACGAGACCGGCATGAGCGACTACGCCGTCGAGAAGCTTTACGTCAGGGACGCGGTGCTCAGCGGAGGCCTGATCCCCCTTTCCCGGCTCAACCAGTTCTCCCATTTGAAACCGCACCAGGTCACGCTCGCCTACAAGACCGGCGCCCAGGCCATCCGCTTCCTGGCCGAGCAGTACGGAGAGGACAAGCCGCGCAAGATGCTGGAACTGTTCCGCAGCCGTTACGAGGCCGGCTCGGTGCTGACGCCGTTGATAGGCTGCGACCTGGACGCTTTCGAGAAGAAGTTCAAGGAGTACCTTGAGTTCAAGTACCTCACGGAGGCGCGCGACGAGAAACTGCAGGAGCCGTGGCGTTACGGGGAACGCCTGACGCGCGGCAGCGGCAACATCCCGGAGTTCAACATGACCCCCGCGCCGTCGCCCGACGGCAAGCGCGTAGCCTATCTCTCGACCAGGCACGGACATCCCCCGGAGGTCAGGATCAGGGACCTGCGTTCCGGCAAGGAGGCCGCGCTGACCGCGCTTTCCGCCGGCGCCGAGAACATCCCGTACGGCCGGTTCACGAAGCCCCTGCGTTCGCTGGCGTGGTCGTCTGACGGACGTTACCTGGCCTTCAGCGGCCAGAAGAACCACCGGGAGTACCTGTACCTCTACGAGCCGGACACCGGGAAGGTGCGCCGCTCCACGGTGGACGGGCTCTACGAGCTGCGCCAGCCGGCTTTCTCTCCCGACGGGAAAAAAGTGGCGTTCGTCGGGATGAAGGGAGGCTTCAACGACCTCTACGAGCTGCCCGTCGCCCTTCTGGCCCGCGGGGGGGATATCCCGCTGGACAAGGCCGCCAGGCTGACGGACAGCCCGCAGGACGAGAGCTCCCCCGCCTATTCCCCCGACGGCACTATATTGGCCTATTCCTGCGAGGTCGACGCCTCCAGCGGCCCGGTGCGCGACCTCTGCCTGCTGCGCCGGGGAGGCAAGCCGGAAGACGTGCATTTCGAGGGCGGCAGCGTATACGACCCGGTCTTCTCTGACGACGGGTCCATCTATTTCATCTCGGACGCCGGTTACGATTTCGAGCTTTACAAGCGCGACGCGACGGGGGCCGTCTTCCGCATGACGCGCAGCCTCGGCGGCATCTTTACGCCGGCCGTGTCCGGCGGGAAGATCTTCTTCTCGTCCTTCCGCAACGGAGGGGTGGACATCTATTCCGGCGCCCCGGAGGATTTCCTGTACGAGCGCCAGGGGACGGGCCCGGCCGCGGCGGAGGACTTCTCGGTAAAGCCTTCTTCGGGGACATACGGGCCCTACAGGTTCAAGGCTTCCACGGACCTGTTCTTCCCGGCGTTCCTGTTCTCCTCCCCCGGCGGACTTTTCTGGATGAACTACTGGCAGGCCTCGGACATGCTCGGGCGCCACAACCTGGCGCTTTACCTCAACTACAATTCCGGAGCGGATTTCCTGAGCCTGCAGGCCAGCTATACCTACAACCGCTGGCGCATGCCGCTGTACCTGCAGACCAGCGTGCTCACCTACAACGGCCTCACCACGGCCGACAGCCTGGAGTACGACAAGCGCTATTTCCGCCACGCCGCCGGCACGGCCTGGCCCTTCGACCGGTACAACCGGGTGGAAGCCTTCGCCATCGTGAAGGACGAGCGCAACGACTACAAGGACATCTCCCTGACCGAGAAGCTGCGCACCCGCGCCCTGCAGACCGGCTACGTGCGGGACACCGTAGACGGGCTCTACCTGACGGCAGTGCGCGGCTCGAGGACGGAGTTCACCTGGCTGACGGCCAGGGAGACCGCCGGCGGCAACCTGATATACGACGTCTACATGGCGCAGTACCTGAAGTATTTCCCGCTCTCCAAGAGGTCCGCCTTCGTGAACCGCGTGATGGCCGGCCAGAGCACCGGCCGGGACCGGCGCGTCTTCGATTTCGGCGGCCTCGGCGGCGTGCGCGGCTTTTCCCGCTCATCCGACCTTTACGAGAAGCCCGGCGTTATGATAGACAACGCGGAGTTTCGTTTCCCGCTGGTCAAGGATATGGACTACTACATGTGGTACATGTTCCCGGATTTTTACTTCAAGGGGATCTACGGCAAGATTTTCGTGGACTCGGCCTACGGCTGGGACGAAGCCTCCCAGCTGCGCGGCCTCGGGATGAAGGACCTGAGGAGCGCGGTGGGCGCCGGCGTCAACGTGCACACCTTCATCCTGCAGGCCTTCCAGATGGTGCTCAGCTTCGACTACGCGGTGCGCACTTCCGACGGCGGCCGGATATTCTATTTCTACCTGGGGCCGCTGTTCTAAGCCCGGGTGCCTGGCGGGGGTCCTCGGGAGGTATTTTATGCTAGAATTCAAGGATATGAAGAACATGAATAAGATGTCCTTGCTGATACTCTTGTTCGCTGTCCCTGGCCTGCTGCAGGCGCAGGCTCCGTCCAAGGAGACTTCCGGGAAACCCGCGGTCAAGAAGACCGCGCCCGCCGCCAAGAAAAAGACCGCCAAGCCGGCCGCCGAGAAGGCAAAGCCGGCCGCCGAGAAGGCAAAGCCGGCCGCGGAGCAGACCAAGCCGGCCGCGGAGCAGACCAAGCCGGTCTCGCCGCAAGCAAAGCAGGAAGCTCCCGTGAGCCCTTTTGATTCCGCGATGGCCGGCCTGAAGTCCAAGGACGCCGCGGAACGCCGCCAGGCCGCGGAGAAGCTGGGGCAGTTGCGCGACCAGAAGGCCGTTCCCGCGCTTATAAAGGCCATTTCCGACCAGTCGCCGCTGGTGAGGCAGTCCGCCGTCGATTCGCTGGGGCTGATGACCAGCCGTGAAGCCGCTCCCGTCCTGGCCGATGTCCTTATCAAGGATGCCGACCCAGCGGTGCGCCAGCAGGCCGCGATATCGCTCTCCTATATTATGGACCAGAACACGGGTCCGGCTCTGGTAAAGGCCCTCAAGGACCCCGCTCAGCCTGTGCGCTACGCGGCCCTGCATACGCTGGGTGTGATCCATTACGCTCCAGCCGAGAAGGATATGATCGGCATGCTCGCCTCCGAGGACCAGAGCATGCGACGGGGGGCCATCGCCTCGCTCGGCCAGATGCAGTCCAAATCCGCCGGCGAGCCCATAGCCGCCCAGCTCGGCGACCCGGACCAGTACGTCAAGATAGAGGCCATCAAGGCCGTTGGCAATATCGGCTATGCGCCGGCCGCGCCGCAGCTCGTCAAGCTGCTGGACAAGTCAGAGCAGCCGCCGGTCCGGGTGGAAGCAGCCCTCGCGCTCTCCAAGATGGGCATGCCCGACGGTCTGATGACCGCTTACGAGTTCATCAGGTCTCCTGAGCTCAGCATGCGCAGCCAGTCGATGAACATAATAGCCGCCGTAGGAGACGCCCGCAGCCTGCAGTTCGTGCAGGAGTTGTACAACACCGAGACGGACCCCTCCAACAAGAGCATGCTGGACTTCACCGTCCAGAGGCTCAAGGCCAGGCTGTCCCAGAAATAACCCGGGCGCCCCTTCCGGCGCCCCGGACCCCGGCAGATGGCAAGGAACAAGGCGAAAGCAAAGCGCGCGCAGGCGAACCAGCCCGCGCGCGCTGTTTTTCCGGCGCCGGTTGTCGTTCCGGCGGAAGAGGAGGGGGGGAGGAAACCCCTCTGGCTTTGGCTGCTGGCCGCGGTACTTATTGTCTGCGGCTATTCCCTCCTTGGTAAAGTCGATCCGTACGGCCAGAACATCTGGGCGGTGCTCTCCCCGGTGCTTATTCTGGCCGGCTACCTGGCAATTATCCCGGCAATACTGCTGACCTTCCGGTAATTAACGGCTTCCCGGCGGATATTCTGTCCGGAAATGCCGGATTTCCCTTTACGGAGGGGGGAAAGAAGGTCTTGGCGGACTTTCTCGGACATTTACTGGCGCCGCTTTCCCCTCATTTTCCCTGAGATCCGGGCAAATCTCCGGATTTTGGGCGTTTTGGGCCGTGAGGTCACCTTATTCTCCCGATAATTCCCCACCATGAGGCCGCCGGCTCCCCGACATCCGCGAATTGCAGCGGGTTTTTTCCTCCTCGTGGTATTTTCAAAGTTCCTTAGATCGCCCCGTACCCGGGCTTTTTGAGGTCTTGGCCGTCTTCATGGTATTTTGCGGAACGGCTATTTCCCGCCCTTTATTCTGCCTGTTTTGCCCCTCATTGCCTTCATAGTGTTTTGAAAAAGCCGAAAAACAGGCTGATTTTCGCCTGTTTTCAGGGGGGGTGGCTTGCTGGTATTTTGAGGAATTTGGCCCTATAGGGGGTATTTCAGGCCTGGGAAAACCCTGCTCAACCTCCCCTATCCGGGCCGGCTAAATGGGTTTTAAAAAGTTGCCAACTTTTCGCGGCTCCGGGTTCGCGGCACGGAGGCCTCTTCATGGTATTTTAGAGCGGGCCGATTTTCTGAAAATTTGCCTCTTTTTCCAAAACTCATTTTTAAAAATTTGCCAGAAAAATTGATTTCAGGGTTCGGGGCGCCGGGGTTGGCAGCCCCGCCAGGGGGCATTCTGGCTGCTAGTTATGAAAATCTATAAATGATATTGGATATTGAAAAATAGTTATTGTAATATAAGGATATTTTAAGAAATACTTAGTGTGGTTGTTGATGTGAGCGCGCTAAAGGAGGAGATTGCATTATTAACATAATATATATTATCGTGAGTTGTATCCAGGGGGCGGGGGCGTGGCTCTTTCAGGTCGTGTTTTCTGCTTGTTCGCGGGTTTCGGCGGCGTTTCGCGGTGGCTTTTGGCTTGCGGGCTTGGATCCTCTCTGTGGCTTGGGTGATGCGCTGTTAGCGCCCCTCCATGAGCTTTCTGGCTTCAAGCCAGGCTATTTCCAGGCCGCGGTCGGTTATTCTGTAGGTGCGGTTGCGCTTGCTTCCCGAGGCGGTTATCAGTCTGTCCCGGAGCGCCTTTGTCAGCGTTCTGTCCAGTCTTTCCGGTGCGTATCCCGAGGCCTTTATCGCTTTGGACAGGGTTATCGCGCTTAGCTCTCTGGCGCCCTGGAGGCTGGCCCCGGCTGCCAGCAGCAGCAGCGCCGCTTCCTGGGCCTTCAGGCCGTGGCGCTTTTCCTTTAATATGGTGAGTCCTTTGTGGCTAGCCGTCAGGGCGCTCCAGTCCGGGGTCTTTCCGGGCTGCTGCGGCTCCGGCCTGGCCGTCTCGGCCCCGGCCGTGTGGCGGGGCGCCTCTAGCCGGCCAAGAAAGCCTTCTTTCTCGCTCTGGATGAACTCCGCCGGGCCTTCCGCCTCGAATTCCGCGCCTGAAGGATGCTTGAGGCGTAATTTGTAGTTCATGGTGGTCTGCTCCTGGCGGCTCTTGAGTGGTATTCGGGGCTTTTTGGGCTCTATATGCCTATAGGCTAGCATATGGAATATTATATGTCAACATATGCCTATTATATGGCAGACATATGTCAACAATTGTTGATATCCTGTTCACAAAGCCCTGGCTCCGTTCACTGCCTGGAGTGTTTTTTTGACGATATCTGCGTATATTATGGGCCCGGTATGGAATATTCCTCCATTCGCCCCGGTTTTGCGGGGGGAGGAGGGGCATAAGGGTTATTTTTCCCCCACTTCCCGGCATCTGCCAGGGGTGTGATATGCAGGCCCCCCCCTCCCGCCGAGCCGCTGCGGCCATAGCGGCCCGGCTAATGCCATTGTTCCCAATGCGGCGCCGCAGTTGCCCGTGGGCGCGCGGTATATGATCGAGGGGCTTGCCCCCCAGGCAATAAAAAACCGGCGCGTGGCCGGTTCGCGTGGCTTTGCCGGGACGTTAGAATTTGGCCGAGACGGCCCCGTAGACCAGTTTGGCTTCCTTGGCGTAGGGATACAGGCCGAGCGGCGTGAAGACCGCGTAGAGGGCCGTCAGGCGAAGATTGTCGCCCATCGGGTAGGCCGCCTTTATGTCCCACTCGCTGGCGATCTGCAGCGAGCCGTCAGCGGCGTTCTTGGAGGCCCGGAACTTGTAGAGGTCCGCGGAAAGGGTGAGCTTCTTGTACGGCAGATCGGCCCCGATGTTGATGATGTTGATTCCGGAGACGCCGTAAGGCAGCCCGTTCAGCGTCGAGGAGGTCTTGGCCATGTCGTAGAGGCTGGCCCCGGCTATCGCGCCGTAGCCGTTGCGCTCCAGGCCGCTGAATTTCCGGCCGAAGGTCGGGAAGAAGGCCTTGTCGGTATCGGAGCCGGTGCCGGGGTTGCCGGAGGAGCGGCCGTAGGCGAGCCTGAGCCTGGACGGGCCGAAGAAAGCGATGTCCTGGTTCCAGGCGCCCTTCAGCATGAAGGCGTGGGCCTCGTATTTCCCGGAGCCTCCTCCGGCGAGTTTGGCCGTGCCGCGCTGTACTACGGCTTCTCCGTCGAAAGTGAGCTGGCTCTGCGTGAGGTAGTAACGTATGCCGGTGAACTTCTTGGTCCTGGAGGAGGCGTTGAAGAGGATGTCCTGACCGGCTCCGCCGTCCTTCTCCCAGAAGTGGTACACCTGCCAGAGGCCTTCGGCCGCGGGGTAGTACGCCGCGCCGCCGAGCAGCGTGAAGTAGCGGCCGCCGGCGAAAGGCCGGAAGGCGAACACGTCGGCCTTTACCCGGCGGAAGACGTTCTCGGCCTCGAGGAGGCCGCCGGGCAGGCCCAGGTCGTCGCCGGAAAGAGTGATGCCCTGGCCCAGCGTGAAGTCCTGGCGGCCGAAGGTCGCGGTCACGTTGGGCTTTACGAACTTGTAGATCTTCACGTAGGCGTTGCGCACGTACGGAGTGCCGTCGGCGTGCGGCAGGCGCGCCGCGGCGTCGGCGAACTGCGGCGCCGAGAGCGTGTTGGAGGACGCCCCCTGGCCAACGCTCTGCAGCACGATCCCCACGTCCATAGACGAGGACTGCGTCTTCTCCAGGCGTATGCCCTTGATGACGAAGCCCAGCGTGGCGTTCTCGGAGAAAAGCGGCTGGGACACGGCCGAGTCGCCGTACGGCAGGTGCGCGTAATTGGAGGCCTTCAGCTCGACCTCGGAGGAGAGATCGAGCTTGGTGGCGCCGGCCAGGGAGGCCAGGGACAGTAGGAAAGCCGCCGCTGCCAGGCGGCGTGAGAGGCTATGGTGTCGGCGTTGCTGCCTGCTCATGTGCGTTTAAATTATAACAAATAATATACGCGCTTCCCCGCTGACAAAAACAAAAGCCCCGGGGCCGCCGGGCCCCGGGGCTTCGGGCGCGCGCCGGTGTCAGAAGCCGATGTTCATATACAGGCTTCCGAGATTGACGGAGTCGTCCTTGCCTCCGATCTTGTAGGTGTCCGGGATGAACTTCGCCAGACCGAGCTTTAGCGCGACGTTCCTGGTGTGGGTCCAGGTCGCGACCAGGTCGGCCTCGTTGCCCGCGTGCTTCGCGCCGCCGAACTTCCGGGTGAACGTGAAGCTGTAGAACCTGGCCGCCAGACCGAGCTTCTTTACCTTCTCCGGGGCCCAGTCGGCGCCGAGGTTCCAGGTGGTCAGGTTGTTGAGGCTGGTGTTGGCGGAGTTGTTCACGGCGTTGACGGTGTCCCTCATGCCTACTCCGCCTATGATCAGGCCGGGGCGGTAGTTGGCGCTGATGTCCATGAACCCCTCGTTCTTGCCCGCCGAGCCTTTGTCGCCGGAGCCCCTCGCGAACTCTCCGCTGAAGGTCCACCTGCCCATGAAGGAGTAGTCGTAGGCCGCGTTCAGCTTGAACGCGTAGCCGGTGTATTTCTGGGCGGCCACGTGGTCGCGGCCGAGGTTCTTGGCGAACTCGCCGCCGTACCTTACGCCCATATATTCGCCTTTACCCTTCAGGCCGAGCACTATCAGGTCCTTGGGGCTGCCGAGGGCGGTCATGGTCTTTTTCTGGTAGACGTAGGCGGCCGGCTTGATGATCTTGGAGTAGTCGTAGCTGCCGGTGACGCCGTAGACGTCGGTGTCGGTGTTGGTTATCGTGTTGGTCTCGGCGACCTTGGCGACCACTCCGGAGACGGCGAGCTTGTCCTTGGCCCACTGCGAGGTCCACCCGTCCAGCGCGACGTTGTTGGCGTTGAGGCCGCGGGTGTACCAGTTGGCGGGCCCGTAGTAGATCACTATGTCCCCGTCGCTGCCGTAATACTGCCGGCCGATCCGGTGGTCCAGCGTGAAGAGGTTCCTTAGCGTGACGTAGGCCTGGTCTATGAGGAAGCTGTCGGCGGCCGTGGCGACCGGCGCCTCGGAGGCCTGCGCGAACTTCCTGTTGCACTTGTTGAAGCTCAGGTTCGCCGCCACGTCCTCGTTGAGGTCGAAGCCGGCGTTTATCATCACGCGGTTCTGCACATCGCCGAACTTGTCCGCCGCGCGCCTGTTGAAGTCGTTTGAATTGTTCACCACCATACCCGCCGCTTCCAGGGAACCGCCCGCCTTGAAGTTCTTCAGTATCTCGGCGTTGACGGCCGAGGCCGTAAGCGCCGTAAGCGTTATACCCAGTATTGCACGTTTCATCGGATCCTCCTGTCCAGTCCGTCTTCCGCCCGCTGGCCGCGCGGGGCGGAGCAAAAGCGATGAGCCCGTCCGCCTGCTGCGGACGGGCTCATGCGGTGATACGCTCTTAGAACTTGTAGTCGAGCTTGAGGCCGAGGTTGACAAAGTTGCTGTCCAGGTCGCCGCCGACCGAATGGTAGCGCAGGTCCACCCCGCCGGTCCAGTTCTTGTTCAACTCGTAGGCGGCGCCGACGCCGAGGTTGATGCCGAAGTCGGTGCCGGAATCCGAGGCTACGAGATTCCCCAGTTTGGCCGAGGACCAGTGGTAGAGGCCGAGGCCGACCAGGCCGTAGTAGGTGATCTTGTCCTGGGTCATGAAGTACTTGGCCGTAGGACCGATGTTGAACACCTTCACGCTGTAGTTGCTGTCGACGGCCTTTACGGCGCCCTTGGCGTCGTAGCTGAAGCCGTAGCCCATCTCTAGGCCCACTTTTATATTGGCCTTCAGCAGATACTCTCCGGAGACTCCAAGGCCCAGGGAACTGCTGACCGCGTCGCCCATGTCGCCCTGCGGCATCGAGTCGAACAGCATCGCGCCGTAAGTCACTTTGTCCTTCTCGAAGGTGAAGGCCGCCGAAGCGCTCGCCGCGAAGCCGACCGCCAACAGTACCGCTATCGCTATTGCTCTCTTCATCAATTACTCCTCCAGTTATGTCGGCGGCCCCGTTTTTAGGGTCTTTGCCTGACCGGTCCGGGGCTGTCCCCGCGGTCAAGGCCTGTGCCCTTTATCCTGGCCGACGGCTTTTCGGGAGAAGCGCCGCTGTGTCGGCGCTCCGCTTCCCCCTTCTCCGGGGTTGGCGGAACCGCCGTATATGGCGGTCCTCCTTTACAGAGCAGGTAAATTATGGCAGATAGATTTTTTAATGTCAACCGCATCAATATAATTTGTCTCTATATGCTTTATAAGTCAAAAATACGCCATATGAAAAAGCGGCATGACCACGAATATCAATGCGATGGTAGGGCAACAAAAAACCGGCGCATGGCCGGTTCTTTGTCCCTAGCGCGGCGCGCTAAGGTCTTATTATTTTTTCTGCGGGACTGGCGGCTGCAGCCTGGCCTTGGCCTCCATGGCCCAGGGCGTGTCCGGGTAAAGCAGGGAGATCTTCTCGTAGGATCCGCGGGCAAGGTCCTTGGCCCCGGCCAGCGCCTGCGAGCGGGCCAGCGAGGCGTGCACTTCGGGGGCAAGGAAGCTCTCCGGGAACCTGGAAAGGAAATCCGAGTACTGCGCCTGCGCTCCCGCCAGGTCGTTGTCCGCCTCCTTGGACTTGCCCAGGCTGTAGATGGCGAAGGGGGCCAGTATCTTGTCGGCAGATACCTTGGCGTATTGGGCCTCGGCGTCCTTGTACTTGCCCTGCGCGAAGAATATGTCCCCGCGGGTGAGGGCGGCGTACGCGGCCGCGCTGGTCCCGGCGAAGGACGCCTCCACGCTCTCCAGTTGCCGCTGGGCCTCGGCCACGTTGCCGCCGAAGCCGGTCTGCTGGGCGATGAACAGCGCCTTCCAGGCGGAGTCCCTCGTGTCCCGGTAATGCATGAAGAAGTAAACGGCGAAAATGCCGGCGGCGAGCAGTATCACCACGGAACCTATGAAGGTCTCCCTGTTCTTCTTTATCCACTCCAGGGCCCGGTCGAACCGGGCGGGACCGGCGTGCTCCATGTTGCCGCTGGCTATCCACGTTGAATCTGGCATATCTTGCGTCGCTCCTTTAAATTCACTGCCCTCTAGAGGAATCGAACCTCTATTTAGAGTTTAGGAAACTCCCGTTCTATCCGTTGAACTAAGAGGGCGAAAACGGACTAATATTTTATCAAAGAATAGATGCTGCGGCCAGCGAGCTTCGCTCGGCCCTTCAGGAATTCCAATTCTATCAGCATGGCTATCCCGGCCACCTTGCCGCCCAGCCTGTCCACCATCTCGCAGACGGCGGCGGCCGTGCCGCCGGTGGCCAGCACGTCGTCGACCACCAGCACCTTCTCTCCGGGTTTCACCGCGTCCTCGTGCATCTCGAGCGTGTCGGTGCCGTATTCGAGCGCGTAAGTGGCGGAAACTTTCTTGTAGGGCAGCTTCCCCTTCTTGCGCACCGGCACTATGCCGGCGCCGAGCTCGGCCGCTATCGGGGCGGCCAGCAGGAAGCCCCTGGCCTCTATGCCCAGCACCTTCGTGACGCCGGCGTCCCTGAAAGCGTCGGCGAAGGCCTTCACCAGGCCGGTGAAGGCGGCGTGGTCGGCCAGCAGCGGCGTGATGTCCTTGAAAACTATGCCGGGCTTCGGGAAGTCCGGCACGTCCCTGATCATCGATCTGGCCTTCTGCGCCACTGCCTCAGGTAATGCCTGTGTCATCATGGTACCTTCTTGATCATTTCTTGCCGTTCTTCTTGCGCGGCACGTAGGGTTTGGTGGGGATGGCGTCCCCGAGTATGTCGGTTTTGGGCTTGGGCTGCTGCCAGCCCGGCTGGAGGTTCGCGTGGTCCGGCCGGCGGCCCAGCTCTATCAGGCCCATCTTCGCGGCTACGCGGCGCAGCCGCAGCAGCGCGCGCTCCTCTATCTGGCGCACGCGCTCGCGCGAGAGCCCCAGCTTCTTGCCGATGTCGTTGAGCGTCATCGGGGTCTGGCCGGTGAGGCCGTAGCGGTACTCGACTATCATCCGCTCGCGCTCGCCTATCTCCACCAGGGCGTCCTTGAGCTCGTCGTGCAGGCGCAGTATGGAGATCAGGTTGTCCGGAGTGGAGGAGTCAGCGTCCTTCAGCGTGTCGCCGACCGTGTCGTCCATGCCTTCGCTCGAGGAGAGCGGCGTCTCTATCGACGAGAGGCCGGTCACTATCTCGCTGGCGTTCAGCGCGGTGCGCACCTGGTTGGCGTTCCAGTGCATGTGCTTGGCCATCTCGGCCATCGTCGGGTCGCGGCCCAGCTTGCCGTGCATCGTGTCCCACTGCTTGAGCCACTTGCGCAGCGCGGTCCAAGCGTGCGGCGGGATGCGGATGGTCTTCGAGTTCTCCTCCACCGAGCGGCGCACGTACTGCTCTATCCAGTACGACGCGTAGGTCG
>JAKAMO010000055.1 GCA_021812825.1 bacterium | reverse complement strand
GCCGTGGTCAGCCGCATAGTGATACCGAACGCCCACGAGCATCTGGGCGCGGCGATATAAAGGGGAATTTATGAGGATCGTCATAGGCGCGGACCACGCTGGCTTCGAGGCGAAGGAGAAGCTGAAGAAGTTCCTCCAGGGCCTGGGGCATGAGGTGACGGATTTCGGCTGCTACTCCGTTGAGCCGGTGGATTTCCCGGACGTGGCGCTGCTGGTAGGCGAGGCCGTGCGCAAGCGCGAGTTCGACAAGGGGGTGCTGGTGGACGGCTTCAACGGCGCGATGCCGCTGGCCGCCAACAAGATCCCCGGCATCCGCGCGGTAGGCGCGTACGACACTATCTCGGCCCGCTTCGCGGCCGCCCACGAGGACTGCAACGTGCTGTGCCTCGGAGGCAAGACGCACGGCGAGCTGGCGCTGCAGGAGATGCTGAAGGTCTGGCTCAACACCCCTTTCGAGGGCGGCAAGTACCAGAAGCGCCTGGACAAGATAACGGCTATAGAGCAGAGGTGCTGCTGAGGTACCGATGAAGCAGGCAAAGGTCATAGGAAGGGTATTCTGCTCCCGCCAGTGCTGCGGCATGGAGCAGAAGACGCTCCTGCTGATACAGCCTCTGGACTGGGAGACCGACAAGCCTTCCGGCGAGCCGCTCGTGGCAGGGGATACCGTGGGCTCCGGAGCCGGAGAAAAGGTCTTCTTCGTGGCCTCGCGCGAGGCTATCGTGGCCTTCGAGGGCTGGGAGGGGGAAACGGCCACCGGGACGCCGCTGCCGCCGGTGGACGCCGCGATAGTCGGGATCATAGACGGGAAAAATATCCGTTAATTTATGTTCGTAGCTAAAGTCATAGGCAACGTCTGGGCCACCCGCAAGCATCCGGGTCTGGTCGGCGCCACTCTGCTGCTGGTGAAGGCGCTCGGGTCCGACGGTAAACCCGCCGGCGAGGCGCAGCTGGCGCTGGACGGCGGCCAGGGGGCCGGCCCGGGAGATACCGTGCTGGTGCTGGACGAGGGCGGCTCGGCCCGCAAGATACTCAAGAATTCCAAGGCGCCGGTGCGCACGGTGATCGCCGGCATAGTCGATAAGGTGCATTTAGGAGACTAGTCATGAACGACGAGGACATAAAGAAGATAGCCGCGGAAGTGGCCAGGATCATGAAAGAGAAGGAGGGCGGCGCGCCGGCCAGGAAGATGCCGGGCGATTCCGTCTCCATCGGCACGGCCGGCAAGGTGTTCCAGCATCCGCTGGTGAACAAGCCCGGCGCCGAGGCGAAGAAGCAGTGTTCCGGCGGTGACTGCCGTCTTGAGGACAATACCTGCAGCTCCTCCTGCCAGAGCTGCAACCCGCTGAACAGCTACACGCCGCAGCAGATAAAGGCCAGCGCGGACCGGGTCAGCTTCTGCAACCCCAACGAGGCCAGCACCTCCATCGCCGGCATGATAGACCACACCCTGCTGAAGGCCAACGCCACGCAGGAGGAGATAGGCAAGCTCTGCGAGGAGGCGCGCAAGTACCGCTTCGCCTCGGTCTGCGTGAATCCCGGCTACGTGGCCCTGGCGTCCAGGCTTCTGCGCGGCTCCTGCGTCAAGGTCTGCACCGTGATAGGCTTCCCGCTCGGCTCCACGACCCCCACCGTGAAGGCAATAGAGGCCCGCGACGCGATGGCCAACGGAGCGGACGAGATAGACATGGTCATAAACATCGGCGCGCTGAAGAGCGGCAACGACCAGCTCGTGCTCGACGATATCAAGGCCGTCCGCGAAGCCACCCGCGGCAAGTGCCTGAAGGTCATCCTCGAGACCTCGTACCTGACCAACGACGAAAAGGTCCGCGCCTGCAGGATGTCGAAGCAGGCGCAGGCCGACTTCGTGAAAACTTCCACCGGCTTCGGCTCCGGCGGCGCGACCCCCGAGGACGTCGCTCTGATGAGGCAGACCGTCGGCCCGGAGATGGGCGTGAAGGCCTCCGGCGGCATCAAGAACGCAGAGGTGGCGGCCGCCATGGTGAAGGCCGGCGCTACCCGCCTGGGCACGAGCGCCAGCATAGCGATAGTTTCCGGCGGCGAAGCCGCCAAAGGGCAGTATTGAACTCTGACTGGAGGACGGACGGGCAGTTGCCCCGAACGCCCGTTGGGGAGGGGAGGCTCCAGCCGCTTCGGCTGGAGGGGAACCGCGCAACGGTTCCCTGCAGTCCGGGCGGGCGGGACAACTGCCCGGCCGGTTCCCCGCGGTGGGAATTCGCAGTGTAAGTGTTTCTCAAAGGAGAACTGATATGGCTGAACCTAAAGAAGCGCTGGGCATGATAGAGACCAAGGGTTTCATCGGCATGATCGAGGCGTCGGACGCCATGAGCAAGGCCGCCAAGGTGCGCCTGCTCGGCTACGAGAAGATCGGCTCCGGCTATATGACCACGCTGTGCGTGGGCGAGGTCGGCGCCGTGCGCGCCGCCGTAGAGGCGGGCGCGGCCGCCGCCCAGAAAGTGGGCGAGCTCGTGGGGATGCACGTGATACCGCGCCCCGCGGACGACCTGGACAAGTACCTGGCCAGGATCTCGGTAAAAGTCGGCTGAACTGCCCGGCGGCTTTCGGCCCGGCGGTCCTTAAGGTGTCGCACCTTTAGCCGTCCTGGCGTCCAGCTGCCCGGTAGCCAAGCCTTTTCATGCTTACCAAGGGCGCGGTAGAGGATATCATCGTCGAGCATCTTTCCCGGAAGGCCGGGACGGGCCCGGCCGCCGCGCCCAGGAGAGTCCCCGGCCTGCGGAAAAAGGTCTTTCTTAGCGACTGGGAGGTGCGGCGCCTGTACAAGGCCGGCAGCCGCAGCCTCAGGGTACCGGCCGACGCTATCGTCAGCCCTCTGTCCATGGACTGGCTCGACTTCAACGGCGTAGAGATAATCCGTGAATGACTTCTTTTTCCCAAAGTTCATACCAGGAGATACAAATGCGTAAATTACACACCTTGCTTCTTATCCCGGCGCTGCTAGCCGCGCTCTGGGCGCCGCTGGCCGCCCAGGAAGAGCCGGACCCGCTCGAGGAGACGGTGGCCGCCGTGGAGAAGCAGGCCGCTTCCGAGACCCCGGCCGCGGAGATATCGGTGGAGCCGGCCGCGAAGCCGGCCGGGCCAGCGGACGAAAAGAAGGCCCAGCCGAAACCGCAGGCGCAGGAGGAGGACAAGAAGCCGGCGCCCGTGCTGCCGGTCTGGAACGTTACTTCCGCTCCCGCCGACTCGGAGTGGGCTTTTCTGCGTGACGCGGTCCAGGACGATTCAAAGGACGCCGCCGAACTGCTGCTGCCCCAGCTGGACGACTGGCTGGCTCGCAACCCGGTCCACGCCGCGGCGGCCGATGCCCAGCTGCTGAAGGCCAGGTTGCACGAGAGGCTGGGGGACCACGGGTTCGCTCTGGTCGCCCTCCTCAAGCACCTGCAGCTTTACCCCGGCTCCGCCTCCTCCGCGGAAGCGCGCAAGATGTTCGACGAGCTGCTGGCTTCCAAGGGCGACAAGAAGACAAGGCCGGTGATGGAGAAGGCGGCGGCCGCCCCGGAGACCGCCGCGCCTGATTTCAACCTGGCGTTCCTGCTGCGCAGGCTCTCCTCCGAGGCCGGGACGGAGTATTACGAGCCTCTGCTGGCCGAGTTCCGGGCCTTCTTCGACAGGTTCCCGTCCTACCCGGCCAACGACGAGATGCGGATGGCCCTGGCGGACCTTCACGCGCTCAACCGCGGTTATCTGGCCGCCAGCCTGACCTACCGGAAGCTGGTGACCATGCACCCTTCCAGCCCGCTTATGGCCAGGGCGAAGCTCTCGCTGGCCGACGTGCTGGCCGACAAGCTCAAGGAATATGACAAGGCCATAGACGTCTACCTCGATATCACGGCCTCGTTCCCCGGCTCTGACCAGGCCTGGGCGGCCTATATGCGCCTGCCGGAGCTGGCCGAGAAGCGCAAGAAATACGACGTCGCGGTCGACGCGTACGAGAAGATCATCGCCCTTTACCCCGACAAGGAGGAGTCCTACAAGTCCTTCGTCTCGGAGGCCAAGCTGCTGCGGGACAGGATGGACAAATTCGCGGAGGCCATCGCCGTCCTCAACAGGCTGGCGGACAAATATAAGGATTCCCGCGGAGCGGCTGGCGTGGACGCCCTGCTGGAGGCCGCCGACATCTACAGGAAGGACATGAAGGACGCCGCCGGCGAGGTCTCGATGTACGACCGCCTCGCCGCCGACTTCCCCAAGGACCCCGAGGCTCCCAAGGCGCTCTACGCGGCCGGCGAGGTGTTCTACAAGGCCAAGGATTCCGAGAAGGCCAGGGCCTATTACCAGAAGATACTGGAGCTCTACCCCGAGGACGGCATGTCCAGGAAGGCGGAGAAGCGGATAGCGGCGATAATGTCGGGGAAATACTGAGATGCCCTGCAAACTGGGAGTCATCGAAGGTTTCTACGGCGAGCCCTGGAGCTGGGGGGCGAGGGCCGATTACGCCGCGTTCCTGAGGAAGCACGGCTTCTCTTTCTATATCTATGCCCCGAAGGGCGATCACTTCCTGCGCAGGAAGTGGCGCGAGCCGTTCCCGAAGGTGCATGAAGAAAAACTGGCGAAGGTCGCCGCGCAATGCCACTCCGCCGGCATAGAGTTCGGCATAGGTCTCAGTCCCTTCGAGATATATCTCTCCCAGTTCGACCTGAACGCGAAGAAGAAGCTGCAGGAGCGGCTGGACGTCTTCAACAGGATAGGTGCGGACAAGCTCTGCCTGCTGATGGACGACATGAAGGGGGACATCCCGGACCTGGCCGCCCGTCAGGCGGAGATAGTCAACTGGGCCGCTGCCCGTTCCAAGGCGCGGCAGCTGGTCTTCTGCCCCACGTATTATTCCGCGGACCCGGTGCTGGAGAAGCTGTTCGGCAAGATCCCGGACGGCTATCTGGAGAAGCTGGGCAAGGAACTGGACAAGAAGGTCAGCATATTCTGGACCGGCGACCAGGTATGCTCCGCCTCGTATTCCGCGGACGGGCTGAAGGCCCTTTCGGAGAGGCTGGGCCGCAAAGCCTTTCTATGGGACAACTACCCTGTCAACGACGGTCCTAAGATGTGCGGTTTCCTGCACCTGCGCGGCGTAACCGGCCGTCCTCCGGAAATGGGCGGCTGGCTGGAGGGGCACGCGGCCAATCCGATGAACCAGGCGGCCCTCTCGAAGATACCGCTGCTGACCCTACAGGGATCCTGCCAGAAGGACGCCGCGTACGATCCGGTGAAGGCCTTCAGGAAAGCCGCCCGCATGGTGACCTGCCACGACATGGCGGAACTGCTGGAACGCGATCTGGAGGCTTTCTGCGACAGGGGATTGGACGCCCTTTCGGCGGACGAGAAGGCCGCGTTCAGGGACGACTACTCTCCGTTCCTCGAGGAACATGAGAACGACACCGCCCGCGCGGCCAGGGAGCTATTGGACTGGCTGGCCGGGAAGTATGCCGTCAGAAGGGAGATGATAGTGGCCCAGTAGCGACAGCGGCGGATGAAAAAACGGCGGGCATCTTGCCCGCCGTTTTTCTTTGCCTCAGGAGGCGGTTATCGCCACTCTTCAAGCGTGCATTCGTACTTCTCGTTGGTGTTGGTGCAGGAGACCTTCTTTACCGACTGGGAGAGGCTGGGGTCGTCCTCGGACGGGTAGATGCCGTGGTCGTAGAGGGCGTCTATTATCTTGCCGGCGGCGTCCTGGTGGACTATCAGCTTCTCGGTCCCGTTGACGTTGACGAACAGGGAGCAGGCCTCGTACATCTCCGAGACGCAGGAGAGCGAGCGCACCGAGATGGTGTCTGAGGCCCCGTTCACGGTATGGATCTGGATATCCTCCAGCTTGCCCATCAGGTCCAGGGCCTTCCAGAGCTTGCGGGCGGGGTCGCCGTTGGACTGCATGCGCGCGGCGGCTGCCGCCGCCGCCAGGGCGGCTATCACGGTAACGGCCAAGAACAGTTTTTTCATCGGTATCCTTCCTTATCGTCCGCGGAGTTAGATTATACCAAGTTCGCGACCGACCTTGCGGAACTTCTCTACAGCGAACTTCAGGTCCTTCAGCTTGTGTCCGGCGGTGACTATCGTGCGCAGCCGCTCCTTGCCGCGGGGGACCGTCGGATAGCCGATCGAGAGCGCGAACACCCCTTCCTCGAAGAGCATCTTCGAGAACTTCACGGCCTTCTCCGTGTCGCCTACCATTATCGGCGTGATAGGGGTGACGGAGCTGCCTGTGTCGAAGCCGGCCTTCTTTAGCTCCTCCTTGAAGAAGGCGGTGTTGTCCCAGAGCTTCTTGAGGTACTTCGGCTCGTTCAGCAGGATGTCCAGCACCGCGATGCAGGTGGCCGCCACCGACGGCGGCTGCGAGCTGGAGAACAGGAACGGCCTGGCCACCGAGCCGAGGTAGTCGCGCAGGCTCCTCGTTGTGGCGGCGTAGCCGCCCACGGCGGCGAAGGCCTTGGATAGCGTGCCGATCTGGATCTCCACCTTGCCGTCCAGGCCGAAGTGGCTGACCGTGCCGCGCCCCTCCTTGCCTATCACGCCGCTGGCGTGAGCGTCGTCCACCATGACGAAAGCGCCGTACTTGTGGGCGACGGCTACGACCTCGTCCAGGTTGGCGATGTCCCCGTCCATCGAAAAGACGCCGTCGGTCACCACCAGCTTGCGGCGGGCCTTACGGGCTTCCGGCGACTCCAGGATCTCGGTCAGGTGCTTCATGTCCTTGTGTCGGTAGATCTTGCGGGGGGCCTTGGCCAGGCGCGCGCCGTCTATGATTGATGCGTGGTTGAGTTCGTCGGAGATCAGCAGGTCCTCCTCGGAGGACATCAGCGACTGGCAGACCGCCACGTTGGAGGTGAAGCCGGACTGGAAGAGTATCGAGGCCTCCGCGTGCTTGAAGGCCGCGAACTTCTCCTCGAGCTCGGTGTGCAGCGACATCGTGCCGATGATGGTGCGGACGGCCGCGGAGCCTACGCCGTACTTCTTTATCGCGTCGATGGCCGCCTTCTTCACTTTGGCGTTGTCCGCCAGGGCCAGGTAGTTGTTGGAGGTCAGGTTCACGACCTCCTTGCCGTCTATCACGGAGACCGGGGCCTGCGCGGACTGCAGCACGCGCGGCTGGATGAGGCGGTTCTCCTTCCTGAGGGCGGCCACTTCCTCGTCCGCGAATTTCAGCGTGTCGAAGGTCATAGTTGTCTCCTTGGCGCTCACGGCGTCAGTATTATCTTCCCGCACTTCTTCTCCTTCGAGTTCATCAGCTCGAAGGCTTTCGTGAAATCCTTGAACTGGAAACTGTGGGTCACGGCCGGCCTCGGGTCGACGGCCCCCGACTTCAGCAGGCTCTCCATTTTGTACCAGCTTCGGAAGATCTCCCTGCCGGCCACGCCCTCTATGCGAAGGCCTCTTCCCACGATGTCCCCGGCGTAGTCCAGGTTCAGGGTCTCGGCGGGCAGTCCGAAGGCCACCATCCTGCCGCCGGGCCTGAGCGCCTTGAGGGAAAGCCCGATGCTGCCGGCCGAGCCGCTCATCTCCATGACAGAATCGGCCCCGTCCGGACAGAGCTTGTGGATCTTCTGCAGGCAGCCCGCGGCCGACGGGTCCAGCGCGGCGGAGGCTCCCATCTTCATGGCCAGGGAGCGCCTGAAGGACGAAGGGTCGAGGACTATCACCCTTTTGGCCCCGGCTGCCCTGGCGATGCCGGCGGCGAAAAGGCCGTGAGGGGCGCAGCCGGATATCACCACGTTCCGGCCCACGAGGTCCTCCGAGAGCACGGCGTGAACGGCGCAGCCGAACGGCCCCATCAGCGAGCCGATATCCTTGAGTGAATCGTCCGTATGTTTCCAGGCGCAGCGCGCCGGCACGGCCGCGTACTCCGAGAAGCCTCCCTGCACGTCGCGCCCTATCACTTTCAGGTCCCTGCAGATATGGCGCTGGTCGTTGCGGCACTGCGCGCAGACGCCGCAGAAGATGTGCGACTCCACGGAGACGAAATCCCCCTTGTCGAAGCCTTTGGCCTGCGGGCCGATCTCCACCACCTCGCCGCAGAACTCCCGTCCGAAGATGAAAGGCAGGCGGGGAGGGACGGCTTCGGCCCCGGAGGAGTTGTAGAGGGCGAGGTCGCCGGGGCTTATCGAGGCGGCGGTCACCCTGATCAGGATCTCGTCCCGGCCTATCTCCGGGACATCGGCGTCCCGGTAGCTGGCGCCGCGGGCTTTGGAGGTTTTCATTATCGCTTTCATCTTTTGAGGGCTCCTTGCGGGGCGCTTTTACCCGATGCGCCGGATCGACAGTCTGCTGAAAAAGCCCCTTTCGGAGTCTTTTGCGCGCTTTTGGCCGTTTGATGCGCCGCCGTTCGATGAGCATAGCTCTTGATACGGCACAAGCATAGCTTAGTAGCGCATGTACGGCACGGCCATAGCCCAGGCCTGCGGCTTCGTTGCTCGTCCCTTACAGGCTCTTGCCGAGCATGCGCGTTCCTCGCGCCTTGCCTCGGCTCAAAATCACATCAAAATCCACGCCGAGTAGGCTTTTTCAGAAGACTGTTAAATAATATAAAAAAAATCATCGGGCGGTCATGACAAAAAGCATAATCAGTCCCGGATAAAAAATGCTAAATTATCTCTGGAGCCTGTTGCGCAAACCCCGATTCTGCTGCAATTTCGGCTTTTGGCCGTTTGATGCGCATAGCGCTTGTACGGCACGGCCATAGTCCAGGCCTGCGCCTTTGCGACGCTCTACTCACAGGCCACGACAGGCATGCTCGTTTCGCGTCACTGCGGCTCGGCTCCAAAATCCGCAATTTCGCGACGAAAGCGGTTTGCGCAGCAGGCTCCTCTGCCGGAATTATGGAACAGCTCGCTTTGACCCTCCCCGCCGAGGACACTCTGGTCCTCCTGCCGAAGAACCCCGGTACGTTCTTCGCCTTCTGGCGTTTCTCCTCCGGCAAGGAGGAAGCCTTCCTCTCCTCGGCCTTCGCCCCGGAAGTGGAACTGCGGGTCTTCCGCTCCGAGGATAAGTCCGTTTTCTTCCAGCACAGGGTTTTCTGGCGGGCCGGCCGCGCCTACCTGCCGGTGCCGGAGCGCGGCGGCGCCTGCGAGGCGGTCCTGTACGCGCTGCGCAACGGCGAGTGGGAGCGTCTGCTGGATTCCAACCAGGCCGCCGCCCCGGAATCGGCCGACAGATGCGACGACAGGGCCAGGGCCAGCATGGAGTTCATGAAGGGGGGCAGCCATGAGCTCTAGAGGCTCCCTGGTGCTGGTCCTGCACGCCCATCTGCCGTTCGTGAACCACCCGCAGGACTCCGCCTTCCTCGAGGAGAACTGGTTCTTCGAAGCGGTGGTGGAGACCTACGTGCCCCTGATCTCCTGTCTCGAGCGTCTCGCGGCCGAAGGAATAAGGCCCGGCGTCACCATCTCTGTCTCCCCGACGCTGGGCGCGATGCTCGAGAACGAGGCCCTGGAGAAGAAGCTGGCCCTTTACGTCGAGTCAAGGCTGGAGCTGATAGAGAAGGAGCTGGAGCGCCTGCAGGGCGATCCTGTTATGCAGAGGACCGCGTCCTATTACCGCGACCTTTACGAGTCAGCGGCGGAGATGCTCCACAAATACAGCGGCGACCTGATAACGCCGCTGAAGGCCCTGCAGCACGCAGGACAGATCGAGATCATCACCACGTCCGCCACCCACGCCGTGCTGCCGCTGCTGGCCAGGCCGGAGGCGGTGCGCGCCCAGCTCTCGGTGGCGGCCGAGGACTATCTGGACAGGTTCAACCGCAAGGCGCCCGGCTTCTGGCTGCCGGAGTGTGCCTACGACCCGCGCCTCAGCTCCTACCTGAAGCTCTCCGGTTACAACTATACCTTTACCGAGACCCATGCCATCGCGGGGCGGGGGGACAGGAACCCTAACGGGGTGTACTCGCCCTACAGGACCACCAGCGGGCTGGGACTTTTCGCCAGGGACTCTGAAAGCTCCAGGGAGGTCTGGAGCTCCCAGTCCGGCTACCCGGGCGACCCGGCTTACAGGGAGTTCTACCGCGACCTGGGCTACGACGGGGACTACGAATACGTCCGCCCTTACCTGGGAGCCGACGGTAACAGGCGGCCTCTGGGACTGAAATACCACCGTATAACTGGGTCAGGCTCCGACCTTTCCTCCAAGCTCCCTTACGACCCGGAAGCGGCCCTCGCGAGGGCCGCGGAGCACGCTTCCGATTTCCTCGCCCGCCGCCTCAGACAGGCGGACGAGGTGTATTCCTCCCGCGGGATACGGCCCCTCATAGTCAGCTGCTATGACGCCGAGCTGTTCGGCCACTGGTGGTTCGAGGGGCCGGCCTTCCTGGAGGCGGTCATCCGAAAGATACGGCAGGAGAGGCTGCCGCTCCAGTTCGTCACCCCTTCGGAGTACCTCAATTCGTGCCAGGAGCCCGAGGAGGTAACGCCGGCCATCTCTTCCTGGGGCGAGAAGGGATATTTCGACCCCTGGGTGAACGAATCCAACGATTACATCTATCCCGCCGTTTATGCCGCCACCGACAAGATGATAGAAACGGCCAACAGGTTCCGCAACCAGGACCTCAACAGCCTGGCGCAGCGGGCCCTGAACCAGGCCGGCCGGGAGACGCTGCTCTCGCAGTCCTCCGACTGGCCCTTCCTGCTTTATATCGGTTCTCACGCCGATTACGCCAGGGGCCGCGTCTCCGACCACGCTGCCAACGCGCTGAAGCTCCTCTCCGAAGTGGCCGAGAGGAACGTGGACGAGCGCTTGCTGTCGGAGCTGGAGAAGAAGAACAATATCTTCCCGAGGCTGGACTTCAGGGTGTTCGCTTCGGTATCCCGCTTCTAGCTCTCCGGGCATGAAAGAGGAGCGCCGGTCTTATGACCGGCGCTCCTCTTTTTGTTTCTGCTCATTCGTGCAGGGCCGCCCGCAGCCCCATGTAGATATCGAAATAGTGCCAGGAGGGGGGGGCGTCCGCCGGCTGGTGATGGTCGGGGCGCAGTACAAGGTCTCCGGTGGCCAGCAGAATGCGCTTCACCTCCGGGTTCTGTTCGATCTTGGCCCGGGTAGCGCGGACGATGAGGTCGTAGTGCTCCCCTTTGTCAGGGACATAATAATCCATCCTTTTACCGTGGTACGTCACCCAGTTTATCCCCATCTTCTTCATGTTGGCCCAGGCCAGATCCCCCGCGGTCTTGGCCTCGAAGCCGGTCATGGCCGCCACCTGGGCCCTCGTGTGCTTCCACTCCAGCCCGGGAAAGAGAGCGCGGGGATCGTCCGGGCCCTCCGGGTACAGCATCATCTGCCAGAAGCCCTCCAGGCTGGCGTAGCGGGCGCCATCCAGCTCGAACGGGGTGGCCGCGAAGTTGGAGAGAAGCCCCAGCTCGTTGCGCTTGGAGAGGACCACCTCCCCCGGGCCGGCGGCCTGCGGGAGCACCTCCCATGACGCCGTCTTATCCTGCGGGACGGCCGTCCACCAGCCGGCCGGGTATTCTGGTCCGTGCATATTCTCCGCCTTCCTCTCCCGCGTGGCGCAGCCGCTCAGCAATGCGGCCGCCAGCAGCAGTTGTAGTCCCTGTGTCATGCCGGGCGGGATCCTCAACTCGAGAGTTTTCATAGATGAGATTTTAACATAATAGGCGCCTGGGGCCCGCCGGCCGCGGCCTCAAGGTCCCAGGGAAAAAAGGGGCCAAAGACTTCGCGGTGCTGGGCCCATCGAACCTATCGGCCGCAGGGTCCAATTCCTAGAATATAAAAGGAAGTAAAGACCATTATCCGGAGAAGAACGTGATGGAAATCAGGAAATTCGTATCAGCGCTTTTAGCCTCTCTCGCACTGTCCGCCGCGCCGACGCTTTCCAGCGCCGGCGCTTTTGCCGACCTCGGCGGCTACGGCTTCGCTGCCGCAACCGTGGAAATGCCCCGCGCGGTGGCCCCGGCCGGTTCCGAGAGGACCGTCTCCAGGACCACGCTGCGCCTGGCCGACTTTACCGGCGGCACTTTCGTGGACTTCATGACCGCCGGCAACGGCTTCAAGGCCGCGCTGGACCAGGACGCGCTGAGGAAGTTCTCCTTCACCGATATGGCCGGAGTAAAGGCCGCTGCCGCGGAGTTCGATCCGCTGGTCTATTCCAAGATAGTGAAAGCCGTAAAGGGCGGCGAAGAGGGCCTCGGGAAGCTGGCCGACTCCCTGGCCGGCGAGACCGCCACTTCCATTACTGCCCCGGCTCCTATAGCCAAGAAGGTCCAGGACCTGGGCCTGGCCCCGGCTTCGAAGATAGGCCTTACCGCCGTGGTCGTCTCCCCGCTCTTCTCGCTGGCCTCCGGCGCGGGGGTGACGGTCGTGCTCGATAATAATAATTATTTCCTTAACATCGGATACAAGTCCGGCAGCGACCCGGCCCAACTCGAGAAGGACGTGAAGTCCGGCCGCAGCTTCGGCGCCAGCCCGGTGCACAAGCCTCTGGACGTCACCGACAAGTACTATCTGCAGGAGATGCACGACTACCTCTCCGCCGCCGGCAACCCAGCCCGCTTCTACTGGGCGATGATGAAGATCCTGACGAACTCGGACCCTTCCGGCCTGGCTTATAACTCGGTGCCGGCCCAGGGCGTGCTCTCCGACTTCACCGCCGTCTACGCCGCCGAGCTGGACCGCTACATAATGACCGGCTTCAGGAAGCACCCCTGGCAGAACGACCTCGCCGAGGCCACGCTGATCGCGGCCTACAGCTCCCCGGCCGCCCGCGTGGTGGTGAACGGGAAGTTCGTGGAAGGCAACCCGGTCAATTTCTTCGGAGTGGGGAAGAACGGCAGCGGCATAGGCATCTGCCGCAAGGACCGCCGCCAGCTGCAGCTCGCGATCGTCAACTTCGAGCGCGCCCAGCATCCTGAGCTGGTCTCGAAGGTCGAGGAGCTGATCGGCCGCCGCGGCGGCGACCTGATCCACAACCTGATGCTGTTCATCAACAAGCCTGACAAGCAGGCCCAGCTGCGCAACATCGCTGAGGAGCTGACCGACGCCGTTACCGCCCTGATGACGCAGGTGCATGCTGACGCTCCGGAGATAACGATGTTCATCAACCGCCGCGGCCTGCCGTTGCCGTTCGACGCGGACGCGGCCAACGACACGCAGGGCCACGACGCGCAGTAAGCGTTCCAACGCCTTAAAAAAGGGGAGACCGAAAGGCCTCCCCTTTTTCTTTTTGCGGTATCGGCTGCTAGCGGGCCTTTACCAGCTTCCAGGCGGCCTTGAAGTCCTCCGGCAGCGGGGCTTCCAGACGGGTCTCCTTACCTGTGGCGGGATGGCTGAAGACGAGGCTGAAGGAGTGCAGCAGCATGCGCGGCGCGTCCGGGCCGCCGTAGAGCTTGTCCCCGATTATGGGGTGCCCGATATGCGCCAGATGTATCCTTATCTGGTTCGTGCGGCCTGTCATCGGGTGTATATGCAGCAGCGCGCAGTTCCTGCCCTTCTCCTTGACGGTGTATTCGGTGACGGCCTCCCGGCCGAACTCCCAGACCTTGATCTTCTTGAAGCCGCTGGCCCGGCCTATGGGAGCGTCGATCAATCCGGTCCTTTTCCGGGGGATGCCGGCTACCGCGCCGATATAGGTCTTCTCCATCAGCCTTTCCCGGAAGCCCGTCTTGAGGATGTCCTGTATCTCGGGGGTCTTGGCCAGCAACATAAGGCCGCTGGTGTCCCGGTCCAGGCGGTGCACCAGTCCCAGGCGCTCGAGGCCTCCGGCGGCCATCTTGGGCCTGGCCGAATAGATCATCGACACCAGGGTGGGCTCACCGAGCAGCGCGGCCTTCGGGTTGACCTCCCAGTTCGCGGAATTGGGATGGACCGCCACGCCGGCGGGCTTGCGCACGGCTATCAGGGAATCATCCTCGTAGAGGACCAGGTCCTCGAAACCGGCCTGCGCGCTGCCTGCCGCCGGCACGGTTATCTCGACGCTGTCCCCGTCGGCCAGCAGGAAGGACGGTTTCTTGGCGAGGCCGTTTACGGTGGCCATGCCGCTCTCTATGAGCTTGCGCGCGAAGGACCGGGAGTAGTTCTCTCCGGCCCCGGTCAGGAAGACGTCGAGGCGCGCCGGCACTCCGGAATATAGCAGCTTAATTTTTTTCATGTCCCCTCCGCAGATAGAACAGCAGCGCGACGGCCGCCGCCATGACCGACGCAGATATCAGCTGGGCCGGCGAGAGGCCGAGATGCGAGGCTCCCCTGTCGTCGCCGCGCAGGAACTCCAGCGAGAAGCGCAGCAGCGAGTAGAGCGCGGCGTAGAGCGCGACCACCGAACCGCGGCGCAGCTTGCCGGACAGGGTGCGCGACAGGGCCGTGTTAAGCAGCAGGAAGACGGCCAGGTTGCCGGCGGCCTCGTAAAGCTGCACCGGGTGCAGCGGCACGCCCAGCAGGTGGGGGGTGACCTCGGAGGCGGGGTCGGTGAAGGTCACGCTCAGCGCGCAGGCGGAGGGGCTGCCGTAGCAGCAGCCCGCCAGGAAGCAACCTACGCGCCCGAAGGCGTGGCCGAGCGCCAGCGCCGGGGCGAAGAGGTCCGCGGAGGCGGCGAAATCAAGGCCTCTGCGCCGGGCCAGCAGGTAGAAGGCGGCCGCGCCGGAGAGCAGGCCGCCATAGAAGACGAAGCCGTACTGGAAGGTCCTGAGGACGTACGCCGCCCTCGCCGCGAAGGTCTGTCCGAACTCGCTCCAGTACGTGACGGCGTAGAAGAGCTTCGCGCCGAGCATCGCGCTGATCACGGTGTAGAAGACCAGGTCCGAGACGTCGTCCTTGCGGAGGCCGGCGGCCGCGGAGCGCCTGAAGATGTAGATGACGGCGGCCAGGTAGCCGCAGGCCACCATCAGCCCGTAGGCCGGGAGCTTGAAGGAGCCCAGTTGGAATATTACGGGGTGCATAAGTCAGACTGTCAGACCACCGCCTTCAGGAAATCTTCCCGGCGGCCGAGCCTTGCCAGCTTGAGGTAGAGGTTGTACTCCTTCTGTACGCCGAAGGTGGAGGTGTCGCCGTTGTATGAATGGCCGGGATAGACGACAGCGGCGTCCGGCAGCGCCGCCAGCTTCACGAAGCTGTCGTAGAGCGCCTCCGGGCTGGAGCCCGGCAGGTCCACCCGTCCGCATTCCCCTATGAAGAGGGTGTCTCCGGTGAACACGTAGCCGTCGGCCAGATAGCAGACCGAGCCGGGTGTGTGGCCCGGGGTATGCAGCACGGATATCTTCAGCGAACCGGCCTGGAGCTGCTCGCCGTCCGAGACCGTTTTCAGTCCGGCCGGTCGCGACTCGAGCATGAAATAATCGGCGTCGTTCAGGTAGACCGGACATTTGTCCTCGGCGTCCTCGAACTCCGCGACGGCGTTGACGTGGTCCGGGTGCGCGTGCGTCAGCAGCACGGCCTGCAGCTTGAGCTTGGACTCCGCCAGGAAGGCCTTGAGCTTTTCCGGCTGCCAGGCGGGGTCTATGACCGCGGCGTGCAGCGTCTCCTCGTCCCAGAGCAGGTAGGAGAAATTGTCCATCGGGCCCAGCTTGAACTGGCGTACCTTCATCTGTCGCTCTCTCTGGGCGGGGGGAACCGGTACTCCGTCTCCTCCGGCCTTATCATGCTGAGCTCCCGTCTGGCGGCCTGCTCTATGGCCGGTTTTTCCCCTACTTCCTTCAGTTGCCGTTCGAGGTCCTTGCGCTGTACCTCTAGCATCACTTTCTGGGCTTTAAGGGTCCTGTACTCGCGGTAGTTCTTGACCAGCGAGCGAAAGCCGCGGTTGCCCAGCAGCAGCGCGGCCAGCAGGGTTATCAGCAGGTATTTCAGGTTTATCTTGAAGCGGACCGGTTTCATACTGTGGCCGCGCCAGCCGGGTCCCGTTAAGGGGACAGCCGGTTCCGGCGGGGTCCTGCGGAAATACGCCCCGCTCGGAGCGGGGCGCGGGCTTCTTTACTTGAACTTAAAGACGACGTCCTTGGCGTAGCGGGATTTCTTGCCCAGCTCCTCCTCTATGCGGATCAGCTGGTTGTACTTGCAGAGGCGCTCGGAGCGGCAGGGCGCTCCGGTCTTTATCGCTCCGGCGTTGGTGGCCACCGCGAGGTCGGCGATGAAGGCGTCCTCGGTCTCTCCTGAGCGGTGCGAGATCACGGTAGCGTAGCCGGCCTTGTGGGCCATCTCGATGACGCGTATCGTCTCGGTCAGGGAGCCGATCTGGTTGAGCTTGATGAGGATCGCGTTGGCGACCTCCTCCTCGATGCCTTTCTTGAGCCTCTCGGGGTTGGTGACGAACAGGTCGTCCCCGACCACTCGGGCCTTCTTGCAGAGATGCTTGCTGAGGTGGTCCCAGCCCTCCCAGTCGTCCTCGGCAAGCGGGTCCTCGTAGGAGACTATAGGGAAGTGCTTGCGCCACTCAGCGTACTTGGCGGTGAGGTCCTGGGCGGTCAGGTTGCTGCCTTCGAACACGTAACGGTCGTTCTGGAAGAACTCGCTGGCGGCGGAGTCCAGGGCTATCTGTACCTCTTTGAAGGTGTAGCCGGCCTCCTTGATGGAGTTGCAGATGGTCTCCAGCACGGACTCGTGCGTGAAGATCTTCGGGGCGAAGCCTCCCTCGTCGCCTACGGCCGTGGTGTAGCCGGCCTTCGCGAGCACCTTCTTCAGGGTGTGATAGATCTCGCAGCCCATGCGGATCGCGTCGGTGAACCTGGCGGCTCCGGTGGGGACTATCATGAACTCCTGGATATTGAGGCCGGAGTCCGCGTGCTTGCCGCCGTTGATGATGTTCATCATCGGTGCCGGCAGCACGAAATCCTTGTGCTTGAGGCCGTAGGCCTTGCGGATATAGGCGTACAGCGGCAGGCCGGCGGAGGCGGCGCCGGCGCGGGCCAGGGCCATCGAGACCGAGAGTATGGCGTTCGCGCCAAGCTTGGTCTTCATCTGCGTGCCGTCCAGGTCCAGTATCATCTCGTCTATCTTGACCTGGTCGGCCTTCAGGCCGGAGACCTCTGCGGCGATGAGTTTGTTGACGTTCTCCACGGCCTTGGTCACGCCCTTGCCGAGGTAGCGCTTGCCGCCGTCGCGCATCTCCAGCGCCTCGTGCGTGCCGGTGGAGGCCCCGCTGGGGACCGCGGCGCGGCCGAAGGAGCCGTCCGACAGCAGCACGTCGGTCTCGACGGTGGGGAAGCCGCGGGAGTCCAGTATTTCCCGGGCGGTGATTTTCTTGATCTTAGCGTCCATAGTGTTAGTCTCCTTGGGAAGTCCTGCTAAAACTTGCCGCTGACTATCTTGCGGCCGGCCTCGCAGAGGGCGGCTATCTTCTGCGGCGACTGCGCCTCGGCGTAGAGGCGCACCAGCGGGGTGGTCGTGCCGGCAGGGCGCAGTCCCAGCCAGCTGCCGTCCTTCATGATGAACTTGAAGCCGTCGGTCTGGTCTATGCGCCAGACCGAGGCGCCGGCGAGGCTGAGCGGCGGGTTGAGCTTCAGGCGTTCCACCAGGAAAGGCATGTGCATGTTCTTGTCCAGCTTCAGCGTGAGGCGGGTATTGCTGAAGCTGCCGCCGGTCCTCTTCAGCAGTTCGGCGAGGATCTTCTTGATCGGCTTGCGCTCGTAGGCCACCATCTCGGCCATCAGCATGCAGGCCAGGATGCCGTCCTTCTCCGGGACGTGGCCGAGGATGGAGAGCCCGCCGGATTCCTCGCCGCCTATCAGATACTGGCCGGAGCGCAGCAGGTTGCCGACGTGCTTGAAGCCGACCGCCGTCTCGCGCACCTCGAGCCCGTGCTGCCGGGCTATCGCGTCCACGAAGTGGGAGGTCATCACCGAGCGGGCCACCTTGCCCTTCAGCCCGCGGTTCTTCACCAGGTGCTCGAGCGCCAGGCCGAGTACCAGGTTGGGGGAGATCCAGGTGCCGTCGCAGTCTATCACGCCGAAGCGGTCCGCGTCGGCGTCGCAGGCCAGGCCCAGGCTCAGCTTGCCCTTCACCACGGCCTCGCGCAGCCCCTTCAGGTTGTCCTCGCCGGTGTTGGGCGCGCTGCCGCCGAAGAGCACGTCGCGTTCCTCGCGCAGACCGGTGACCTTCGCCCCGGCCTTCTCCAGCATGGGGCGCAGGAAGCTGCGGGCCGCGCCGTGGGCCGAGTCGGCGGCGAGCTTGAGGCCCGCCTTCTTTATGGCCCCGAGGTCCAGCAGCGAGGAGAGCTGCTGGAAATAGCTGTCGTGGAAATCCTCCACCTTGATGATGCCGGCGTTGACGCCCTGGTCGAACGGTATCAGCTTCTCCACTTCGGCTATGGTCAGGCCCTGCGCCCTGGCCTCGAGGTCGGCCGTGATCTCCGGCAGCGCGGGGCCGCCCCAGTAGGGCGTCCACTTGATGCCGCTGTAGTGGGAGAAATACTGGCTGGCGGTGATGGTCATGCCGCCGGCAGCGCTGTTGCGGAACACTTCCCATGCTACTACCGGGGTGGGGGCCTCGGTCTTCGAATAGACGGCTGTTATGCCTTCGGCGGCTATGCACTCGGCCGCTATCTTGGCGAAATCCTCGGACATGTAGCGGGTATCGTAGCCCACAATGACCTT
>JAKAMO010000197.1 GCA_021812825.1 bacterium | reverse complement strand
CTCGAGCTCAACTACAGCAAGATCCGCGCCTACCTGGACTGCCCGTTCCTGTACCGGTTCATCTACGTCGAGCGCAAGTTCGCCCCGCAGAGCCCGCATTCCTCGCTGGGTCTCTCCGTGCACCGGGCGCTGGCCGCTTTCCACGCCAATCCCGGCGACCTTGGGGACCTGATGGCCTACTACGACGACGCCTGGCTGCACCAGGGCTACGGCACGCCGCAGCAGAGCATGGAGTTCTATAACAAGGGCGCGGAAGTCCTGGAGAAGTGGTGGCAACATTTCCAGGAGCACCCGGCGCAGGTCCTCTATTCGGAGAAGAACTTCGTGTTCAGCTTCGAGAAGTGGCGCATTAAAGGCACTATAGACAGGGTGGACCGCCTCCCCGGCGGCCAGGTGGAGCTGCTCGACTACAAGATGGGCTTCGAGGACCGCAACGAATGGGACGTCGCGGGCAGTCTCCAGCTCTCCATCTACGCCCTCGGCCTTTCCCGCGCGCTGAAGCTACAGGTCGGCTCGGTCGGTTATTTCATCCTGACCTCGCTGCAGAAGGTGTCGGTAGCCTACGACCCGTCGCGCGAGGAAGCCACGCTCGCCCTTGTCCGCGACACCGGCGAGAAGATGCTGGCGCTGGACATGTCCCGCAAGGGCGAATGCCGCCGCTGCCCTGTACGCAGGCTCTGCCCGGAGTCGCTGGCGAAAGAGGACTGAGGAAGGTACGCCCGGAACGGAAAAAGGCCCGCCTGGAACGGGCCTTTTTCCGTTCCGTCGCCGCCGCTAGCAGGTGGGAGCGGGGGGCGGGAGGTGCGGCACGTTCTTGGCCTCCTTGTAGATCTGCAGGAAGACTATGACGCAGGAGATCAGCAGCGGCCCCAGGAAGAGGCCTATGGGGCCGTAGACCTTCATGCCGCCGAAGATGCCGAGGAAGAGCAGGAAGACCGGGAGCTTGGCGCCCTTCCCTATAAGGATCGGGCGCAGGAAATTGTCCAGCATGGCCACCACCAGGGCGCCCCACAGCAGCACGAACAACCCCGCCTTGAAGCCGTAGAACAGGTACATCCCCGCGGAGAGCGGCAGCCAGACCAGGCTGGTACCGACGAAAGGGACTACGGCGGCGAACGTGGTCAGCAAGCCGAAGAATATGGGGGATTTCACGCCGGCCAGCCAGTAGCCCAGCGCCCCGGTGAAGCCCTGTATGATGGCCGTCAGTAGCAGGCCGCGCACCACGGCCATAGTGGTGACGTACAGGTGGTTGGCTATGCGGCTCTTGTATTCCTGGTCCATCGGGATGATGTCGATGAGCCAGTGCAGGAACCGTTCCCCGTCACGGAAGAACATGAACAGCGTGGCCACCATCACGACGAAATTGATCAGGAAGAAGAAGACGTTCTTAGCGATGCCGGCGGCGGACCGGGTCATCCTCTCCTGCAGCGCCTTCAGGTTGCCGGCTATCATGTTGCCCAGGTCCAGGTCCCAGTAGCTCCGCAGCCCCTCGGGCAGCCTCGCCTCTATCTCCGTCTCAGAGAAAGCGTTCAGCAGCTGGTTGGTCTTAGGGTAGAAGTCGCGCGATTCCCGCATCAGCAGCCAGCCGAAGATCAGCAGCGGCAGGGCCAGCGTGAGGACCGCCGTGAAAGTGGAGATCGCGGCCGCCGCAGTCCGGTTGGAGGCTATGTTGCCGAGCACCCAGGTGAAGAGGGGGAAGAAGATAAGTGCGAAGGTGGCCGAGACCAGTATCGCGCCGATGAACGGCGAGAGTATGTGCAGCAGCTGGTAGAGCAGGAACAGCAGGATGCCGAAGAAGAACAGGTTGAAGACCTGCGCCTTGTCGAACCTGAGCAGTTTCGGGGGTTGCGCCTGCGGGGCGGAGTTCATGTGGCAATTATACTATATGCGGTCTGGCTATACGTGCAGCAGCAGTATGGCCGCCCCGAGCAGCACGCGGTAGACCAGGAACGGGGCCAGCGTGCGCTTCCTGACCCAGGACATCAGCAGCCCTATGAAAGCCAGCCCGGATATGAAAGACGCGGTCAGGCCCACGGCGAACGCGGAGTCCAGCTGGGCGGGGGCTATCTTCCTCGCCTCGAGCAGGGCCGCCCCCAGGATGACCGGAGTGCTCAGCAGGAAGGAGAGCCTGGCGGCCGAATCGCGGCGGTAGCCCAGGAACAGGGCGGCCATTATGGTCATGCCGGAGCGGGAGGCGCCGGGCATAAGCGCCAGGCACTGGGCCAGGCCGATCAGCAGCGCGTGCCGGGGGGAGAAGGCCTCCTCCGACAGGGCCTGCGCGGGCTTCCGGTCCGCCAGCCAGATGAAGACGGAAAAGAAGACCAGGTTGAAGGCTATCCACAGCGGATCGCGGAACGCCGTCTCGGCCGCTTTGTTGAGGAGCACTCCGGCGGCGCCGGCAGGGACGGTGGCCAGTATCAGCAGCCAGAGCAGCTTTCCGTCGGGGCCAGGAGCGCGGGTAAAGGCGTCCCTGAAGATCTTCAGCCAGTCCTTGGCGAAGTAGATCAGCACGGCGAGAAGCGTGCCGAGGTGAAGCATCACGTCGTAGGCCAGGCCCTGGTATTCCCAACCGAAGAGGTGCGGCGCCAGCGCCAGGTGGGCCGAGCTGGAGATCGGCAGGAACTCTCCCGCGCCCTGCAACACTCCCAGCACCGCAGCTTGGATGTCAGTCATTCTCTATCTCCGTGCCGGGGTAATAATGCTTCAGTATCTCCCGGTATGTGAAGCCCTTGCGGCCCATGCCCTCGGCTCCCCACTGGCACATGCCGACGCCGTGGCCGCTGCCGCGGCCGTCGAGGAAAACGTAATCCTTGCCCTGGTGGATGCTGAACCAGGAGCTGCGCACGGCCCGCCAGCCGGCCCTGCGGCCGATGCCGTGATAGAAGTCGGTCGCGCTGACGCTGACCTTCCTGCGCTGCGTGCGGATCTCTAGCTTCTCGGCCCTGCCGGAAGGGCCCCAGGCGGTGATGCGCAGGCCCGTGGCGTTCTCGTCGCGCACTATCCAGCCGGCCTGCCTGGCCAGCCGCGTGAGACCCGTGAAATAGATCTTGGTCTTCCAGAGGAAGCCCGGGGCTATGGAGCAATAGGGCCGGGAGGCGGGGCCGTCCTTGACGGAGACGAGGTACGGCTTGCTCTCGAAAGGCCAGACGCTGGTCATGTCGGCCGTCTTGCCGCCGCAGATGGCGTGGTAATAGGTCTCGGCCGGCACGCCTTTGTAGGTAAGGATCTGGCCGCGGGTGGCCTCGGCGGCGGCCCTGGCCTTCGCCCTGACGGAGGCGGAGCCGGTGTAGAGCTGGCAGTGGGTGGAGTCGCAGAGGGAGTAGCCCTCCCCGGAGTGGTTGGTGTCGTGCATGCGGGTATAGGTCCTGGCCGCCACCGCCTGCGCCTTGTAGGCTTCCGGATCGGAGAGGTCCGAGACCTCGCCGCTGACCACCGACGCTATGTATTCCTCCAGCGGCGCCTCGTTGATCACCACGAGGCGGCCATTCTTGGCCGAGAACGAGAGTTCGCCGCGGTAAAGGCGGCGCGGCAGGGCCGGGCCAGAGAGCCAGATGCCGCCCGAAGCGGTGATTCTTTTCTGGGACGAGGACCTGCCCTTGCCCTTGAAGGCGACCAGGGAGCCGTGGACGGCGACCGAGGCCTTGGCTGCCAGATGCGCGCCGGCCGCCTGCGAGGCCGGTCCCTCCGGTTCCAGGTCTAAGGACTTCAGCTTATACAGCGAATAGACGCGGACCTGCGCCGCGCGCGGGGCGGCCTGCGCCGCGCTTGCAGTAAGTAACAGGCACAGGAGGAGCCTCAACGGTCACTTCCTTACCGGCGGGGAGTAGAACTCGAGCAGAGCGGATCCGGCCGGAGACTTCTCTCCGTCCACCCGCACGAATCCGGCCGGGGAGAGGTCGAAATTACCGCGTCCGGAGAAATACCCGGCTATGGCCCCCATCAGCGGCTGATGGCCGACCACGAGCACGCTGGCGCCGTCCCGTTCCAGGCTTTCAATGAGATCGACTATGGCCGAGGCGGGGCCGTCGCTCAGGGCCGGCGAGGTGCTGCGCG
>JAKAMO010000054.1 GCA_021812825.1 bacterium | reverse complement strand
ACGGTAACCAAAGATCAGGTAAAACGAGTAGAATATCTGCTAAACACACGGCCGCGGAAATGTCTGGACTACAGGACCCCGGCCGAAGTTTTTAAGCAGGGTGTTGCACTTCGCGGTTGAATCCGGCCCAGGAAACATATTCCTTAAATCCCCAGAAGCAGGATTTGCTTGGTCTTTTATCAGGGTACCAGGAATCCGCATCGCTGTATAAGTTGCTCTAGCATTTACATGCAAAAGCGCCAACGGTGGCCAAGAAATAACAGGAACAACACTTCCTTTACTGAACGCACTGGCTCCTATGTCTGCAAAATGGTTTTCTACCCATGGCTCATATGAATCCGGAGCAAAGTTAAGGGTCTGATTGTAAACAATCAGATGGGCATCATCTGAAACATGTGGAACTGAAAACATATCCTGGGCAGCCAAGTGAAGAACATGTCCTAGGCTTTGATATGCGCCATCTTTGTTCTTTGCCGTATACTTATTTATAGCCTCTTCAATAAAATTTGTACCACCAGCGGTGATGTCGCCTTGCAATCGTGCCTGGGCGCTAGGCCAGGCACCAAATAGGCCGCGCTGATCCGTGGGCCGATAAAAATGATAAAGCCCCATAATCGAGGGAGAGTCCTCCAGCAATGCGCCATTCATTATCTGACCAACCTCGTGTGTGAGTTCGAAATATGGAAATTCTGATTTCGCATTGAGCAGCGAGACCGCATCAGCCGTCAAATATTTTTCATGTGTTAACCCATCATATGAATAACTGGAATTCGCCCCCAGCAATATTAAAGGGATAATTAATCCCAATACTTTTTTTATTTTTCGACTAGAAAAATAGAATCCCACAAAACCAACAAGGAAAACAAATATAAAAATTAGGCCAGTATAAGTTTTTGACCCTCGCAACCCTTCAGGAAACAGTCCAAAAACGCTAGCAAAATAGAAAATATTATTTAAAAAGTTAGCCCCGTCACTCCGCAGTGTAATCCAATCTAGCGGAATAGCAAAGATTACTGCTAGCGGAATAGATAAAAAACCAGCAATCACAAACCCTGTCTTGTTGTAATATCCAAACAATCGCGTACACACGGGTCTTGACACCAAGCGTGCAACACCTACCGCGACAATCCAAGCTAGTGTTATATATGGGAGACCGTAACTGCTACCAGCAGTTAAATCATAACTACCCTGATACACTAAGTATAGAGAAAGGCTCAACCCCCAAAACCAAACAACAGCATTGATTAACGAGAGAATAAATGCCTGCATCAAATTTCTTTCGTAAGGATTCTGTGTCATTCTTTGAGCCATTTTAACACGTCCTCCTTGGTCCAGTGCCCGTTTTCCACACCTAACATTAATCCGTCATGACCGAATTGTCGAGCGGGGAACTTTCCGCTTTTAACAAGATCCACAAAGAACTGAGCTGCCTCATTACCACCTATTTCAGCAAGACGTTTTGTCGCCCATTGGGCTGCCTCAAAATACCCATCCTCACGAATCGCGTTTGTAAGAAGGTTATATCGTCCAGAAAGTTCTGTTGTTGCCAATTGTATGCGAAGAATCCCCAACCGGCAACTATTCTTTTTCCCATAATCCGTAGAACCGTTCATTTCGCTTGTTAATTCTGGGATTACATCAGTAGCTTTCATTACTGCAAGAGTCTGCATAGCAAAGTCCTTGTAGGAGGATGCCTCTTTTACTGACTTTAGCGCCAAAGCTTTACCAGAGGAATCTCCTCGCACAGCAAGGGCTAAACCAGCAGATACCCTGACAAAAGGGAGCTCTTTTTCATTTTTCAAAGTATCCGACAATTGTTTTGCAAAAACGCTGGATTTTTCGCGCCCCATTTCCTGCATCAAGCTGACACGAAAATCGACATCCTTTTCAGATTGGAATTTTTCATTGATCGCTTTTTGTTTATCCTCATTAGATGCGGAATCAAGCAAAGCTCGAAAGACCTTAAACCGCTTACGTCCATCATGTTTCGCGTTATCAACGTACGATTGCAATAAGCTCCTGTTTTCCTTACTAACCGGCTCCATGTTTCTCAATGCACCGTCCCATTCCTTCCCTGTCCTTGCTTCATCCAGCTGTTTCAAGGAAACATCCGCCTTTTTGGATGCAACCTGTTGGTCATTGATATCAAGGTTGCCCTGTTCCGCTTTGACTATAGGGAGAACCGCAACAAAGCACAAGACAAAGCTTAATGACATTAATAATTTAGATTTCATATTCATTATCATACTCTCCCGCTCTCCCGGGGGCAAAGGGGTCAGGTCTTGATTTTTGACTGCACCGATAAAAACAGCCTCTCCGGCCCGGGGTATTTGCCCCGGTGCCAGAGAAGCTTTCTTTTTCCGCAGACGCACGCCTGCATCCATTCTCCCGCCCCCAACCAGTAAAGTTGCCGCTTAAACTAAACCAGATGCTGCTTTATCATATCGAAGGACTTCGCCCCGCTATATTATTCCGGAAAATAGTATAGGCCGCAGATTGACCATTGTCAATCTCGCTGGCGTCATTTTCGCGGAGGTTTTACGACGGGCGGATGGGTGGACAACCGGTAGCTGAAAACATAGCCAAAACGGGCTAAACCAGCCCCGGCGGGCCGGGGCCGTTCAGGCCATCTCAGGGCTGCAGGCGCGCGTCCTGCCGGCGCGCACGCGGGGCTGGACGTAGATCCAGCCGCAGCTGCGGACGTTCTTGATGCGGCGGGCCAGCTGCCGGCCCAGCCTGGCGCGCAGGCGGTAGGCCAGCGAGCAGAGCGCGGCATGGCATTCCGCGTCGCATCTGCCGAAGACGTGTTCGCACAATTCGGCTTCGCGCACGAACGCCGGGCTTTTCTCGAAAAGGGCGGCGAAGAATCGGAATTGTTCCGGGGAAAGCGGTATCGGCGGATATTTCGGCCTCAGCAGGCGCAGCCGGCGGCTCTCCAGCGTGAGGTCGCCCTTCTTAAGCAGGCCGCTGCTCCAGTCCGCGCGATGGAGCTGGCGTCTGACGAGCGCCAGCACCTCGGAATAGCGCTTGCCTTTCTCTATAAAGACGTCGGCCTTGCAGACCTCGTAGCTGCGTATGGCCTGCTCGGGGTCGCCGCTGAGTATCAGGATGGGTTTGGCGCGCAGACGCGCGTCGGAGCGGATGAAGCCGCAGATGGGAGCGGCGGTGGTCTCCCCTCCCAGGTGGTAATCCAGCAGGAAACAGTCGGGGAGATGGCGGCCGGCCAGCTCTATGGCTTCGGCGCAGTTTTTTGCCTGGTAGACCGTGAAACCTTCGACGCGAAAGAACCCGGCCAGGACCGTAAGCTCAATAGGATTGTCTTCGACTATCAGTATCGTGTTGCCCATACCTAACCGGAATTCATTATACTACAATGCCGCCCCTTAAAACGCCAAGGAGCTTCATTGAGGGGCATGAACGTGAGGATGGGTGGTTTCGCGGGTTCGGACAGCAAGGCCCGCCGAAGCGGGCCCGTCGTTCCTGCGGCCGTAAAGCCTTACAGCTGGTTGAACATCAGGTTGTGGATCAGGCCTTTGATGGGCATGTACGGTATGTGCAGGTCCTTGACCTTGTTGACCTTGTCGGCGGCGGCTATGTCCTTGGCGAAGGCCGAGTCCAGCGCGGAGACCGCGCCGCGGTCGCTGAAGTTGACCGCTATTTCGCGCACGTAGCGTATGGAGCGGGGCTGCAGGTTGAAGGAGCCTATGGTGCCGTAGGAACCGTCCACCGTCATGAACTTGGAGTGCAGGCGGTTGGGCAGCCCGCCCTCCTTCAGGTAGATGTGGGCGCCGGCCTTCACCAGCTCCGGGAAGCTGCCGAGTATCATAGCGCTCATGATCTTGTCGCCTATGGTCTCGAGCGAATTGGAGAGGATGTTGACCTCCACGCCGCGGGCCCGCGCGTCCAGCAGGGCCTGCTTCATCGACGGCATCAGCACGATGATGGCGTTCTCTATGTTGATGCGCCTCTCGGCGCCGTAGACGGCGCGCAGCATGGAAAGGAGTATATAGGGCTCCTGGCCGGGGTTGTTCCAGACTATGGAGGCGTCCGCGGCCCCCGCAGGGGCGCCGTCGTAATCGGCGGCATTGGCGCGCAGCGCCAGGCCGTCAACCGCCGCCTGCGCGTTCCAGGCCTCGGCGAAGAAGCGCATCGCGTCCTTTAGCGCCGGACCCTGCACCAGCACGTCGGTGTCGCGCCAGCGCTCTTCGCCGGCCATGTGGGAGTACTCGTTGCCGATGTTCATGCCGCCCAGCACCGCGTATTTGCCGTCGACTATCAGTATCTTGGAGTGGAACTCGTAATATTCCTTGCCCTGCGGCTGGTAGCGCAGCACCGGGATGCCGGCTGCCGCTATCTCGGCGAGGATCCCCTTGTCGTAGAGGCCGGCCGTGTCCTTGTCTATCATCAACCGCACGTCCAGGCCTTCCTTCTTCTTGGCCTTCAGGATGTCGGCGGTGTGGTGGCCGGTCTCGTCGTCATAAAAGGCCCAGGTGGTCAGGAAGATGCTCTTCTTGGCGGAGCGCATCAGCTCGGCGCGCTTGGGGAAGGAGGCCTCGCCGTTCACCAGCGGCTCTATGCGGTTGCCAGCGGAAAAAGGAGTGTTCTGCACCGCGGCCACGCCGTCAAGGAAGGCCCTGCCGGAGGATACCGGGGCGCCGGGCCTGGTGAGGGCCAGGTGGCGGGCCGTCATCTCGTCCCAGCTCTCCACGGCCGCCACGCCGGGCACGTTGCCGCTGGACTCCAGCTCCGCGCCCACGTACATCGAGAAAACGCGCGCGGCCTCTTCCGGCTTCATCTTGGCGCCGGCCGGGAAAAGCTTCTTCAGGCGGGGATCGCTGAGCACGCCGATTATGACCGGCTCCAGTATGCCCTGCTGGTAGGCCTGCCCCAGTTCCTTTACTATCGCGTCGTCTATCCTGGAGGGATGGTTCCAGTTCGAGGTGACCTGCTTGACCAGCCTTTCCTTGAAAGCCGCTATGAGGGCGGCCTTGTCCTGCTCCATGCCCGCGGCCGGCTTCGGTACGGCCGGAGCGGCGGACATGGCCCCGGGGCCGGCCTGGGCGCCCAGCTGGCCCAGCGCCTGCTGGCCGTAGCTGAGTTCGGCGAAGCAGGCGAAAAAGATGGCGAAAAAGCCGAAGAGCAGAAGATTGAGTATTTTGAGGTCGTAGACGTGGGTTCTGTGTACCATACCCATAGTCTAGCGGAACCGGCGCGGCCCCGTAAGGGCCGTGGGACCCGAAATATATAAAAAAAGGACCTACCTCCCGGGACAGAGGACCTACTGGTCCGCGGGGCGGGCCAGGAAGCGGGCGAAGTTGCGGGCGGTCTTGAGGGCCGTGGTAAAGGAACCGGCCTTCTTATAGGAAGGGGCCGCGTCCGAGACCTTCTCGATGACGCAGAGGCCGTTGCCTATGCCGTCCAGGAGTATGGGGTCCATGGCCTCTCCGTAGGCGGCCTGCCAGGAGCGGACGTAGGCCTTCTCCATGTCCGCGCGGTTGGCGTCGTCGAGCACTATATAGCCTCCGGGGGCCACCGCGGGGAACGCGTCATAGAAGACAGACTCCCTGCCGTAGTCGTGATGCGGCGCGTCTATCAGCACCAGGTCGAAAGGCCCCATGGCCTCCAGCAGCCCTTTGGGCAGGGAGTAGGAAAGCAGCAGGCGCGTGCCGTAGAGTTTCGGTCTCAGCGGCGCTACCCTGAATTCGACCTTGGCGCTGCAATCGGAGGTTTCGAAGGCCTCTTTTGCCAGCGCGGAATAATGCGGGGAATCGTCTATGGAAAGCAGGTAATTCTCGGCCTCGCCGCAGATCTCGCGGGCCAGCATCAGCGAGGAGAAACCGGAACCGAACTCCAGTATGCGTTTCGCGTCAAGGGACCTGGCGAAAGCGGCGAGGAACCGGCAGGAAGCGGGGTCCAGGGCCCAGGAGCCGGGATGCTCCAGGCGCGAGACGTTCACCTTGTCCATTTCGGCTATCGCTTGGGAGATGTATCGGTTCATATTATATCCATTCCGTCGAGCGCGGCCCGCAGTTAAGAAGCAGGTCCAGCGCGGACATGTCCGGTTCGAAGCCGGGGAAGGCCTGCGGGTACTCGCGCGGCTCGAACTCCTGCCAGGCCAGCTTTATGCCGGCGTAGCTGAAAACGTTCGGGTCCAGGTAGGCCTTCGCCCCGGCCCCGGAGAGATATTCGTCCGCTCCGGCCGCCGCGCAGAGCCTGGCGAGCCTGGCGCTGGACGCTTCCCGCACGCCGAACTCGGAGGAGAACTTCACCGGCGTTTTGACGTCGAACCCTTCCTTCAGGAAGTCCATAGTGGCTATGGCCAGGTCCGCCAGCAGCCGGTAATCGCGCCCGTACAGCGCCTCCAGGGCCGGCAGATGCGCCTTGAAGAACGGCGCGCGCGCATAGTTCAGCTTTATCGCCTGCAGGTGGTCCGCCCGCCAGTCCGACGAATTGTCCAGCTCCACCTCGTTTATCCTCTGCGAGAACCTGCCCTTGGAGACCACCGGCGCGGTCAGGTACTGCCAGCCGCGCGGCGTGCGGACGCGGTTGCGGTTCTGGAACTCCCGCTTCTCGAACTGCACGTCGTCCAGGTAGATGAAGAGCTCCGCCCGCCGCATCTTCGCGAAGAAGCGCAGGCCGGGCCAGTACTGCAGTTGATGTATAGCCGCTCTCAATTCATTTCCTCGCCGTCACTATGAGCGCCGACCCTATGAAGACCCGGCCTAAAGTCGCCGCCCAGACCGCCTGGGCCAGCCAATAGTATAGAACTTTGAGCAGGCCTGTAAGAAATCCGCCCAGCCGGCCGCCGGTGCGATAGGGATCGCCCCGGGTAGGCCGCGAATTGCGTACGACTATGTTCCCTAAGCCGACCCGCTCCAGCATGAAGCGCAGCGTGCGCTCGCGGAAATTGAAATTATGAAGCACGGACGGCTTCATCTCCAGGGGGCGGAAGAGGCCCGCGGACGCCAGCCGGGCCAGCGGCAGGTGGAAAGCCGCGTTGAACTCGCGGATATAGATAACGCCGCCCGGCCTCAACAGGCTGTACAGCTCTGCCAGCACCGCACCGGGCTTGTCCATCAGGCAGAAGGCTTCGAAGACCGTAATAGCATCGAAGGCGGCCTTGTCCAGCATAGCCTCCTCCACCGACAGCGGGCTCACCTCGAACCCGGCCGTTTTCGCCTTCCGCGCCAGCTCCGGGTCCGGCTCCACCCCGGAGGCGCGCCAGCCCCTCGCGGCTGCGGCTTTCAGCAGCTCGCCGCCGGCGCACCCTACGTCCAGCAGCGCGCCTTTTGCGGGCCGCAGCTCCTCCAGCCGGTCCAACGCCTCTTCGAAAAGCCGTTCCTTGGCCGAAACATAGATATCGTCCTCAATGCCGGGCGCGTAGACAGGCGCGCCGAGATATTTCTCGTTCGCAAACGCCAGCCCGCAGGCCCCGCAGCTCTCAAGACCGTGCAGGTACTCGCCGGCCGCGCCGCCGCATACGGGACAGGCGCTCACCCCAGCAGCTCCTCTGCGGCGGCCAGGACGTCATGAGCTGGGATCGCGGCGAAACAGGCCATAGTGTCGCATTCGGGCTTATCGCACGGGGTTTCGCAATCGGGAGCCCCCTTGCTCAGTATGCGGCGCCTCTTCTCCGGCACCGAGGGCGCGAAGCGCACGTGGTCTCCGGGGCCGAAGATGCAGACCGTCCTGGCCCCGACCGCCGCCGCCAGATGCATCGGCCCGGTATTATTGGTTATGAAAACGTCCATCAGGGAATACAGCGCGGCGCTCTCCGGCACGGTATACCCGACGACGGCGTGCGCCCCGCCGGCCCCGGCTATGCCGTTCACCAGGCCGGCCTCGGCAGCCGAGCCGGTCACCAGAATAAGCGCCCCGGGGTATCTTTTCTTCAGCAGTCCGGCCAGTTCCTTCCACTTTTCGGCCGGCCAGCGTCTCGACGGCCGGAAGCCGCCGGGATTGAGCCCGATGACGGGACGGCCGGAAAGACCGCGCCGGGCCAGGTCCCCGGAAACCTTCGCCATGTCCTTTTCCGACGGAACGAACTTTATCCCGGTATCCCGCAGTTCCACGCCTAGCGGGAGCAGCAGGCGGCCGGTCATTTCCACCTCGCTGGCCTCCGCCGCCTTCTCCTCGAAGAGCGCATGGTCGCCGGCGGAACCCAGCCCCCTCAGTATCCTGCAGACGGAGAAACCGGGAGCGACCAGCAGGTTGATCAGCCTTACCTTCAGAAGCCCTCCGAAAGAGGAGACAAGGCTGAAATTCACCAGCGCGTCGTAGCCTTCCTTGCGCAGGTCCAGCAGTTTGAGGACCAGCCGCAGCAGGTCCAGCGGCCCCGGCGTGGCGCCCCACATCGGCACGGAATGCACCTTATCTATGCCGGGCACCCCCTCCGCTACGGAACGGCCGCGCTCCAGGCACAGCGTCTCCAGTACCGCTCCCGGATACGAGGCCTTCAGCGCTCTTACTGCCGGGGTCATCATCACCATGTCGCCCATGCCGGCCAGATTCACGAACAGGACCTTCCGCTTTCCTTCCACGCTCCAGGGCGCTGAGATGGTGGCGGGCGGGTTGTGCCGGCTGTCCTCCAGCCAGAGATGGAACACCGAGGCGGCGTAGATCCTGTCGTAGAGATTGCGCCTGCCGGAGGCGTGCTCGGCCAGCATGCGTCTGACGCCTTCCGGAGAGAGGACGCCGGCCTGCCTTACCCTGTCAGGGGAGAGCGCCTCCGCGGTGAAGGACTTGAGCCCCTTCTCCTGCCACTCGGCCAGCGGCACCTGGAAGCCGTGTTTGGGGGCGTTGAGTATCTCGGCCGGCAGCCGGTCCGCCATCGCGCGGCGCAGCAGGTATTTCAGCCGGAAGCCGCGCGTCCTCTCCGCCAGCGGGATACCGGCCATGAATTCCACCAGCCTGGTATCCAGAAAAGGCACGCGCAGCTCCAGCGAGTTGGCCATCGAGGCGCGGTCGGCCAGGCAGAGCAGGTCGTCTGGGAGATACGAACCCAGCTCGAAGCCGAAGATATCGTCGGGGCCCTCCGGCAGGCCTGGCAGCGACGCCCCGCCGGAGGCGGCTTCGGCCAGCAGGGCTCCGGAATAAAATGACCTCTTCTCCTCCGGGCCCAGGTACGAGATCCAGGAGTTGTACGCCTCGCCGAAACCGCCCGCTCCCGACCGGAGGAAGCGCTTGAACCGGCCCGGCAGGTTGAACGAGGAGCGGCTCTCGGGCAGCAGCGAGGCGGCCCCGCCGGCCAGCCGCCTGAACGCCCGCGGCGCTTTCAGCCAGGCCGGCAGCAGCCGCGCGCCCAGATGGCGCGGGTACCCGCCAAAAAGCTCGTCGCCGCCTATGCCGGCCAGCGCCACGGTCACGCCCGAGCGGGCGGCCTTCGTCACCAGGTAGGTGGCCAGCGCCGAGGAATCCGCGAAAGGCTCGTCGAAGTGCCCCGCCAGCTTCCTGATCAGCGCGCCGATGTCGGCCTCCACCCGCACGGCTTTGTGCTCGGCGCCGAAATGCCCGGCCGCGGCCGCCGCGAGCGCGCTCTCGTCGAAGCCTCCCCCTCCGCCGAAAGAGGCGGTAAAGGTCCTGACCCCGGAACCGGCGTGCCGCGCCATGAAGGAGAGCAGCGATACGGAATCCATGCCGCCCGACAGCAGCAGGCCCAGCGGCACGTCGCTGACCAGCTGCTCCCTGACGCTTTCCGAGAGCAGGTCGCGTATACGCTCTACGTAGAATTCCTCCGGCTTGCCGGAGTTCTGCTCCGGCTCCAGCTCCCAATAGCGCTCTACGGCCGCGGTCCCGTTGCGGAAGCGCAGCAGCGAGGCCGGCTCCAGCTTCCTGACGCCGGAATACGCCGTCAGCGGGGCCGGTATGTAGAGATAGGTGAAATAGTAATCGAGAGCTTTCGGATCGAGCGCCGCGCAGAGGCCGGACACCAGCCGCAGGGCCTTTAGCTCCGAAGCGAAATAGAGCTTGTCGCCCGAGACCGCGTAGTAGAGCGGCTTTATGCCGAACTGGTCGCGCCCCAGCAGCAGCTTGCGCTCCTTCGCGTCCCACAGCGCGAACGCGAACATACCGCGCAGCAGCTTCGGGAAATCCTCGTAATGCTCCTCGTAAAGATGCGCCAGCACCTCGGTGTCGGTATTCGTGCGGAACTTATGGCCCTTGGCCTCCAGGTCCTTCCGGAGCTCCCGGAAATTGTAGATCTCGCCGTTGAAGACCACCGCCACGCTGCGGTCCTCGTTAAAGATCGGCTGAGAGCCGGTGGCCAGGTCTATGATCTTCAGCCGCCGCATGCCGAGCGAGACGCGGTCCTCCTCAGAGAAGAAGCCGTCCTCGTCGGGGCCCCTGTGGACCAGCGACGCGTTCATCGCCTTGAGCAGGCCGTCGTTCTTAAGCCCGGCGAAGCCGCAGATGCCGCACATCAGCGCGCCTCCGTAAGCCGCCGGTAGAATTCCTCATGCGCCGCGATATAGGCGGGAAGGCCCGCCTTCTCGGCCGCGGCGCGGGCCGCGCGGCCCAGTCCCGCCGCCAAAGCCCTGTCCGAGATAAGACGGTCCAGCGCCCCGGCCATGGAGGCCGGCTCGCCAGCCTTGAACAGGACGGCGCTCTCCCCGGGGACCACGGTATCGTTTATTCCCGGGATATCCGAAGCGGCTATAGGCCTGGCCATGGCCATTGCCTCAAGCAGCGCCAGCGGCTGCCCCTCCCTCAGCGAAGGCATCACAAAAATGTCGATAGCGCTGAGGAGATCCCTGACGTTAGAGATCTCCCCGCAGAAGACCACGTTGCCGGCTACGCCGGCCGCGGCGGCCCGGGCTCGCAGTTGCTTCTCAAGGCTGCCCGTCCCTGCGATGAGACAGACCAGCTTTTCCCTGAGGCCCGGTGTCTTCTCCAGCAGAATGCCGATGGCCGCTATAAGGTCCGGGTAACCTTTCTGCCATTCCAGCCTGCCCAGCGCCCCTAACACCAGCCGGCCGCGGAGACCGAAACGCTCTATCACGGCGGTGGCGTCGAAATTAGACGGATCGAACTCTGCCAGGTCCACCGGATTGCGGATCAGCTCCACCGAGGGATACCGGCCTTTCAGCTGCTGCTCCAGCGCCCCGGACACGGTGACGGCGGCCGTGGTCCGGCGGGCGGCGAAGGCCGCGAGCAGCATGTACAGCCTTTTCTTCAGGAAACCGACGTCAAAGCCTTCCACCGGCATCGCCACGGTGGAGACGCACTTCACCCCGGCCCGGGCGGCGGCCAGGGCGCAATAGAAATCGGCCCTCGCGCCCTGGCTGTGCGCTATGTCTATGCCGTTGGCCAGCATCATCGCCTTCAGGCGCGGCACGTTCAGGAGGTTGAACCTGCTGGACAGGTCCAGCGGAAGGAAACGGCAGAAGTCCCTGACCTCCCCGTAGAAGCGGCCCGTCGGACGGGAAGCGCAGCAGATATCGAACTTCTCCTGCGGGAGCGAGCGTATCAGCTGGGAGAACACCTTCTCCCCGCCGCCGTAGGCGGAGTTCTCTATCACGAAAAGCAGATTCGTCCTGCGTCGCATCAGACCGCCCCCCCGGTCAGGCCGGATATCATATCCTTTATCCCGGCGGCCCATTCATACCTGGAAACCGCCGCCTTGCGCCCATTGATCCCCATCCCGGCGCGCAGACCTCCGTCCTTCAGCAATCCAATCAGCGCCTCCGCCGCGGCCGCGGGGTCGGAAGACCGCACCTGGAGCCCGGCGCCGGCCTCTACCACCAGGTCCCCGTAACCTGGCACCGCCTCGGCCAGAACGGCCCTGCCGCAGGCCAGGTACTCGTAGAGCTTCATCGGGTCGCCGGCATAAGAACGCACGGGCTTATAGAAGGCCACGCAGACGTCGCAGGCGCCGATATACGCCGGTATCTCCGCATGCGGCGCTTCCCCGGCAAAAACGAAGTTCCCCGAGAGTCCCTGCGCCCGGACCAACTCCTTCACTTCCGGCAGGGACGGCCCCTCCCCTACTATCAGGAACCTGGCGTCCGGGACCTCCCGCAGCACCGCCGGCGCGGCCGCGACCAGGGACCCCAGTCCGTGCCACGGAGCCGGGCGCCCGACGAAACCTATATAGCGGCCGGCGGCCGGCAAGCCCAGCTTGCGCCTACATTCCGCCGCGTCCAGCGGGGCGAAAGCGCGGGTATCCACGCCGTTCCTGACGAGGACCACCGCGCTTTCCGGCAGCGAATAACGGCGGCGCAGCCAGGCGGATATCTCTCCGGAGATAGTATAGACCTTGCCGGCCGAACGGACCAGCAGCGCCTGCACGGCGCCCAGCGCCCATTTCAGCGGGAGGCGCGACCCGGACAGACGCAGCTCCTGGTCGGCTATGGCGTTGACGAACACGTGCAGCGGCGTTCCGGTAAGCCTGGCCAGCAGGACGGAAGAGAGGTCGAAATAGACCTCGAAGACCAGCAGAACGTCGGGCCGCCAGCGGCTGAACTCCAGGGCCAGGTAAAAAGGCGCCAGCAGCAGGTAGCTGACGAACCGCAGGCCGGGGATGTTGAGCACCGGCATATAGGCCACAGCGGCGGAAGTGCGCGGCGCCTTCGTTATCCCCGGGGCGTAGATGGTCACGGAGTGGCCCGCCCTGACCAGCTCCTCCGCCAGGCGCAGCACCTGGATGGCGCTGCCGCCGGCCACGCCGAGGCTCTCGTAGCAGGTGACAGATATCCTCATGCCGCTTCCTCCGCCAGCGCTGCTATATTCCTCGCTATGGAGACGCGGTCATAGTGGTCCATAACATATTTTCTGCCGCCGGCGCCCGCTCTCAAAGCCAGGGACGGATCGGCCAGGAAATTACGCACGGCGGCGGCGAAGGCGGCCGCGTCGCCCGCCGGGGTGAGCACCGCGGCCCCGCAGCCCTCCAGCAGCCGTTCCTCTCCCCGCGGGCCGGCCGCGACCACGGGCCTGGCGCAGGACAGGTAATCGAATATCTTCACCGGCGTCATCGGCTCCGAATCCGGGGAGATCGCGGACAGGCACACTTCCGAACAGGCGATGTACTTTACCGCCGCAGCCGGAGCCACCCGCCCGGTCAGGACGAACTTGTCCCGCATCCCGGAAGAAGCGATCAGCCTTTCCACCCGGGCATCGAGGTCCCCGGCCAGCACGCAGCGCAGGTCCGGACGCTCCGCGCAGAGCCCGGCGGCCGCCGAGACGATAAGGGCGTAGTCGTTCCACGGATTCAGGCTGCCCACGAAGCAGATATATCTCAGGGAAGGGTCCAGAGAAAGCTCCCGGCAGGCCTCCTCCTTTCCGTAAGGGCGGAAGAGCGCCGTATTGGCCCCGCTCGGGACCACGCGCACGCGGCCCGGGTCCACTCCCAGCCTGTCCTCGAGCGCTTTCTTTATGAAGGCGTTGACCGCCAGGACCCGGTCGCTGCGGCGAAGATTTATCCCGTCGCAGAATCTCACGATCCGCGTCTTCAGCTTCCCGGCCCCGGCCGCGTACCTCAGGAAGGGATCGTCGTTGACTTCGGTGAGCAGACGGGCCCCGGCCAGCCGCGCCACGGCCAGCGGCGCGAACGACGTGGTTATGCGCGCATACACCGCCCCGCAGCCGCCGCGCGCCAGCTCCAGCAGGGACGCGAACATCACCGCCGCCTCGTGCCAGATTATCCCCAGCAGCGGCACCCCGAAAGCCGGGATCAGGACCACCCGCGCCGTGGTCTGCTCCCGCGGCCCGCCTATATCGGGGGCGAAGAGCACCACGTCATGCCCCAGGGCCTTGAGGTTGCTGCACAGGTCGAAGACCTTCATGGGCCCGCCCGGTACGTCCTTTATACGTTCGTCGTAAAGGTAGTAATAGACGAAATAGCGCATTTAAACCCACCAGAAAGGCGTCTCGGACTGGTATTTGCCGTAATCGCAGTTCTCGCACAGCGCCAGGCCGGAATAGCGTCCCCGCTCGTGCGCCGTCCGCAGCTCTTCCGCAGCCGCGCCGCGCCAGACCTCCCGCACCGACATGGAATTCAGGTCGCCGAGGGGGACCTTCCCCTCGTAATCCAGGCAGCACAGCGCCACTTTCCCGGAGTTCAATACGGTCAGATTGTACCAGAGACGCGGGCAGGGGACCCTTCGGCGCGCGGCGCGGCCGGGAACCGCCAGATCGGCCATGGCGCCGGTCCAGGTGCTGAAAGGCTCCACAGTCACGGCGTCCACTACGCCGCTCCACCTCTTCACGAAATCCGGTATCCCCGGGGCGGTGCGCTCCATTTCGACTATAGAGACGGTGATCCTCGGACGGGCGAGCCGCAGGGCGGCGCGGAGCGAGACCAGGGAACGGATGTTCTCTTCCACCTCCTCGAACCGCAGATTGCGCCTGACGGCTTCGTACGTCGCCTTGTCGGTGCCGTCGAAGCTCACGTTGACGTGATCTGGTCCTGTCTTGAGGAGCCGGGCCGCGTTGGCTTCGTTCAGCAGGGAGCCGTTCGTGAACAGCGATATCTTCGTCCGCCGCAGTTTCTCTCTCGCGTAAGACAGGTAATTTTCCCAGCCCGGGGTCAGGAACAGCTCGCCGTTAAGGAACGGATAGAGCTCGTCCACGCCTTCCGGGGCGGAGGCGCATTCGTCTATTATCCGCCGGAAGAGGCCGAAGTCCATGGCTCCCTTCTCCCGCTTGATGGAAGAATGAGGGCACATGACGCAATTGGCGTTGCAGGCCGCCGTGGTCTCTATCTGGACTTTGCGCGGGAAGGACAGCAGCTTCTTCCTCAAAACGCGCGCCGCGGCCGCCCGGGCCCGGCCGAACATGGCGCCTTCAGTCATTTTCACCCCCTGCGTAAGAGAAGACGCCCAGGATCAGGGCGCCCTTCCCCTCGCGGTGCAGCCGGCGCTGGAAAGGCAGGAACAGGAAAAAGAGACCGAGGCGCACGGCCCGGACCACGGTGGCCCTGTAGAGCTCCGCCAGCGCTCCCTGCCTCTCGTTGTACCCGATCAGAGAATCGATGAAATACCTGGTGGACTCCCACGTCTCCACGTGGGCCTGCCGCAGCCCGGCCCGGCCGGCCAGGCGCGCCAGGGTATCGGTCGTGAAGAAATACAGATGGTCCCCGGGAGTGAGCCAGTCCCATTTCTCCTTCTTAAGACCTGAAATATACCCTCCGAAATTAGGCACCTGCAGGCAGACCAGGCCGCCGGGCTTCAGATATTTTCGGGCCATTCGCAGAAAGCCCAGAGGGTCAGGCTGATGCTCTATGACGTCCCACATGACTATGGCGTCGAAACCGGGACCGGAGAAAGGGATAGTTTCCGGGCCGCCGATGTGCACTCTTTCCCCCAGCCGCCCGCGGCTGTAGCCGCCGGTAACCGGGTTTATCTCGCAGCCGAAGGCGTCCCAGCCGCGGCCGAGAGCCTCCTCGACGAAGAAACCGTAGCTGCATCCTATATCGAGTATGCGGCCCTTCCCCGGCTTGAACCGCTCTATCAGCGCCAGCTTCTCCCTGAACCACGAGGAATATATTTTTTTATCCATGAAGTACCGCCGCCGGTATTCTTCGGTGGAATAGGTCCTCGCGTTCACCTCGCGCCGGTTCACGGCGTCTGGCATCGGCGACACCCGCACCAGGCCGCAGCCGGAACACTTTACCAGCCCGTACGGCGAGGTCCCGTAAACGGGAGCGCAGGAACCGCTCCCGCAGAGGAAGCAGTTTTCGGCGCGGCATCCGGGTTCTGTAGTCTTCATTCTTTCACGAAAGGATATTCTATCAAAGCGCGGCGGCCCGGCCGGACGGCGCGCCGGGGGCCAAAGCCGCGGCCAGCCTGCGTATGTCGCCGCCTTTCAGGAACAGGTAATCCGCGGGCCTGTTGCCGGAAACGCCGCGGGCGGCCCTCAGGAACAGCAGGCTGGAAACGGCGTAGGATATAGAGCTGGCCGCGGCCGCCCCGGCGAGCCGCCATCCGGGGATGAGCAGCACGTCCAGCAGCGCCGTGACGCCCAGCGAGACCGCCGCTATATACGTCGGGTAAAGCGGATATCCGCGCCCCACCAGGTCGCTGGCCAGCACTTTGGAGACGCTGAACACGACTATGCCCGGCAGCAGCAGCAGCAGCGGCGTCATGGACGGCGCGAAGTCGCGGCCGAAAGCCAGCCGTATCGCCGGCCCGGCCGCCAGCGCGAGGACGAGGGAAAAAGCCAAAGTGGCGGCTACGGTTATCCGGCATACCATCGGCGTGAACTGGTCCGCCTCCAGCTTGCTGCCCGCGGCCGTCTTCGGCAGCAGCACCGAGGCCACTGCCGTCGGAACGTACCAGGCCAGCTCGCCCACCATCACGGCTATGGAATACACGCCCACGCTGGCCGGGGTCAGGAAAAAGTTGACCAGGAACATGTCCAGGCGGTAATTGAAGAACTGCACGATATTGCCCAGATGCCCTTTGGCTCCGAACCTGAGCAGATCGCCGGCCACGGCCGTGTCGAAAGCGGGCGCGGAAAGCGTCCCGCGCGGCAATATCAGCACGGCGTACGCAAGACCGCAGACCGACGCGGCGGCCGCCGCGTAAACGGCCCCTCTCACCCCTCCGCCGAGCAGCGCCACGAAAGCGAAAATCAGGACCGCCTTTGAGACCGTCTCGACCATGTCTATGAGCGAGGCGCGCTTGATGAAGTTCAGGCCGCGCGAGATGCCGATAAGGCCCGCGCTCAGCATGGAAAAAGGGAACAGCAGGAAGGCCGGGGAGAACAGCGCGGGTTCCAGATTCCTGAGGAAGACCGGCCCGGCCGCGGGCATGAACGCGTGATAACAAAAAGCCATCACGGCGATTATCGTGAAGGAGAGCGTCAGCAGGTTTCCGGCCACCGCCGCGGGACGGTGCCTGCCGTTCCCCACATAGACGGTGGCGGCGACCCCCATGTTCAGCGTAAGGAAACGCAGCAACATGACGCCCAGCAGCACGCAAAGGGCGTATTTGCCCTGTCCTTCAGGGCCGAGCCATCTGGCCACCACGATATTGGAGAGCATGCCGCAGAGCACTACGGCCGCCTGCGCGAGGAACACGAAAGAAACGTTCTGCGCAAAAAGCGGCAATTCCCTGAAATAGCCGATCGGCCCGCGGTTATCGCTCATTTTCCTTTTTCCAGCAGCAGTATCACCCATTCCGAGAGCAGCGCCGGCCACAGAGCGGCCACCGAACTGAAGCGGCGGCGGGCCCCGTACCTGGCCTCCACGCGGAAACCGGCGCTCTCCGCCAGAGCTGAAAGGGATGAATAAGTGTAGAACCTGATATGCTGCTCGTTCAGCATGGTCTGCGGAAGACGGCCGGCCAGCGACGCGGCGCGGTTATGGAGCAACGCGTAGTTGGGCGTGGTGATGACCGCCCGCCCCCCCGGCTTCAGCACGCGCGCCATCTCCTTCAGCGCGTGCGCCGGCTCGTACAGATGCTCCAGGAACTCGGTGCACAATACGCAGTCGTAGGTCCCGGCGGACAGCGGCAGGTCCCCGGAGTCGATATCGGCCTCTATCTTTCCGTCGAGGGAAGACGCCATGGACAGGGCGTAAGGAGAAAAGTCCACGCCGTCTATGCGCACCCGGGGAAGCCGCGCCTTCACCAGGCCCGCCATGAAACCCGTACCGCACCCGAGGTCCAGCAGCAGCGCCGGCTTCAACGAAGCCACAAGCCCGGCGCAGAGCTCCATCCTGTACCGGTACGGCTCGAACAGGCCGGTCGTGCCGTCCTTCGAGGCCCAGTCCGCGTCATGCTTTTCCTTCTGGTCCGGCATTCACGACCTCCTTGTAGACAGCTTCCATCTCGGACGCGTTGGCCCGGATATCGTATCTTTCTACTACGAACTTCCGGCCGGCTTCACCCAGCCGTTCACGCAAACCCCGATCGCGCACCAGCCTGCCCAGAGCCGCGGCCAGGGCGGGCTGGTCGGCCGGAGGCACCAACAGCCCGGTCTCGCCGTCGCGTACGGCCTCGGGGATGCCCCCCACCCTGGTGGCCACTACCGGGATCCCCATGGCCTCGGCCTCTACGGCCGCGACGCCAAAGGCTTCGGCGCAGACGGAAGGCATCGCGAGGATGTCGGCCTCCGACAGGACTTCCGGCACTTTCGAGGCCGGCACCGCGCCCAGGAACTCTACCCGCCCGCCGAGCCCCAGCTCCGCCGCCGACCGGGAAAGGTCCTTCCTCATGGGGCCGTCCCCGGCGAAAACCAGCGACACGTCCGGGAACTCCGACGCGAGAGAGCGGAAAGCCTCCAGCAGATGGTCCGGGCCATACTTGGCGCCAAGCTGCTTCACTGAACAGATCCGCGTGCCGTTATGCGCGCGACGGCGTCCCGGTGAGAACTCCGTCAGGTCCACGCCGAAGGGCACCACCCTGACTCTCGCGCCGCCGGCCAGGCGGACCGTCTCCTCGGCCAGGAATTCGGAGGTGGCGGTGATGGCGGCGGCCTGAGAGAGCAGGAGCCTTTTCGAAAGCCCATCCCTCAGGCCGAGTTCCTTTTCCGGAGCGGCAGGAACTATATCGGAGCCCCACACGGAAACACAGAGGTTCCTTATCCGGCCGCCGAGGGCATTCCAGAAAGCGAAAAAAAGAGATCGGA
>JAKAMO010000053.1 GCA_021812825.1 bacterium | reverse complement strand
CTTCAGCTTCATCAGGGCGGGCTTGAGCTTGAGGCGGGACATCAGGGGCAGGCGCGAGATGAAGACGATGCCGTCGAGGTGGTCCATCTCGTGCTGCAGGGCCTTGGCGAAAAGACCCTCGGCGTTGATCTCAATGGGCAGGCCCTTCTCGTTCATGGCGCGCACCCGCACCTTGGCGGCGCGGCGGATCTTGGCGAACAGGCCCGGAAAAGAGAGACAGCCCTCATCCTCGTAGAGGGAACCGGACTTCTCCACGATCTCCGGGTTTATTATCACTATCGAGAGAGGCTCGGCGTCCTCGCGCTTGATCTTGATGGCGGCCAGCCTGAGGTCCAGGCCGATCTGGTTGGCGGCGAGGCCGATGCCGCCTACGGCGTCCATCGTCTCGAACATGTCCGCCAGCAGGGCGGGCAGCTCCTTCTTTATATCGGAGAAATTGACCTTCCTGGTCTTCTTCTCGAGTATCTTCTCGCCGTACTTGCATATCCTTCGTATCGCCATATGATCACGCACCTCTTATGAAAGCTGATAGGTCATCTGCCGGCCTTCCCATACCACCTTCGCGAGCAGCGGTTTGCCGGGGGCTTCGCCCGGCTTCTTCAGCATGCCCCAGGCCATCGCGAGGCGCTCGAGCTGTACCTCCGCGCCCATGGCCCCCGAAACGCCCATGACTATCTCGTCGGCGCCGGCCGCCTGCGCCACCTGGGCCATCGAAAAGAACGGGTCGTTGGAAAAGACGAAGATCGGCTTGACGGTCTTGCCGTACTTCTCGGCCATCAGCACCACCGGCCCGAACAGGTCCCTGTCCTCTTCGCTGATGGTGTCCGTATCCCTCTCAAGCTGCAGGCCCTTGGCTATCTTGGCGGAGAGCACGATGATATCGGTGGTGTCGTCGTCCGCGGTTTCCAGCACGCTCTTCAGGTGGATAAGGTTGTTCGGATTGCGCACGGGGACCAGTATGCGCCGCGCCTTGGTCAGCTCGGGCACCACCTTATCGATGTCAGCCTCCCGGCGCAGGTTCATCTTCTCGTCGTTGTCCTCGTCCGGCTTGTAGAGCTGCGCCTTCTTCCGGTTCATGTTCTCCGAGATCTGGAAGATCGCGTAAAAGACGACCGTGGAGGCCAGACCCGCCATGGTAGCCACGCGCTTCGTAAGCAGGTTCATCAGCGTCGCGGCCAGCAGCACCACGAAAGCGGCGCTCATTCCCACAGGCAAGCTGATGCGGCCGGCACGGATGTTAAGCGGGAACAGCCACTCCCTCGGCATTTCGGGGTTGAAGCGCAGCACGATGAGCGAAAGGGTCTTGAAGACGAGGCTCCACATCACTCCGAAGGCATAGGCCTCGCCTATCAGGTATATGTCGCCTCTTGAAAGCACGATGACGCAGATCTGGGCTACGGCTATCAGGTTTATCATCCTGTACGTCGTGCCGTACTTCCCGTGGAGGTGGCGGAACCAGTCGTGCAGGATGCCGTCCTCGGCCACGCGGTTCAGCACGCCGTTGGCGCCGACCAGGGATGTGTTCAACGCGCCCACCAGCATCAGGCTTCCGGAAGTCACGACCAGGGACTGCAGCAGCAGTCTTGCCCAGTACGGTCCCTGCAATTCCAGCGCCAGGCCGCTGAGCAGGTTCTCGGAATACTTGCCGGCTATCAGATCTCCCGGAATGATCAGCGAAGACAGGAAGGTGAGCCCGCCGGTATAGATCAAACTGAACAAGAAGATCGCCAGCGCCGCCTTTTTCAGGTTCTGTATCTTCGGGTCCTCCACCTCTCTATAGACCTGCGCCAGCGTTTCAAGTCCGCTCATGGCCAGTATGGAATGGCCGAAAGCCATGAAAATACCCACAAGTCCTACCGTGCGCCAGACCGGGAAATGCCTCATCCAGCCGATGGACTCGTCCGTGAATTTCAGTTCGAACGGCGGCAGAGTGAAACCACGAACCCAGACCGTATAGAGGGCCCAGCCGAGCAGCACGACGCCGACCGCGGTCACGAAGACCATTATCTTCATGTTCTTGTCGCTGGACTCTTCCACGCCTTTTATATTCTCGCGCCAGAAATATATGGTCACCAGGACCGCGAAGACCACGGCGAAGACCCTGTCCGGAACGTGCCAGCCTATATGCAGCAACGGCAGCAGGTTGGACAACAGGCTGGAAACGTAAAGTCCGGCGCTTATGGAACTTATCGGGCCGGTTATCGTGTAATCGAACAGGAGCGCGGAGACGGACAACTTGGCCATGAAATGTCCAAGCGCCTCGTTGACCACCTTGTAGACCCCGCCCCGCACGAACATGGCGCAGGACTCTACGTACACCATCAGCATCACGCCGGAAAAGAGCATCACCGCGAGGACGTACCAGGGCGCCGCGGGACCAAAGGCGTTCATGGCGATGCTGCCGGCGTAGTAGGCGCTGGAGCCCATATCGCAGAGCACGACGGCGGCGGCCTTCCAGAAAGAGATGAAGGTAAGCATGGCCGTGCTCAGCACGAAGACCTGTTTGAAGCGCGGGGAAGGGACCATATTTATCAAGTTAATTATATATTTTGCGGACGCCCAAAGAAACCCGCGCAAGCTACCGGGGAGGACCGGCCGACGCCCGCGGACTATTTGCCTTTGACGATAAGGGCTGCCGCCGAGGCGGCGTCCTTCTGCGCGGCGAGCTTCTCTATCAGCTCGGGCTGGAAGGTCTGGCTGAGAAGGGAAAGCATGTTCAGGTGGCGCTGGAAGTACGCGGGCTTATGGGGGGAGAGCAGCAGCAGGGCCGCCCTGACCTTCATCCCTGTGGCCGGGTCCTGGAAGCCCTGGGGGATGATGCCCAGCACGGCGAAGAAATTGTGCAGCTCCTTGAACTTGGCGTGAGGGATATAGAAGCCGCTCTCCAGCACCTGGTTGAGCTTCTCGACCTCCGCTATGCGCTCGAAGAGGACCTTGCGGCTGATAATGCCGCTGACCTGCGGCAGCACCTTCTCGGTGAGTTGCCGCACGACCTCTTCGCGTGAGGGGGTTCCCTCAAGGAATACTATGTTCTCTGGACTTACTACTGCGGAAAGACTGACCGCGTCTGACTGTTGTATCATAGGACTGCTGTATATATGTTATCATTATCCCCGTCCTATCGTCAACAAAGCCATGAAAAAGGGAACCAGGACGGCAGCAGCGGTGGGCGTGGACAGGGGCGGCACCTGGACCAGGGTAGCCGCCATCGACGCCCGTCTCCGTCCCCTGCGCGCGGCCAGGCTGCGCACCGTCCCGCTCCGCTCCCTGCCCAAGCTCTTGGTAAAGCTGCTGGCCTCCTGGCCGGGCGGCACGGAAGCCCCGCTGGTCATAGCTACCAGGGGAGCCTTCAGCCGGGAGTGGAAAAAGCCCTTCCTGTTCAAAGCCCTTAAAGACAGGCTCTATCTAAAGGACGTGATCTCGGACGCTGAGGCTGCCCACTACGCGGCCTTCAGGGGAGGCCCTGGGCTGCTGCTTATCGCGGGGACCGGGGCAGTTGTCTTCAGCGGCAGGCCGGGAGCTTTCAGGAAGACCGGAGGGCACAATCCCGTCTCGGGAGACCCCGGGTCAGGCCGCTGGCTGGGCCGCCAGTACCTGAAGCTGCGCGGCAGGCTGCACGAGGCCGGGGCCATGGGACACGGCCGCTCCGCCGCCTACGCCGAAAGGCTGCTGCGCCTGGCACTGGGAGGACACGGGCATGCCGGCAGGCTGACGGCCCTGGCCCAGCAGGAGCTGGCCGGACTGGTGAAGGAAGCCGCCGCCGGCTCGCGGGGACCGGTCCGGGTGGCCCTGGCCGGCGGGCTGATAAAGAACTTCCATTTCAAGTCGGGCTTCATGAAAGCGGCCAGACTGGGGCTGAAGGGCCGCAAGGTCTCTTTCCTGGAGGCGGCCCTGCCATCGGAGCAGGCGGCGGCCCGCATAGCCCTGACGGGAGGCGTAAGAAAATGAAGGAACTCTCCGTCCTGAAGACAGCGGCCCTCTCCGGAGGCAAGGTGCTGGCTGCCAAGTTCGGCAAGGTCAGCTACCGGCTAAAGGGCCGGGCGAACCTGCTGACAGAGGCGGATCTGGCTTCGGAGAAGGCGGTGAAGTCCGTGATCCGCCGCGCCTTTCCTGACGACGGCTTCATGGCTGAGGAAAGCCCGGCGGAGTTTACGCCCAACGAGCGTCTCTGGATAATCGACCCGCTGGACGGCACGACGAATTACGCCCACGGCTTCCCCGCCGCTGCGGTGTCGGTAGGATTCGCGGAGAACGGCGTAGTGAAGGCGGGCGGGGTGTTCGACCCGTTCAGGAACGAGTTCTTCCACGCCAGCCTGGCCGGCGGCGCTTTCGTCAACGGCCGCAGGCTGAGGATATCCGGGGTCAAGACCCTCTCAAAGGCCCTGCTGGTCACCGGCTTCGCGTACGACAGGGCAGAGAAGGCCGATTTCTACTGCGGCTTCTTCGCGGAGTTCATGAAGCTTTCCCACGACGTCAGGAGGATGGGCTCCGCCTCGCTGGACCTGTGCTGGCTGGCCGCCGGCCGCACCGACGGTTACTGGGAATTCGGTCTGAAGCCGTGGGACGTCGCGGCCGGCGGGCTGATAGCGTCGGAGGCCGGCGCGCGGGTCACTGATTTCGGCGGCAGGTCCTGGAGAGTGGACGCGTCGATGGGCGAGGAAACGCTGGCGGCGTGCCCGGGGCTGCATGGCGCCATGATGAAGCTCATCCGGCGGCGGCTCGGCGGAACGACAGGATGAGGCTGCTGCAGGCCCTCGTCTTCTCCGCCGTCTTCTCCCTGGTCTACGCCTGGGTAGTGGTCTGGATACTGGAACGCCGGGAGAAGAAGTACGGGCAGGGGCTTCCGAACTTCACCGACGCCTTCATCGCCGGCGCGTTCTCGCTGATCTTCGCCTACCTGTCCAACATCATCGTCATCATGCGCTGGCCGGAGTCCACGGCCAGGTTCAATGTGCTGCTGATAACCGTCCTGGCGGGCTTCTGCCTGTACCGCGAAAGCATGTACAAGCTCGCCCAGAAGAAGGCCGACCACAGGCGGCGGGCGGAGATCCGCCTGCTGCAGATCCACATCTCAAAGGACCCGGCCAACGCGGCCTACTTCTGCCGCCTCGCCGAAGTATACGAGAGGCTGGGGGAAAAGGACCAGGCCCTGGAAGCCGCCCGCATGGCGGCGAAGCTCGAGCCGACGGAGCGCAACCGCTGTAAAATAAAGCAGCTTGACGAGGAGATGTAGGAGCTACCGCGCCACTTCAGCGGCCAGCTTGCGGGCCGCTTCCCTGAGCATATAGTCCTCTGCGGCCTCGGCGGAAGCCGACCGCAGCACCGCTCCTGAATAGACGTCCGAAAGACTCACCGTGACCAGGAAACCTTTCTTGTCCCGGCTGAGCGCGCCGAACACGGCCAGCACCGCCCCCGCGGCCTTCCCCATCTCGGCCGCGGCCTGGGCATCAGTGAGTCCGGCGTAAGCCAGCCGTTTTTCCTCCAGGATGAAATCCAGTTTCTCGCGTTCCGCTATCCGGAAGGCCTTCGTCTTCATCAGCTCGGATTCCAGGAGGTTGCGCATCACTGCGGCCTGCGTTTCCGAGACCCCGGGGCCGGCCGAGAACGGGGCCACGGCCAGCAGCGGGACCGACGGCAGCGGACGCCTGGCCGACGCGGCTTCCGTCCGGAGCTGGCCGCCCCAGGCGTAGCCGGCGGTCACCCTGTGCGCGGCGCCGAGCTCGCCGTAGGGGGAGAAAGCGTAGTCGAAGGTGAGATCTCCGGACCTGAGCCCTACGCCGCCCGCGAAAGCCCCCATGACGCCGTGGTCGTCGTAATTCTTGAAGTTGAGGCCTGACCGCAGATAGAGGCCGGAGCGGCCGGAATAGGGCAGGAACAGCTCTCCGGCGAAGGCCAGGTATGGGGAATGGTCGCAGGGAAGCCTGCCCTCGGCCAGGACATTGAAGTCCGGAGCGTATTTCCACTTCAGGCCGGCTGCCAGCTCGAGAGGCAGCGGCGCGGCCTCCGAACCCAGCTTCAGCGGGGGACCGAAGTTGCGGGCGGCCAGGCCCAGCTCGGTGCGGGAGCCGCGGCGCTCGCGGAAGATCAGGCCGGCGTCCAGAGCGGCGGTGTTGCCGGAGGAGTCGGCCAGCCTGGAACGCACGTACTTGAGCGTGACGCCGAAGTCGGCCCAGGACAAGCGCCTGGCCCAGCCGGCCGCCAGGGCGGCGTCGTAGGCGGCGATCTGCCCGCCTGCCCCGCCGGCAGCATCCACTGCGTCCAGCCCCGGAGAATAGCTGTTGTAGATGAAGCCGGCCGAGGCGATGCCGCCGCGGGCCGGGAAAGAGAGCGCCATGGAACTGCGGTAGGACCCCTCCAGCAGCGCCTCGTAGGAGACCAGCAGGTCCCTGCGCCCTTCGCCGAACACCCCGGCCGGGTTCAGAAAGAACGAATCTACGCCGTACAGAGAAAGCCCGCTGCCGGAAAGGGCGGCGAACCTCGCGGAGGGCGGCACCTTCAGGAACTGGGCGGCAGTGAGGCCGCGCGCGTCGTCGCTGAAGGCGCTTTTAGGGAAAAATCCGGCGGCGGCAGTCCCGGCGCAAAACGCCAGGAGCAGCAGCGAGGCGGATATCCTTTTCACGGAAGCTTACTTCTTGAGGTCGGAAAGGAGGTACTCTATCCGGGCGCGGATCTTTTCCTTCTCCAGCGTGTCGAAATCCTGCAGGACGTCCTCCAGGAACTTGACCGCGAAATCGTTGTTGACCCGGCTCTTCGACAGGGCGTCCTCGATGCCTTTCATGCGTTCGTCGAGATCGGAGATGCCCTCGTAGATGCCGCGGACGAAATTCTCGGCGCGGTTGAAATCCTGCGGATGGCTTTCTTCCGGAGCGGCCTGACGCCCGGGATAGGGGGCCTCATCCTGACGCGGCTGTGGCTCCTCGTAAGCCTCCTGCTGTGCGGGGGCCTCCGCGGCGTACTCTTCAGCCGCCGGCTGGACGTCGGAAAGCTCGGGCTGGAACGGCGGCTGGACCACCAGCGTCTTCTCGCCGTCATCCACCGCCTCGGCGGGCGCGACCGCGGCTGCCGGGGCCTGAACGGCGGCCTCGGCTGCCGGCTCCAGACCCTCCTCTTCCGGTTCCGGGGCGTTCTTCAGCTCCAGGTACCGGCGGATGGAATAGACCAGGGAGAACAGGGCGCCGGAGAAAACGAGCGCCCAGACGTAAAAGAGCGGGTCTATCCAGGCGGAGTACAGGTTGAATCTTGCTGGCATCATCGGGAAGCCTCCACGCGGCTACAATTTTATCTCCTGGCCTTCCTTCACGGCGAAAACCTTCATGCGGGAACCGGCCTTCCTGGCGCGGCGCGAACACTCCGCCACGATGCGGTCCAGCTCGGAGTCCCTGCGCTCCTGGTTGTGGTGGAAGAGCCCCAGCGCCCGGGCCTCGGCCTTGAGCCCTAGGTCCAGCGCCTGCTCCCAGGTGGAGTGACCCCAGCCGCCGCGCCGCGCGTACTCTTCAGGGGTATAGTCCGCGTCGTGCACCAGGACGTCGGCGCCGCGGGAGAAGGCGACATAATCCTTGACGGTCCTGCCGCCGGGGTGGACCATGCCCAGCTCGTTGTCGGTAAGGAAGACGAAGGTCTTTCCGCCTTCGCAGAACTTGTAGCCCAGGCCCTGGTTCGGGTGGCTCAGCTCTATAGGCAGGACCTGCATGCCGCCGATGTCGCAGCCGGAACTGCACACCGAGGCGAAGTCGAACTTAGCGGAGATCTCCTCGAACTTGACCGGGAAGCCTGGCGGCTGCATCGTCTTGGCGATGATCTCGCGTACCGGGTCCGAGGAGAAAGAGCAGCCCATGATGCGGATGCTGGTACGCTTGCTGTAGATAGGCGCGAAGAAGGGGAAGCCCAGGACATGGTCCCAGTGGGAATGAGTGAACAGCATGTGGAACCGGTTGTGCGAATTCTTCAGCAGCTCCTTTCCGAGCAGGCGTATGCCGGAGCCTGCGTCCACCACCATCAGCTCGTCCTTGCGCGAACGGACCTCCACGCAGGTGGTGCTGCCCCCGTATTTCAGGTACTGGCGGCCGCTTACGGGGATGGAGCCCCTGGCACCCCAGAATTTGATCCTCATGTTTTTTTATATTAGCAAAAAAAAACGCGTTTTGTAGTTTACTTTCAATACATACCGCTTTTCTTGAGCTCCGCGGCCGAAAGCGGCTCGCGGAACAGCCAGTGCACCCATACCTGGTAGGCGATGACCACCGGCAGGAAAAGCGCCACCACCCAGGTCATCAGTTTCAGCGTATAGGGGCTCGATGACGAGTTGTAGACGCTCAAGCCCAGCGCCGGCTCCAGGCGGGAAGGCAGCAGGTCCGGGTACATGCCGGCGAAGCCGGTGAGCGTGAAGAACGCGATGGCCGCGAAAGAGGCGCGGAAAGCGCAGCCGTAATTGCCCTGGGCCAGCCTTATCCGGGAAACGGCCAGGCCCGCGACGGCCAGCAGCGGCAGCAGCAGCAGGTATTTCCTTGCCAGGAAGTTGGCGCTGAGCCCGGTGGCCGCCCAACTATAGAACAGGAAGGGAACGAAGAGCGCGGCCAGGGAATACCAAGCCTTCGCCGCGATCCCGGCGGCCCTTTGCGACGGAGCACCGGGGACCTTGCAGGCGATCCACAGCTGGCCGTGATAAAGGAAAAGCGCGCAGAAGAGCAGGCCGGAGACCAGCGCGTACGGATTGAGCAGGCCTAAGAAGGTACCTTCGTAACCGGCCGCGCCGATAGGCAGGCCGCGGAAAAGGTTGCCGAAGGCCACGCCCAGCAGCAGCGTCGCCGCGAAGCTGGAAACCGCGGCCGTGCGGGCCCAGAAGGTCCTCCAGGCGCCGTCCTGCAGTTTGCCGCGGAACTCTAGCGCCACCCCGCGGAAGATCAGAGAGAACAGCAGCAGGAACAGCGCCGGGTAAAGCCAGCTGAAAAGCGAGGCGTAAACGGCCGGGAAGGCCGCGAAAGTGGCGCCGCCGGCCGTTATCAGCCAGACCTCGTTGCCGTCCCAGAAAGGTCCTACTGACGAGAAGACCGCGGCCCGCTCCTCGTCGCCGGAGGCGGCCAGCCAGCCGGAGAAGCCTACGCCCAGGTCGAAGCCGTCCAGCGCGAAATACGCGGTCCAGAGCACCGCCCACAGCACGAACCATAATTTTGCGTAATCCATAAGTTTCACCTCAAAAATCCAACCTTGCAAGTCTTTCGGATACGGGTCGGCGTTTTGCTCCGCGAACCCTTTGGGGAAGGGGGGGCCCCGCCTTAATTTCCCTGGCGGGGGGAAACCGCGCAACGGTTTCCGTCATCCAGGGTTCGCGGGGTAAAATGCCGGCCCGCCGCGACGCCGTGTTTTGAGGCCCTGGCTCCGCGGCATGCCGCTACGCCTCCATGCCCTTGCGGGCGTACTTGAACAGCAGCCAGAAATCGGCTATACCGAGCGCGGCATAGAAAAGCGTGAAGCCGCCCAGCGACATCCAGACCTGCGCAGGGCTTACCGTCCTCGAAACCGCGTCCGCCGTGCGGAGCAGGCCGTATACGGCCCACGGCTGGCGGCCCAGTTCGGTCACGAGCCAGCCGAGCTGTATCGCCACGTAGGGCAGCGGTATAGCGAAGACCAGAATCTTCAGCAGCAGCGGGTAGTTCTCGAGTTTGTCCTTGAACCAGAGCAGCGCCGACAGCCCGGCGAGCAGGATGAACAGCGTGCCCAGAGCGACCATGCCCCTGAAGCCCAGGAACACGGGGAGCACGGGCGGCCTCTCCTGCGGGGGGATATCGTTGAGTCCCTTAACCTCGGCGTGCGGATCATGGAAGGCCAGCAGCGAGAGACCGTAAGGGATCTCCAGCGCCTCCACGTCGTTGCCGTCCCCGTCCAACTTCGGGATGGTCAGCAGTACGTAAGGGGCCTCGGTCTTGGTCACCCAGAGCGACTCCATCGCCGCCAGTTTGGCCGGCTGGTTCTTCGCGGCGTTCACGCCGCTCAGGTCGCCGAAGCCGCCGACAGCCAGCGAGCTCGCCAGGGCGAAGACGGCGCCGGCGCCGAACGACTTCCTGAACAGGTCCGGCTGGTTCTTCCTGAGCAGATGCCACGCCGACACTCCCATCACGAAGAAGCCGGCCACTACCCAGCCTGCGGAGACGGTGTGGAAGAACTCTATCCAGCCGTAAGGGTTGGTCAGCAGCGCGGCGAAGTCGGTCATCTCGGCGCGGCCGTTGCGCAGCGTGAAGCCGACCGGGTGCTGCATCCAGCCGTTGGCCAGCAGTATCCACAGAGCGGACAGGTTGGTGGCCAGGGCCACGGCCCACATCGCCAGGGCATGCGCCTTTTTGGACATCCTGTCCCAGCCGAACACCCAGACGCCGATGAAGGTGGACTCGAGGAAGAACGCGACGGTGGCCTCTATGGCCAGCGGCGCGCCGAAGATGTCGCCTACGTATTTTGAATACTCGGCCCAGTTCATGCCGAACTGGAACTCCATCGTTATGCCGGTCACCACCCCCAGCGCGAAGTTTATCAGGAACAGTTTGCCCCAGAATCTGGTCACCGGCAGGTACTCTTCCTTTCCGGAGAACGCGTAGCGGGTCTCGAACCAGGCCGTCAGCCAGCCCAGGCCCAGCGTCAGCGGCACGAAGAGAAAATGGAACATCGCGGTGACCGCGAACTGCAGTCTGCTCAGAGCCAAGGTATCCATATTTAATCTTTCCTCCCGATACCATTATATATTTATTCCTGAACGCTTTGAGCACCCTAGCCGGATTATTGTAAACTGTGCACAACGGGGTTTGGATAATGGAACCATATTCTAGCCGACGGCCGCGCCGCACCAGGAGTTATGCTCTCCGGACGTTATAAGTACGCGGCTTACGCCGCCCCCGCGATATTCCTGGCCTTCGCGGCCACGCTCGCCCCCTGGGCCTACGATTTCCCGCTCAACGACGACTGGGCCTACGCCTCCGCCGCCCGTACGCTGGCCGAGACCGGGCGACTCACCCTGTCCGACTGGGGCTCGGCCACGCAGGTCCCGCATCTCCTCTGGGGCGCGCTGTTCGTCAAGCTGTTCGGCTTCAGCTTCGCCGCGCTGCATGCGGCCAATCTGCTGGCGGCGGCGGCCTGCCTGTTCGTTTTCGTCCGGCTGCTGGAGGAGTGCGGCGCGGAGCCGGGGGTAGGACTGCTGGCGGCGCTGGCGCTGGCGTTCAGCCCGCTTTTCATCGTCCTGTCCAATTCCTTCATGACCGACGTCCATTATCTGCTGTGGATGCTGGCCGCCTCCCTCTTCTACGCGCGGCGTATCAAGGATCCGGGGAACACCCGGGCCATCCTGCTGGGCGGAGCGTGCGCCGGGGCCGCCTATCTGACCAGGCAGCTCGGGGTAGCTCTCCCGCTGGCCTTCACCGCTGTGCAGCTGGCCAGGAAGCGCTTCGGCTTCCGGGAAGCCGCGCTGACCTGGGCCCTGCCCGGCGCGGCCATGCTGGGCTACTATCTCTGGTTCAAGTTCGTCCACGGCCCGACCTGGGCCTCGGAGAACTATGTCGGCGCTGCTACGCTGGCCCATCTGGCCAAGATAGGCCCTTTCCTCGCCGGCTCTATCTACAGGTCCTTCGCGGCGATGATGGAATCCGGGCTGATGCTGGTACCGCTCTCGGCCGGCCTGGTCCTTTGTTTCAGGCAGTTCAGGGGCAAGAACGGGTTGAAGCAGCGCGTCGCGGCCGGCCTGCCCTGGCTGGCCCTTATCGGGCTGGGCCTCTTCGCCGCCTTCAACGGCAGCCTTCCCTACCTGGAGAACAGTCTTTCACCATCGGGCCTCGGGACCCTGACACTCGGCGGGACGGCGCTGAAGCCGTCCGGGATATTCGCCAGCCCGGTTTTCTGGTACGCGGCCACGGCCGTCTCCGCCGCAGCCGCCGCGCTGTTGCTGTGCGCCGGCGACCTCGCCCTGCGGGCCGGCGGCCCGGAGCTCCGCTTCCTTTTCGTCTCGGCGGCGCTGCACTTCGCCATTTCCCTGCTGGGTGCGAAGTTCTTCGACCGCTACCTGCTGACCCTGCTCCCCTGGTTCGCGGCCGCCGCGGCTTTCGCGGCCAGGGGCCTGAAGTTCTCCAGGGCCGCCGCCTGGCCGGCTCTGGCCCTCTGCGCCCTGCTGGGCTGGGCGGGGGAGAAGGACTACCTGGCCTGGAACGCTGCGAAATGGGAGCTGGCCTCGAGACCGCACCAGGGCCTGGCGCCCTCCGACATCGTGAACGGCTTCGACTACGAGGCCTGGTATAACTACGGCAGGAACATGGCCTACCTCAAGTCCATGAAACCTCTCCGCATGATAGGGGAATGGGAATGGCAGAAGTTCACCGGCTACAGGGCCATCGTGTCATATGCCAGGGACCCCAGGTTCAAACTGCTGGATAAAGCCGAATATTCGACTCCGCTGTCCGGCAATAAAGGCGTGCTTTACCTCATGGAGTTCCCCAGGACCGCCGAGCGCTAAAAGACCTTGTTTTTTAAGCATTTTTCTCAGCGGACGGCCCTCCGGCGGGGCATTTCCAGTTGCCTAGCGGGGGGGCTTTTTCCTAAAATATATATATGAAATCCCTGAACGGCATCAACTGACCCGTTTATCCATACAATTTACAAACCCAAACGCAGGCTGCCGCTTTAAGAACGGAAGCCGCGGAAATGAGGCATAGATTATGAACAATGAAAAAATAGCGATAGTCGGTATAGGCGTGATAGCCCCCAAGGCCCTGAACAAGGACCAGTTCTGGAAGAACGTGACCGAAGGCCGGAACTGCATAGGGGAGGTACCGGCCGACCGCTGGGACTGGAAGCTCTACTACTCCGAGGACCACAAGGCCGCCGACAAGACCTATTCCAAGATAGGCGGCTTCATAGAGGGCTTTAAGTTCGATTCCATCAAGTACAAGATCCCGCCGCAGAGCGCCGCGCAGATCTCGCGCCTGCAGCAGATGACCATCGAGGCCGTCCGCATGGCCCTGGAGGACTCCGGCTACGATAAGAAGCCTTTCGACAGCAAGCGCACCGCGGCCGTGATAGGCAACGCGATGGGCGCGATGCGCAAGGAAATGACCGACATGCGCGTCTACAAGTTCTACAACGAGGACCTGCTGGCCAAGTCCGCGGCGTTCTCCGCCCTGCCCTCGGACAAGAAGGCCCAGATCATAAAGGACTACGAGGCCGGCCTGGACAGGGACATCGTCAGGATCACCGAGGACACCATGCCCGGCGAGCTCTCCAACGTGACCGCCGGCCGCATAGCCAACATCTTCAACTTCAACGGCCCCAACATGACGATGGACGCGGCCTGCGCCTCCTCGATGGCCGCGCTCGACTACGCGGTGCTCGGCCTGCGCGCCGGCAAGTTCGACATGGCTGTGGCGGGCGGCGCCGACGAGATGATGAGCGCCCCGGCCTTCGTGAAGTTCTGCAAGATAGGCGCGCTGTCGGCCGACGGCTCCTATTCCTTCGACGAGCGCGCCAACGGCTTCGTGATGGCCGAGGCCGTGGCCGTCTACGTGCTGAAGCGCCTCTCCGACGCCCAGCGCGACGGCGACAGGATCTACGCGCTGGTCAACGCGGTAGGCGCCTCCTCCGACGGCAAGGGCAAGGGCATCACCGCCCCGAACCCGAAGGGCCAGAAGATGGCCATAGAGAACGCCTTCACCGAGGTGGACTACGGCCCCGGCGACGTGGATTTCGTGGAGGCGCACGGCACCGCCACCAAGGTAGGCGACGCCACCGAGGTAGGCGTGCTGAAAGAAGTGTTCGGCCCGCATATGGCCGGCAAGAAGCTCGGCCTCACGGCCGTGAAATCCCAGATCGGCCACGCCAAGGCCGCCGCCGGCGCGGTGTCCATAGCCAAGACGGCCCTCGCGATCTATAACAAGACGCTCCCTACCTCCATCAACTGCGTCAAGCTTAACCCCGGCATAGACACCGGCCTCTTCAGGGTCATCACCAAAGCCGAGCCCTGGAGCAAGGACGGCATACGCCGCGCCGACGTCTCCTCTTTCGGCTTCGGCGGCACCAACTTCCACGTGCTGATGGAAGAATACACCGGCCCGAACCATCCCCGGTACGCCAAGGCCGGCGCCGCCGCCGAGGCGCCCGCCGCCTCAGTGGAGGTGGTCGAGAACCCGCGCGCGCCCTTCGCGAACCTGCAAGGCGAGGCCGTCACTTTTACCGGCAATACGCCCGAAGACGTGATAACCAACGCGAAGAACGAAGCCGCGGCCGTGTTCTCCAAATGGCCGGAAAGCTACCCGATGGCCGTCTACGCGCAGCCTTCCATGACGAAGGCCAAGGGCCCGTGGGGCGTATCCATAGTCGCGAAGTCCCCGAAGGACCTCGCCGAGAAGATAGAGTTCATGGCCAAGAACGGCAAGGCCGAGACCTGGAGCGAGCCGCCGCTCAACTTCAAGCTGAAGGGCGTTTACACCTTCAAGACGGCCGCCAACACGGCCAAGGTCGGCCTGCTGTTCCCCGGCCAGGGCTCGCAGTACGTGGACATGATGCGGGACCTCGCCGCCAAGTACCAGGTGGTCCAGGCCACGTTCGACGAGGCGGACGTCATACTGGAGAAAATGATAGGCGTCAGGCTCACCGAGGCCATCTGGTCCAAACCCGGAGAGGGCAAGGAAGAGCTGGCCAAGCGCGAGGCCGCGATAAAACAGACCCAGCTCACGCAGCCGTCCATGATGACGGCCGACATAGCCATGTACCGCCTGTTCCGCGAGCTCGGCATAGTTCCGGACATGGCCATCGGCCACTCGCTGGGCGAGTACGCCGCCGCCACCGCGGCCGGCATCTTCACCTTCGAGAACGGCCTGCGCGCCGTCACCAGCCGCGCCAAGGAGATGTCCAGCGTAAAGGTGGCCGACCCGGGCAAGATGGCCTCCGTGGCGCTCGGCAGCGACAAAGTGGACGTCGAGCTCAAGAAGATCGGCGGCTACGTGATCTGCGCCAACAAGAACTGCCCCCTGCAGACCGTGATAGCCGGCGAGGCGAGGTCCGTCGAGCAGGCCGTGCAGCACTTCAAGGCCATGGGCATAGAGGCCGGCGAGATCCCGGTCAGCCACGCCTTCCATTCGCAGATAGTGGCCCCGGCCATGGGCCCTTACCGCAAGTTCCTCGAGAACATACCGATAAAGACCGCCGACATGAAGATCCTTTCCAACGTGACCGCGGACTTCTTCCCTACGGACACGCAGGGCATCTATGACATGCTGATAAAGCAGATGACGAGCCCCGTGGAGTTCATAAAGCAGCTCGAGCGCATGTACACGGAAGGCGTGCGCACGTTCATAGAGTGCGGCCCGAAGCGCGTGCTGAGCGCTTTCGCCACCGCGACGCTGAAGGACAAGAAGGACATCACCGTCCTGGCCTCCAACCACCCGAAGCGGGGCGGCATTACCGAGCTCAACGACCTGCTCGCCAACATGACGGCCCTCGGCATACCTGTGAACTGGGACGGCAAGGCGCCGCGCCAAGGAGGGAAGTTCTTCAACCCGTACTACCAGAACTGGGCGCTAAAGGCGACAGGCAAGGCCTCCTCTGCCCCGGTCTCCGTGCAGGGACCTTCCGCGACGCTGCCGGCGGACAAGGCCGCTTTCGCGGAGCTCTACGGCTTCAACTTCAACCCGATAGGCGTTTCCGGCATAGCCGGCGGCACGCCCGGCACCTGGGACAAGCTGTTCCGCGAGAAGAACCTCGACGAAATACTGGCCGGCAAGAACATGATAGAGCCCATACCGGGCGAGTGGCGCACGAAGCAGATAGAGAAGAACATCATCCGCGTAGTGAAGTCGCCCACCGGCGGCGGCTCCATCGAGAAGATCGACACCGTGGACCAGGCCATAAAGCTGTCCGCCCGCAAGGGCCAGCTGGACATACAGGCCGAGTTCGGCCTGCCGAACACCGTGGCCAAGGCTCTCGACTCCACCTTCAAGATGGCCATCGGCGCCGGCGTGCTGGCGCTCAAGGACGCCGGCCTGCCGCTGATCCATTACTACAAGAAGACCACCACCGGCAGCTACCTGCCGGAGAAATGGGCGCTGCCTGAGCCGGTGGCCTCCGAGACCGGCGTGATATTCGCGTCCGCCTTCCCGGTGATGGAATCCCTGCTGAAAGAGGTGACCCATTACTTCAACCATAAGTACGCGGGCAAGACAGCCGAGCAGCTCTGGGAGGTCTACCACCGCATAGTGGACAAGCTGCCGTCGGAGGCCGACAAGGCCGGCCTGCGCGCCTGGCTGCAGAAGGAGTTCGCCGGCTACACGCCCGGAGAAGGCAAAGATCCCTATTCTTTCAGCCAGAACTTCCTGCTCAAGGTGATCCCGATAGCGGACTCCCAGTTCGCCCAATGGGTGGGCGCCAAGGGCCCGACCATACACCTGAGCGCCGCCTGCTCCTCCACGACGCAGTCCGTGCACGTGGCCGAGTCCTGGATACGCGCCGGCAAGTGCAAGCGCGTGGTGGTGATAGGCGGCGACGACATCACCAACGAGGTGATACAGGAGTGGACGCTGCCCGGCTTCCTCGCCAGCGGCACCGCGACCACCAAGGAGAACGTCTCCGAGGCGGCCCTGCCGTTCGACCGCCGCCGCCACGGCCTGATAGTAGGCTCCGGCGCCGTGGCGCTGGTCATCGAGGACGAGACGCTGACGCGCGGCCGCGGCATGAAGCCGCTGGCGCGCCTGCTGCTCACCGAGGCGGCCAACTCCGCGTTCCACGCCACCCGCCTCGACGTAAACCACGTGGCCTCCATCATGTCCGGCTTCCTGGGCAAGATAGAGCGCATCTACGGCCTGAAGCGCGAGGAGATGGCGCCGTACACGATGTTCATGTCGCACGAGACCTATACCCCGGCCCGCGGCGGCTCCGCTTCCGCCGAGGTGAGGGCCCTTAAGGCCGCTTTCGGCCCGTCGGCCGAGAAGGTGATAGTCAGCAACGTGAAGGGCTTCACCGGCCACACCATGGGCGCCTCGCTGGAGGACGCCGTGGCCATCCGCGCCCTGAACACCGGCATCATCCCGCCCATCGCCAACTACAAGGAGCCCGACCCGGACCTGGCCGGCATCAACCTGTCCAAGGGCGGCCATTACGACCTGAAGTACGCGCTGCGCTTCGCGGCCGGCTTCGGCTCGCACATGGGCATGTCCATGACCGAGCGCGTCTGGAAGGAGGGGGAGAGCCGCTACGAGGACCAGGGCCGCTACAACGCGTGGCTGCGCGAGGTCTCAGGGGACCCGGCCGCCGAGCTGGAAGTTGTGTTCAACACGCTGCGCGTAAAGGACAAGAAGACCGCGGGCAAGCCCCCGGCAATGCCGCCGGTGAAAGAGCCGGTCGCGGTGGCCGCCGCGACCAAACCCGCGCCCGCCGCGGCCGTTCAGGCTGCCGCGCGTCCCGTCCCGGCCCCCGCTCCGGCGACCAAGCAGGCGTCCGGTCTTACCGAGGACGCCGTGCGTGAGAATATCCTGGCGATGATAACCGAGAAGACCGGCTATCCGCGCGAGATGCTGGAACTCGACCTCGACATGGAGGCCGACCTCGGCATAGACACCGTCAAGCAGGCCGAGCTCTTCGCCGCCATCCGCGAGCATTACGACATACCCCGCAGGGACAACGTTTCGCTGAAGGACTACCCGACGATAAGGCACTGCATCAAGTTCGTGCTGGACGCCAAGGGAGGCGCAGCCCCCGCAGCGAAGGCCGCGCCGGTCCAGGCCGCGCCCGCGCCGGCACCTGTCGTCCACGCGCCCCCTGCCGCGGCTCCCGCCGCCGGCGGAGTCTCCGCGGACGCCGTGCGTGAGAACATTCTCAGCATGATAACCGAGAAGACCGGCTATCCGCACGAGATGCTGGAACTCGACCTCGACATGGAGGCCGACCTCGGCATAGACACCGTAAAGCAGGCCGAGCTCTTCGCCGCCATCCGCGAGCATTACGACATCCCGCGCCGCGACAACGTCTCGCTAAAAGACTACCCGACGATAAGGCACTGCATCAAGTTCGTGCTGGACGCCAAGGGCGGAGCCGCTCCCGTGGCCGCAACTCCGGCACAGACCGCTGCCCCCGTTGTCCAGGCGGCTCCTGCCCCGGTCGCAGCCCCGGCACCGGCCGCGGCTCCCGCCGCTGGCGGAGTCTCCGCGGACGCCGTGCGTGAGAACATTCTCAGCATGATAACCGAGAAGACCGGCTATCCGCGCGAGATGCTGGAACTCGACCTCGACATGGAGGCCGACCTCGGCATAGACACCGTAAAGCAGGCCGAGCTCTTCGCCGCCATCCGCGAGCACTACGACATCCCGCGCAGGGACAACGTCTCGCTGAAGGACTACCCGACGATAAGGCACTGCATCAAGTTCGTGCTGGAGTCCAAAGGAGGCGCGGCTCCCGCTGGGGCTCAGGCTCCCGCACAGGCTGTTGTGACCGCCCCGGCCCCGGTACAGGCCGCGCCCGCGGTGGCCCCGGCCGCCGGCGGGGTCGCCGAGGACGCGGTGCGTGAGAACATACTCGCCATGATAACCGAGAAGACCGGCTATCCCAAGGACATGCTCGAACTCGACCTCGATATGGAGGCAGACCTCGGCATAGACACCGTAAAGCAGGCCGAGCTCTTCGCCGCCATCCGCGAGCATTACGACATACCCCGCAAGGATAACGTCTCCCTTAAGGATTAC
>JAKAMO010000196.1 GCA_021812825.1 bacterium | reverse complement strand
GAGCCGAGGCGGGGAGTATATACCGCCATAACGGCGTCGCCGATGAACTTGTTGATGACCCCGTTGTGAAGAGTTATGGCCGGCGTCACGTAACGAAAATAGTTGTTGAGGAACTCCACCACCCCGGCGGCGCTCATGCTCTCGGAGAGGGTGGTGAAGTTACGGATGTCGCAGAACATCACGGCGGCCTCTATGGTCTCGCCGCCCAGGTCCACGCGGCGGTTCTTGATCAGCTCGCGCGCTATCTCTATGGACATGTACTTGCCGAAGGTGTCCTGCAGCTCCTCGCGCTCCTTCAGCCCCTCGGCCATCTCGTTGAAGCCGGCCTTAAGGCGGGCTATTTCATCGGAAAAGTAAATGCGCGTCTTTGAGAAATCCCCGGAGGCCAGGCGCCGCATGCGGCCTATAAGGCCGTCCATCGGGCGCTGTATGCCGTAGAAGACGACTCCCAGGCCCATCAGCAGGGTGGCGGCGCACATCAGCATCAGGTTCAGGAACGGGCCGGACCAGACCTTGGTAGCCGCGCCGGACCACAAGGCGCCGGCGGCGAGAGCGAACGGAAGGAGGGCGCAGGAGAGAATGAGCAGCGCCACTTTAAGTGCCAGCGGTATAGAGAAGCCCGGGCGCAGCGAGTATAGGTCCTCTCCCTCGTAAAGCAGCTCCATCGTCTGACTGCTCCTGGCCCTTATCCAGTCGATGATGATAGGCAGGATGCAGAGCTGCGCGAAGAGCGAAAGCGAAAGGGCCGGGACTATTCCTTCCGTTACCGATCCCCTGAAGACCGCCGCGAGCGCCAGCGCGGGCAGGGTCGAGAGCAGCAGCAGCACGGCGGCGTGGAGATGGATGCGGTTCAACCGCCTGAGGACCTTTTTCCTGAGTTCGGGGGTCGGATTTCTCTTGTACAGAATGGCGGGACGCGCCCAGATATAGCCGAGCAGGATTATCGTGCCGAAGCTGAACGAGCCGGAACCGTGCAGCTTGCCAGGATCCCCCGTTCCGAAGACTGCCATGTACGTCTTCGCGAAGGCCTCCCCCACCGTGCCGAGCCAGTAAGGAATGGCCGCGAAGGTCATCAGGCCTACGGCCAGCTTCTTTTTCTTCTTTTCCTGTTCTGCTTCAGCCATTGCCTATCTCACCTCAGGAACAGCCAGTATATTATGGCATTTATAGCGGTCAGCGGAATCCCGACCCGGGCGAATTCCAGGAACGTCACTGTCTCGCCGCTCTTTCTCTCGGCTCCGCTGATGATGATCACGTTGCTCGCGGCCCCCAGCACGAACAGGTTCCCGGCGAAAGTAGACGCCGCGGCAAGGGCCATCAGTTCGCGCGTCCCCGCCCCGGAGTGCGTCAGCACCGGCAGATAAAGCGCCACCAGCGGCACGTTGGAGATCAGCTGACTCAGCAGCACGCTGACGATCATCACCGGGCCGGCCCCCGACGCCGCTGGACCGGCGCGGGCTATCAGCCCCTGGAAAAATCCGGTGTCCCAGACCGCGCGCGTCAGCACGAACATCCCGGCGAAGAAGGCGAGCGTGCCCCAGTCCAGCCGACGCAGTATCTCGAAGCGCCTCGGGCTGAAGACAAGTCCTGGCGCCGCGGCGGCCAGGGCTATCCAGGTCAGCCTGAAATCCAGCCGCGGGTCCAGGGATACGAACAGGACCTTGGCTGCTATCGCCGCGGCCAGCGTACACGCCGTTATCCTGGCCAGGCGCGCCAGCGCCGCGTCCCTGACAGGTTCCTGGGAATGGCTGAGCCCGGCCTGACCGAACTCGTCGCGGTAGAAGCCGCGTACCAGGAAAAATACGAATAGCAGGTTCAGCAGCGTGGGCACGGCCAGGTAGCGCAGGAAGGTAAGGAACGGGGCCTGCACGCCGCCCTTCACGGCGACCAGAAGGTTCTGAGGGTTGCCGATGGGGCTCATAACGCTCCCCACCGTGATGGAAAAGGCCAGCGCTAGCAGCAGCGGCTTGGGAGCTATACGGTGCTTGCGCGCCAGCAGCAGCACCACCGGCGTGCCCGCTATGGCCAGAGTATCGTTCATCAGCAGGGCAGAGGCCAGGCCCATGAAGAGCACCAGCGTCAGCAGCAGGCCCGACTCGGTGCCGGCGCGCTTGAACACCTCGTATTCCGCGTGCGCCAGCCAGCCGCTCTGCTCCATTACCTGTCCCGCGGCGAACATGCCGAACAGGAACAGCATCACGTCCGGGTCGACGGCGGCCAGCGCGGCGGAGGGCCCGATGTCGCCTGAAAGCAGCACTGCGGCGGCGCCGCCGCACATGACCTGCCACATGGGCAGCCGGAAGCGGCCGATCTGGCGCACCGCTATCAGCAGGAAGACCGCGGAAAGCACGAGCAGAGGGAACATGATGTCGGTAGGGGGTTATTGCCGCAGCGAGGCGTAATCTTCCGGAGTGTCGAAGTCGCGGATTATCTCCGGGTCCTTCACGTCCAGATCGGAGACCCTGGCGGAGTCGTGGTGCGTCACCCAGTGCAGCCCCTTCTCCAGCGGACCCTCGAAGCACAGGTGCCGGTACGCGGACGGTATTATTACCGGGTGGCCGCGCTTCAACTTCGAGTCCGCCGTCCTTATCGTTCGCGGGATGACTATGGCGTCCCGGTTCTCGCCCCAGGACTCTATTATCCGCCTGTAGGTTTCCACGTCTATCGTGGGCTGGTCCCCCAGGCAGACCATGAAGGCCTCGGAGAACTCCGAGGCTTCCTCCAGCCCGGCGCGCAGCGAGGAGAGCTGGCCGTGCTCAGGATGAGGATTGACTATCACCTTCTCCCCCGCCGGAGTCCACCCCGCGAGCACCTCGTGAGAGGAGCTGCCGAGGACCACTATCCTGTCCTCGATCCCGGCGCGCCGCAGCGCGTCGCAGACATGCTCGATGAAAGGCTTCCCCTTCCACTGCAGCAGGGCCTTGGGGCTCCCCATGCGGGAAGAATCCCCGGCGGCCAGCACTATCGCTGAAAGCATCTCCCCTCCCACCGGCGCTCAATCCCCGAAGCTGATGCCCATCGCGCGCGCGGTCAGCATCGTGTCGCAGTCGAGCGGCACGGTCTTCATGCGGCCCGATATCTCCCTGAGCGGCACATAGAGCACCTTGGGCGGGTCCAGCGCTACCATTATCCCCGAGCGTCCCTCGTCGAGAGCGCGCACCGCGGCCGCGCCGAAGCGCAGCGAAAGCAGCCTGTCGAACGTAGTTGGGCCGCCGCCGCGCTGCAGATGCCCCAGCACCACGGTGCGGCATTCCTTGCCGGTAAGGGCCTGCAGCTGCTTGGCCACCCTCTCGCCGGCCCCGCCGAGCTTCTCGGCGCGGCCCAGCTCCTTGAACTCCACCGAGACCTTGCCGTCCACGGGCCTCGCGCCCTCGGCCACTACGACTATGGCGAAATGCTTGTTCTGCCGCTGCAGGGCCTTTATGGCCGAAGCAACCTTCTTGATATCGTAAGGGATCTCCGGCATCAGGATCGCGTCGGCGGTGCCGGAAACACCGGCGTTCATGGCGATCCAGCCGGCATAGCGGCCCATGACCTCCACCACCATCACCCGCCTGTGCGCCTCGGCGGTGGAGTGCAGCCGGTCCACGCATTCGGTGGCGAACGAGACGGCGCTGTCGAAACCGAAAGTGACCACGGTCTTCTCGAGGTCGTTGTCTATGGTCTTCGGCACTCCTATGACCCGCAGGCCTTTTTCCGAGAGCGCGTTGGCTATGGCCAGCGAGCCGTCCCCGCCGATGGCGACCAGGGCGTCTATACTGTGCTTCCTGAAAGCTTTCAGCAGCTCGCGCGTGCGGTCCTTCTCGTACCACTTGCCGTTGCGGGCCTGCGTAGGGTACTTGAGCGGGTTGCCCTTGTTGGTCGTGCCGAGAATGGTCCCGCCGAGATGCGTTATGCCGCGCACGTTATGCCGGTGCAGGTGCATCAGCCCGCCGTCCGGGTAGTCGCCCGGGTTCAGCAGGCCGTTGTAGCCGTCCCTGATCCCCCTGACCTCCCAGCCGCGGTTGCGGGCGGCTATCACCACCGCCCGTATGACCGCGTTCAGCCCGGGCGCGTCGCCGCCGCCGGTGCTGATGGCTATCTTCTTTATCGCCTTGCC
>JAKAMO010000052.1 GCA_021812825.1 bacterium | reverse complement strand
GCCGGCGCAAGAATAGCTGGAGGGGTGGCGAGGGTTTTGCCAAGGAAGGCCTTCGCGCAGGCCGAGGCTTGCGTAAGCGCCGAGGCCGGATGGCCGCGGAGCGGCCAGGTCTGCGTGAGGAGACAGGCACGGTGGCCGCTTGATGAGCATAGCTCCTGATGCGGCACGGCCAAAGGCCAGTGCGTGACGCCGTGCCTGACGAGGCAAACCCTCGACAGGACCCCGAACCTGCAGTGCGCCGGCCCACTACCGATAGTTGCTACTTTTCGCGTTGTACGGGCATGCTTCCTGACAGATGTCGCAGCCGTAGGCCCAGCCGGGGTTTAGGGCATCTATCTCGGGAGGGATATTTTCCTTGGCCTGCGTGGTCCAGTACGAGATGCAGCGCGAGGCGTCCAGCGTCCCGCCTTTGAGAGCGCCGGTCGGGCAGGCCCGCTCGCAGGCGTCGCAGGAGCCGCAGGAGCCGGCGCACGGGGCGTCCGCCTCCGCTTCGAAGTTCAGCGCTATCCCGCCCAGGAAGAAATAGCTGCCCTGCCCCGGGGAGATCAGCAGCGTGTTCTTCCCCCTGAAGCCCAGCCCCGCCAGCCGGCCGAGCTCCTTCTCGAGCACCGGCGAGCTGTCGCAGAAAAGTTTCCCGTCAGCCGCGGGAGCTTCCTTCCTTATCGCCTCCAGTATAGCGGCCAGCTTCTCCTTGACGGCTATATGGTAGTCCCTGCAGAGCACATAGCGCGACAGCTTCGCCCCGGCCCTCGCCAGCAGGACGGGCTGGTAAAGCTTACGGCCGGAATTCCTCAGGTAGGACATCGGCTCGCCGGCCTTCGCCAGCTCCGAAGAATAGTCCATACCCGGCGTCCAGTAGCGGAATGCGCACATCAGCGCGCAGCGCGCTTCCGCATACCAGTTCCTTATATTTTCGCGGCGGGAGAGGTCGCGGTCCAGGTAGGCCAGTCCGCGCGGTCGGCCCTCCAGGGCGCCGGAAAAGCGGGTTATTTCAGCAAGGAAAGCGGCCGGCGCTATACCGGCCGCGGAGGCCCCGGCTGAGAGGGCTATCTCCTTCAGCCGGGAAGGATTCACGAGCGCGCCCGGCTGGAGTATTCCCACTCGGAATACCGCACCCAGAACAGTTCGAAGAACTTCCCGAGGAAATCCTCGCGCTTGACGTCGGCGCCCTGGAGGGCCTTCACGCTGACGGCGGTGTCGAGCTTCAGGGTATTGTTCAGGTTGACGCCCATCCCCAGCAGCAGCCAGCTGGTCTCGCCGCCGCTGGAGGAGGACTCCGTGAGTATGCCGGCTATCTTCAGCCACTTGCGGCGGCGCGGGTGCCAGGCGTAGACGTCGTTGGGCTTCTTGATGCGGGTTTTGATGCCGTAAAGCCCGGTAAGGGTCTCGCCGACCACCTTGCCGGCCAGCACGCCGAGGTCCGGCAGGAACTTCAGGTCGGATTCGGGCTTCAGGAGCAGCGTCAGGTAGATGCCGCCCTCGGCCGACTCCCAGTCCTTGCCGGGCTGGCCCTTGCCGGCGGTCTGGCATTCGGCCAGCACTACGGTCCTCTCGGCGCTGCCTTCCTCGGCCAGCTCGCGGGCCACGGCCTGGGTGGACTCCACCTCCTCCAGACAGACTATCTTGCTGATGCCCGGCAGACCGTCCAGGCTGAGACCGCATTTGCAGGTTTTCATTTCGTTTTCACCTCGAAAGAGATATCCAGCGGCCTGGCGCCGCTGGTGATGGAGCCTACCGAGATACGGTCGGCCCCCAGCTTCGAATAGCGGGCGGCCATCTTCAGGTCCACTCCGCCCGAGATCTCTATTTCCGGCACTTTACCCTTGCGGGAGCGGATGAAGGCGATGGCCTTCTTCATCTCGCCGTAAGGCATATTGTCCAGCATTATCACGTCGGCTCCTAGCGGCAGGAAGGCCTTCACCTGGGCCAGCGTATCCGCCTCTATCTCTATCCTGACGCGAGGATTGGCGCGGCGCATGGCCTTTATGCGGCCGCCCAGGACGGCGGGGTCGTTGCCGGCGAAGGCGACGTGGTTGTCCTTGATCATGGCCATGTCGTAGAGGCCCAGGCGGTGGTTGCGGCCGCCGCCGCAGAGCACGGCGTACTTCTCTATCGCGCGAAGCCCCGGCAGGGTCTTGCGGGTGTCGTAGATCTTGGTGCGGGGATGTCTGATAACGGCGGAGAACTGCGCGGCCTTCGTGGCCACGCCGCTCATATGCTGCATGAAGTTGAGCGCGGTGCGCTCGGCGGTGAGTATGGAAGCGGGGCCTTCTACCAGCATCAGGGAGTCGCCCTTCTTTACACGGGCGCCGTCCTTCCTGACCAGCTTTACTTTGGAGCCTTTGGCGGCGAGCTGGAAGACGCGCTTCGCTACTTCCAGGCCGCTGACCACGCCGCTGTCCTTGGCGAATATCCTGCCCTTGAACCTGGTCCCGAGCGGCACAAAAAAACGGGTGGTGACGTCACCCGTACCGACATCTTCCCTCAGCGCCGCCTTTATGACCGCGTCGAACTGCTTCATCCCTTAAATTTTACCAAACTGCAGGCAGCATAAGCGCGGACAGTTATGGGGACATAATACTTAATTCCGAAATTAAATACTTGTCCCCCATAAATTCCGGAAGGAAGCCACCTTTTCCATATTACTGCGGCCGTCGGGCGGCGCGCGGCATGCTCTGGAGCCGCTGCTGAAGGGATTCGAAGGTGAAGGGCTTATGGATGCTGGGCCTTCCTGTTCCGTCGGTACTGACCAGCTCGTCGGAACTCGTGGAACCCGTCATAAAGATCCACCTGGAGGCGAATTCCGGCTTGTTCTCACGGACCCAGTGATAGAGCTCCCTGCCGTCCATATCCGGCATGCGGATGTCGGAGATGACCACGTCGTAATCGTTCGTTTTCAGTTTCCGCATCGCCTCCGCGCCCCCCGCGGCCGTGTCGGGGTCGCAGTCCATGGCGCGCAGGAGCCTTACTGAAACGTTGCGGATCAGTATTTCGTCGTCCACCACCAGGACCTTAAGCCCGGCGAGCGGCGAAGCGGCCGCGCTTTCCGCGCCGCCCGCTGCCGGGGCTTCCTTCAGCACCGGAAGTTCGACCACGAAGAGCGCCCCTTTCCCGGGCCGGCTTTCGGCCCGGATCGTCCCGCCGTGCTCCGAAACGATCCCGTAGGAAAGCGAAAGGCCAAGGCCGGTCCCCTTTCCCGGCTCCTTGGTGGTAAAGAAAGGCTCGAACACGCGGCACAGATTCTCCGGGGGGATGCCGGGGCCGTCGTCTTCGACCTCCACGCGTATCAGGCCGCCGGCCAGGCGCGTGCGGACCGTCAGGGTCCCGCCGCCTTTCTGCTCCGCCATGGCCTGCTGGGCGTTGACGAAAAGGTTCATGAAGACCTGCTGCAGCTGGTAGTAGTCGGCCAAGGTGTATGGAAGGGAGGGGTCGAACTCCCGTTTCACCAGGATATTGCGGGTCTTCAGCAGGGAGGCTTCGAATTTCAGGGACTGCTCAAGCACGGCGTTGACGGAGAGCAGTGATTTTTCCGGCTTGCGCTTGCGTGCGAAGCCGGTAAGCCCCTTGACCACCGCCTGGCACCGTTTGGCTTCGTGCAGGATGGAGGCCACGTCCTCGCGCATCCGGGGCTGCTCCCGAACGAGCTGTTCCTTCAGGAGCAGCTCGGAAAATCCCATGATGCCAGACAGCGGATTGTTGATCTCGTGCGCGACCCCGGAAACCACCTGTCCAAGCAGAGAAAGTTTTTCCGACTGTGTAAGCTGTTCCCTCAGGCCCCGGAGTTCCAGATAGGCTTTTTCCAGTTCGGCGGCCCTGTTCCGCTCATTTTCCGCTAAAGTCTGCAGTTCCTTCTCCGAGCGGCGCGTGGCCGCTATCATGACCGAGCGCGAACGCATGATCCGGCCCAGTTCGTCGTCCGGGATCTCGGCTTCCGGAATATCCGATTTCTCCCTGTCGCCGCGCACCACCGCTTCGTCGGCCTCCAGGATCCTTACTATCGGCCGCGTCAGGCGCCGGGACAGGAGAGCCGCCAGAAGCAGGCCGGTGGCGGCCATTAAAAGCGCTAAGGCAGCGCTCCGCAGCAGCATGCGCCGGATGCCGGCCCGGAGCCTCTTGAACGAGACCGCCACCCGTACGTAGCCTACGGGCTTGTCCTTGCGTGCAAGTCCGGCAGCGGGCGGGGATACCGGCGCCGTCGCAGCGAACACCCGGCCGCCGGGCGCGTCGCGCCAGCCGGATTCGGCCGCTCCGGGGGCGGCCTCCCCGGCCGAGGCGAGGACCCTGCCAGAGGCGTCCAGCACCGAGGCCGCGAGCACGTCCGGGGTGGCCAGCATGCTTTTGAGAAGAGGCGCGAGCTGCTTGTAGAGGTCATCGGTGTAGACGGCCTCGCTGCTGTTGGAGGCCAGGTTCCGCGCCAGGGCCAGGGCCTTCTCCTCCATCCTTTCCACGGCCAGGTTCCGCGCCAGCACCGAGAAGAACGCTAAAAAGGCCAGCGCCGTTCCGAATAGAACAGCCGCCATACCCAGAGTCAGCTTTGTGCGGAATTTCATATGGTCCTATCCCGTTTCCAGCGCCAGCAGGCAGATCCGCTCTATTTCCCGGACGTGAGCCCAGGTTTCCTTTTCTCGCTCCGGGCCGGCACGGCCGGAAGATACCAGTTCGTAGACCGCTTTGAAGCGCCGCTCGGCCTCGCCCGCGAGCCCGGAGTTTTTGCGCGAAACGCGTGGAGCGAGAAAGAGGTAATCCAGGTAGGCCACCCGGACAGCCACCGCCGCGGACCGGCCGCTCTGCACGATCGCCCTGGAGAGTTCGCTCTTCATGTGGAAATACACCACTTTAAGCACGGCGGACTGGGCTTCCCAGGCGTCGTTCTTTTTCAGCGCCAGGCGGGTTTCTCCGTAAAGGTCGGTTCCGTAAGCCGTCTTGAGTTCGTCAAGCAGGGGGACCATTTTTTCCAGGATGCGGCCGGCCTTGTCGAAATCGCCCTGCTCTATATAAAGCTGCATGGCCTCGAACATCTGCTGTGGCGGCACGGGCAGGGCCGCCCCGGCCGGCAGCGCGGGCGCCGGAAAGGCCAGGGCCGCGGCCGTTATCAAGACAGCCAGGCGCTTCATTCAAGCATCCAGTCCAGCAGGGCGTAAGGTCCGAAATAGATATCGACCAGGAACAGCGCGCTCAGCTCCGGCGCGCGCCGTGAAAGCCCGAACGACGGGGTGAAACCGAAAAACACGTCCTTTCCCAGGACCACGGACACTGGAACGCTCAGTTCCTGTTCGCCGTCGCTTTGATATTTCCACGCTCCGCCCACCACGCTCCCCGCGCCGAAGCGATGATAGACCCCTAATTGCACGGAGCCCCCGAGCTCGCGGCCCGAGCCCTCGTTCTCCGAGTCTGCGCCTCCCATGAACTGAAAGAAATAGTCGCCTGAATTTTTTATCGCCTCCAGGGCAAGCTCCAGTCTGTCCGGCCCTCCGCGCAGGGAAGGAGCGTATCCCAAAACAGGCGCCAGCTGGAAAGGCCGCTTCAGTACCTGATAGCGCGCTTCTAACTGCAGGCGGTCGTAGATGAAAGAGCGCCTGGGCCCTTCCCGTGATTCAATGCCCCACTCCATGCTCAGGCTGTCGGTGAATCCATAGCCGAGCTCCAGAGTGTGACTGAGGGTGTCCCGATTTTCGTCCTTGAACTTGTTGAGGTGATAATCCAGCCAGGAATCTATGGTCCAGGCCTTTGCCGGGTAGGTCACCCGCCCCATGATCTGCCTGGCCGGGTCAATAGCGCTGTCGGCGCGGGCGCGCCCCGTCATGGGCACGGCAAGGCAGGCAAGGATCGCTCCGTAGCGGAGAGCCGCGCCGGGCCTGCGGAGCAGATCGTTCCAGAGTCCTTTCATGGGTCATTCTCCTCCCTGCAAGTATAACTTAATGGAACCGCACATACCCGCAGGAGCACAAGCGGTTACCGTCACTTCCCCCGGTTTTTTCACCCTTCCGGCGGCGCTATTTTTTGAATTTCGCGGCTGTAAGCGCGCCCGATGTTATCCATAATAACAAAAAACGAGAGGATTCTACGGGATACATTTCTTAATTAATAGTTCCGGAATTAAAGAATGACGGACCGAAAAACAGCCTAGCGTTTCCCGCGGGACTTCACTGCTTTCAGTTTTATGCCGGACATCTCGCGCAGCTCCATCAGGCGGTCGCGCAGCTCGGCGGCCAACTCGAAGTTGAGGTTGTCGGCAGCGTCGCGCATGCGGCGCTCGAGCTCGCCGGCCATGGCCTGCGCTCCGGACTTTGAGAGGCCTTTCGGCAGCGGCTCGGCCACGGCTATGCCCTGGCGCTTGGCCTGCGTGCGCAGCTCTTCGTATTCGACGAACTTCTTCACGATGCTCTGCGGCTTAATATTGTGCTTCTTATTGAAGGCGACCTGCCTGTCGCGGCGGCGCTTCATCTCCGCTATCGCGCGTTCCATGGAGCCGGTCATGCGGTCGGCGAAAAGTATCACCTCTCCGCAGAGGTTGCGGGCCGCGCGGCCGGAGATCTGTATCAGCGTGGTCTCGCTACGGAGGAAACCCTCGTTGTCGGCGTTGAGTATGGCTACCAGCGTGACCTCGGGAATATCGAGGCCCTCGCGGAGCAGGTTGATGCCCACCAGGGCGTCGAACTCCCCCTTGCGGAAGTCGCCCAGGATGTCCAGCCGCTCCAGTGTGTCCATGTCGGAGTGCATGTAGCGCGCCTTCAGGCCCTTCTCCTTCAGGTAGTCGCTCAGGTCCTCGGCCGTCTTCTTCGTGAGCGTCAGCACCAGCGTGCGCTCATTCTTCTCCGCGCGCTTGGCTATCTCTTCCGTCAGCGACTTTATCTGCCCGGTCACCGGCATTATCTTCACTTCCGGGTCCACGAGCCCCGTGGGGCGGATGATCTGCTCCACGATGTCGTCCTTGGAGCAATGCTGCAACTCGTAGGGCCCCGGAGTGGCCGATACGAACACGGTGGAGGGCCGCAGCGCCTCGAACTCGTCGAACTTGAGCGGCCTGTTGTCCAGCGCCGACGGCAGCCGGAAGCCAAAGTCCACCAGCGTCTGCTTGCGCGCGCGGTCGCCCTCGTACATGCCGCGTATCTGCGGCACGGCCACGTGCGACTCGTCTATGAACAGCAGGAAATCATCTTTAAAATAATCGAACAGGCAGTCCGGCCTGCTGCCCGGCGCGCGGTTGGCTAGATGGCGGGAATAGTTCTCTATGCCGGAGCAGAAGCCGGTCTGGCGTATCATCTCCAGGTCGTAGCGCACGCGCTGGGAGAGCCGCTCCGCTTCCAGCAGCTTGCCCTGCCCCTTCAGCACGTTCAGGCGCTCGGCCAGCTCGGCCTCTATGGAGGCCGCGGCGGTCTCCACCTCGCCCGCCGTGGAGACGAAATGCGTGGCCGGGAAGATCCAGGTCTCTTTCAGCTCGCGTATGGTGTCGCCGGTGAGAGGGTCTATCTCCTTGACCGCCTCTATCGTATCGCCCAGCTGCACGCGCCACGCGGTGTCGGAATCCCCGGGGAAGATGTCCAGGTTGGCGCCGCGCATCCTGAAAGTACCGCGCTCGAAGGCGGTCTCGTTGCGGTCGTAGTGGATGCTCACCAAAAAGCGGGTCAGCTCTCTGCGGTCGGCCTTGTTCCCCACCTTCAGGTGCAGGCAAAGCTCGGAGAAGTTCTCCGGCGAGCCGATATTGTAGATGGAAGAGACCGAAGCCACCACCAACGTGTCCTTGCGCGTCAGGATGGACGTTGTGGCCTTCAACCGCAGCTTGTCGATATGGTCGTTTATCGAGGAGTCCTTCTCGATGTAGGTGTCGGTGGACGGGATGTAGGCTTCCGGCTGGTAATAGTCGTAGTACGAGACGAAGTACTCCACGGCGTTCTCGGGGAAGAAGGTCTTGAACTCGGAATAGAGCTGGGCCGCCAGCACCTTGTTGGGCGAGATCACAAGCGCCGGGCGCTGCAGCTTCTGCACCAGCGCGGCCATAGTGAAAGTCTTGCCGCTGCCGGTGACTCCCAGCAGGGTCTGGTTGGCCTTGCCGCCCAGCACGCCCTTCGCCAGCGCTTCTATAGCTGCCGGCTGGTCCCCCGACGCTTTGAACGGCGCCTCCAGCTTGAACCTGCCTTCCATACCAAGATTCTACAAAGTTTGCCGGAAGGCATTTTGACTTGGCGGGTGCCGGCGGCTTTGCCTCGGAAGGCCGTCGCGCAGGTCCGAACTTGCGTAAGCGTGAGGACCGGGTGGAGCGAAGCAACACCGCAGTGCGCGAGCGCGGCCGCTATGCGGCCGATAGCGTGCCTGACGAGGCAAACCGCCGACAGGACCCGCCACAGAGAGAGTTCTCCCCAAAATGATAGAATTGACCTGAGATGTCCGGAAAAGTCCAGATAACCGTGGCCAGGAGCGCCGGGTTCTGCCCCGGCGTGAAGAACGCCATAGACAAGGTGCTGGAGCTGGCCAAAAGCCGCCAGCGCACCATCTACACCCTCGGACCGCTTATCCACAACAAGCAGGTCATCGAGACCCTCAAGGAAAAGAACGTCCTCTCCGTGAAGTCCACGGACGAGATAAAGGAAAAGAAGGCCATCCTCGTCATCCGGGCGCACGGCATACCGCCGGAAGAGGAAGCCCGCATCCGCGCGCTGGACCTGGAGGTGGTGGACGCCACCTGCCCGCTGGTAAAGCACGTGCAGGAGAACATCCGCAAGCACGCCCAGCAGGGCTACTCGACCATAATCGTAGGCGACCGCGATCACGCCGAGGTGGTGGGCCTGATGGGCTATACCGGAGGGCGCGGCTTCGTGGTGGACGGCCCCGAGGAAGTTAAGAAGCTCCCCCGCCTGGAGAAGGCGAACATAGTAGCCCAGACCACGCAGGAGGGAGACGTCTTCCTCGCCGCGGCTGAAGAGGCCAGGAAAATAGCCGGCGAGCTGGTCGTCTCCAACACCATCTGCAATCCCACGAAGCAGCGCCAGAAAGAGACGGTCGAGTTCTCCAGCAAGTCCGACCTGGTCATCGTGGTCGGCGGCAAGAACTCCGCCAACACCGCCCGCCTTTTCCAGATCTGCGAAAGGCAGGCGAAAAAGGCTATTCATATCGAGAAGGAGGACGAACTGCGGCCTGAGCTGTTCGACGGCATCTACAGCGTTTTCATAACCGCCGGCGCGTCCACTCCCACCTGGATGATAGAGAAAGTCCTGGAAAAGGCCCACGGGCTGGCCGAACGCGAGGAGAACCATCTCCTCGAGAGCGTCTCCTTCGCCTGGAAGCTTTTCACCACGGCCTCGCTCTACACCGCCATAGCCGCGACCGCGCTGACCTACGTCTGCATGAAGCTGGAGGGCGCCCCGGTGTCGGGCGAGCTGCTGCTGATGGCCGGACTGTTCGCCTTCAGCCTGCACAGCGCCAACCGCGCCGTGGAGAAGGGCGCCGCGGCGCCGGACAGGGCCAGGAAGCTGCTGTTCGTGCGCTACCGGACGCAGTCGCGCTTCGCGGCCATGATAAGCGGGGCTCTGGCCATCTTCCTTTCGGCGGCGCTGGGCTGGAAGGTCTTCCTGACGGCGGCCTTCTTCTGGTTCATCGGCATGATGTACCCCTACAAGCTGCCGCTGGGCTTCGACAAGCTCGGCCGCTTCACCGCGTCGAAGGACATAGTGACCGCCCTCGGCTGGGCCTTTATGTGCGCCTACGTGCCGGCGCTGTGGCGGGGCGGAGAGCTCAACAATTCCACCCACCTGGCGGTCTTCTTCGCTTTCCTGCTGGTGTTCATCCGCTCCGTCCTTTTCGGCATCTGCCACGCGCACAGCGACATGATAGTGGGCAACGAGAACTTCTACAAGGCGGCGGGACCTAAGCTGACCTATTTCACCCTGTTCTCCATCTTCGTCCTGCTCTCGGCCATCCTGCTGACCCTGAAGAGCACCGGCTGGAAGCCGGTGCTGGCCTCCGAGCTGCTGACCGGCATGATGTACTACATGGTGCTGATGCTGACGTTCTTCTTCGGCAGGATACCGGAGCGCACCACCGCCGAGACCCTGATAGACTCCCAGTTCATACTGCTGGCCCTCCTGGCCCACAACGTCTAGGCCTGAACGGGCGCATAAAAAAAGAGCCGCTGGAAGCGGCTCTTTCCTTTCCGGGTAGGCCCGTTATTCGCCGAGCTCCTGCTTGAGCTTCTGCCGGGCGCGGAACAGGCGGGTCTTGAAGGCAGGCACCGTGATCTTCAGCACCCTGGCCGCCTCCTCCATGCTGAGCCCCTGTATGTCCGCCAGCGTGACGGCCAGGCGGTAGTCCACCGAAAGCTTGGAGAGGGCCCTGGCGACGCTGGCCGAGAGCTCGCTCTTGGCGACCTCGTCGGCGTGGGTGATGTCCTTCAGCTCGCGCACGTCCTCCAGGCTGACCAGCTTCTCGCTCTTCTTCTTGCGGAACTTCATCCAGCAGTTGTTGGCCGCTATGCGGTACAGCCAGGTGCCGAAGCCCGATTTGCCCCGGAACTTCTTTATGTTCTTGAAAGCGGAGATGAAGGTCTCCTGGTAGACGTCGTCGGCCTCCGACTTCAGGCCCATGCAGACGTAGTTGGCCAGCCCGTAGATCTTGTCCTGGTACTTCTTCACCAGCGCCTCGAAGCTGCCGGTATCCCCGGCCTTGGCCTTCTCCACCAGTTCCGCGTCGTTCTTGTCCATATATCCCTATTATAAAAAATTGTAGAATAGTTTCCGTGAAAAATACCCCGTAGAGGGACGGGGTGCGACAATAAGCAACTCCTCTTAGGAGGGGTTCAGCGAAGCGAGGGCCGCAAGGCCTGAGCGCAGCGACGACGAAACGGGGAACCTTAGGTTCCCCTTGTGGAGCACCCAGCCGACGAAGGCTGGGCGGAATGTGTAAAACCGCCTCGCGCAGAAGCGCGAGGTGCGACAGAGGGGCAGTTAGCTCAGCGGTAGAGCATTCGCCTTACACGCGAAGGGTCACAGGTTCGAATCCTGTACTGCCCACCAAATATCAGAGCCAGAGCGAAGTATTCGTACGGTGAGGTATTAGCGAGCCATAATAATGGCTCGCGGCAGGATTCGAAAGGCGGAGGTTCGAGGCCAGCAGGCCGCAGAACCGGATGGAGCGAAGCGACAGGTCCCCGCCGGGGTCGCGGGCCGTAGTGAGCGACGGCGAACGGAGGACCCGTGACCGAATCCTGCACTGCCCATACCCCCTTAAGAACCAAAGAAAAAGGCCCGGTATTACCGGGCCTTCTCTTTTCCGGGACTCCGATTCAGTTCACCAGGCCGGCCACCAGGTCCATCACCGAAGGGCTGAAGGTTATCGTCACGTGGTTCTCGTGCACGATGTACTGCCGTATCGGGTCCGTCCTGCCGGCCGCCGTCATGTCGGAGGTATTGGAAGCGCTCTCCAGGAAGACCAGGCCGTCGGACGGGCCGTCGGTCTCGGTCTGCGGCACGTTCTCGATCTTATTATCGTTCCCGGCTATGACGGACACCTTTATATCCGCAGGCACCGGGTAACGCTTCAGCGTGTTCATGAAGTTGCCGCCGCGCATCATCGCGTTCTCTATCCCCTGCGAATGGCTGACATAGCCCTGCCCGCCGTGCACCGTTGTGTAGTAGTCCGGCGAATTCAGGCTGACCGGGAACCGGCCGCTCCAGTCGGTGAGCACCTGCTGCTGCATCGGGAAGTTGTCGCTGTAGACGCTGAACTCGAAGGTGTCCTTCCAAGCCCCGTAGTATAGCACCTTGTCCCAGCTCATCGGCGCGTTGGCGGCCAGCTCGTCCTTCATGAAGTAATAGTTGAACTCCGGGTGGCGGAAGGCGAAGTCCAGCCCGCGGTGCGGAGCGGCCATCGTGATCAGGTTCTCCACGTCGCCGCGGTACGGCGTCCAGCCCTGTCCCTGGCGATAGCCCGAGACGTAAAGCCGCGCCACCAGGCCGCCGGCGCTGTGCCCCACCAGCGTCACCCTGCCCGCGCCGGCCTGCCGCTTTATTATCTCTATGGCGTCGGCCAGGTACTGGGCCTCGTAGAACAGGCTGCCGTGCTTGTGCGGGAAGGTCAGCGCGAAGACCCTGTAGCCCGCGGCCTCCAGCTTCTGCAGCAGGCCCGGCTTCGAGGCGTCGCCCAGCAGGATGGCCGGCGTAGCCCAGGCGCGGTCGGCGTTGTCGGAGGCCCCGTGCACCAGCACCACCACCTTGCCGGTGTTGGAATTCCATTTCGGGCCGTAATGCAGCAGGAAATTAGACGTCTCCGGCATGGCCGAGCCGAAAGCGGAGATGATCTCCTGGGTGTCGTGGCGGGACTTGCTCAGCATGCTCTCCCGGACGAAAGGCCTGGCCGTGTCGCGCCAGCATTCTATCCTCTCCCAGTATTTAGAGGCTATGGAGCGGACCAGCGACAGGCCGGCCGGCGACCTTTCCGGCCCGGAGACCGGAGAAGGCACCGCAGGGGCCGCGGCGGAAGGGACAGTATCGGAAAGCTGCGCGAAGGCGCCGGCCTGGCCGGCATCGGCTGTCACGGGCATAATATTAAGCACTATGGCAATAAAGGCAAAAAGCTTCACCGTGTCCTCCACGTGAAGATATTCTACTATCGTACCGGGGTCCCGGCTAGTGGCTTTGGACCTAGTCCGGGCCGGGCCCCCCGGCACCCTGCCGGGGGGCGGCTCCTCCAGCTCAATAGATGAACGTCATCGCGGCCATCGAATAGCCGCCGCCGGAGGCGCAGAGCACCACCCGGTCGCCGCGCTTCACCTTGCCGTGCTTCACCATGTCGTGGAACGCCATCGGCACGCAGGCGCTGCCGGTGTAGCCCCATTTCTCCATGATCGTATGCGTCTTCTCCATCGGCAGGCCGAACTTCTCTATGACCTCCACTATGGTGGGCTTGCGGATCTGGGTGAACACGTAGGCCTGCGCGTCCTGCGGCTTCAGGTCCAGCTTGGCCAGGGTCTTCTCTATCAGCGGCGGCCATTCCTCCGAGTTCAGCGTGGCAGGGAACTTCTTCGGGATCTTCACTTTGTGGGCGCGCTTGGCCAGCACTTCTTCGTCCACCGGCAGGGCCGTGCCGCCGCCGTAGATGCCCATGAAGTCCCAGAAGGAGCCGTCCGACTTCAGCGTGGAGGCGGTCTTGCCCTTCTGCTCCGGCGCGTAGCTGAGCACGAAGGCGCCGGCGCCGTCGCCGAACAGCGGCGTGGCGATATTGTCATCCGGGTCCAGGTGCTTGCTCATCGCGTAGGTGCCGATGACCAGCGCGTGCCTGTATTCGGTCCCGTCCAGGTAGCGGGAGGCCATGTCCACTGCGGTCACGAAGCCGGCGCAGGCGCAGTTCACGTCGAACGCGCCCTTGCTCTTTATGCCGAGGTCGTGGCCAACCTGGGCCGCGGTCGCCGGCGACAACTGCGACGGGGTATCGGTGGAGATCACCAGCAGGTCTATATCTTCGGCCTTGAGTCCCGCGTTCTCCAGCGCCTCGCGCCCGGCCTGCACGGCCATCGTGGCGGACGACTCGTCCTTGCCGGAATAGTAGCGGGCGCCGTGGCCTATGCGCTCGAACACCACTTTGAGCGGGTCCGGCCCGAATTTCTGTATGAAAGACTCGTTCGTCACGAGGTTCTTGGGGAGGTACATCCCCGTTCCAGCTATCTTGAACATAATTTCCCCTCTCTTATTTTCTTATCCCTTCGAATATCGTCCTCAGCAGCTCTTCCTCGTCCATCCCGCGGAAGCCGCCCCACAGCACCCGCTTCATGCCGAGCATGTGCCCCATGCCCATCAGCGCCAGCGCGAGCAGGCCGGGGTCGCCGAGAGTGAACTCGCCCGGCTTCGCGGCCTTCTTCAGCTGGGCGGAATAGTTGCGGAGTATGTAGCCGTAGTAGGCGTCCGCCAGCTTCCGGTCCGTGAACTCGGCCTCGCGCATGATGCGGTAGCCGTAAGGGTGCTCCCGGATGAAGTCGAACAGCGCCCTGAAGGCCATCGCCTCGGTCTCCAGGCGGCTGCCCGCGCCGGCCGAGTACTGCGCGGCCTTCCGCACCAGGCAGTCGCGCATGCGCATGACAACCTTCTCCAGCGCATCCTCTTTGGACTTGAAGAAGAGATAGAAAGTGCCGGCGGCGAAGCCGGCCTTGCGCGCTATCTCGGAAACGCGCGCGCGGTTATAGCCGCAGCGCCCGAAAGTCTCCTCGGCCGCGGCCAGCATGAGCCCGCCGGTGTCCCCGGGCGCGGGCCTGGCGGCCGACGGTCCGGACTGGGCGGGACGCCACCACGGGAAAGGCCTCGGGCTTATGCCTTCGGCGCAGAGCACCGCGGCCGCCGCCGACGCGCTGGCCGGGACCACGCCCTTCTCCCAGACCAGGTACTTCACGGCGTAGAAATACAGCGTGCCGAGCAGCGCCCAGGCGTGCGCGGAGGCTTTCCTGGGGTCCGTGAAGCGGGCCAGGCGCGCGGCGAAAGCGTCGGCCACCGGTCCGTAGAACGTCCTGGCCAGAGCCTCGTCGCCGGCCTCCGCCTCGCGCAGGGCCCTGAAAGCTTCCAGCCTGGACGACAGCACCGAGAAGAAGGCCCCGGCGGCCGCCGCCGCTTCCTTAGCGGCGGTGCTCTGCCCCGGCAGACCGCCTACGGCCCCCACCAGTTCATCGCGCAGCTCCTCCGACAGGGCCTTTATTATCTCCTCTTTCGAGGCGAAGTAGCGGTAGAAGCCGCCTACGGCCAGCCCCGCCGCGGCGCAGATATCGGCCACGCCCGAGGCGGCGCAGCCCTTGCGGGCGAACACCGCCCCGGACGCAGCTATCAGGCGCTCGCGGGTCTTCTGACCTTTCGGGGTGGCCGGGGAGGTCATTATATGACGAGCCCCCCGTCTACGGAGATCACCTGGCCGGTCACGAAGGCCGACTCCTCGTTGGCGAGGAAGTAGTAGGCGTTGGCGATGTCCTCGGGCCTGCCGAGGCGCTTTAGCGGGGTCTTCTCGGAGATCGCGGTCAGGATCTTCTCCGGCACGGTGCCGAGCATCTCGGTCATCGTGTAGCCCGGGGCGACCGCGTTCACGCGTATGCCGTCGCGGCCCATTTCCTTGGCCCAGGTCTTCGTCAGGCCGATGATGCCGAACTTGGAAGCGGCGTAGTTGCTCTGCCCCATGTTGCCGTACACGCCGACCACCGAGGAGGTGTTCACGATCGTGCCGGTCTTGCGCTCCTTCATGTGGGGAGCCACGGCCTTGGTGCAGAGGAAGGCGCCCTTGAGGTTCACGTTGATGACGACGTCCCAGTCGTTCTCAGCCATCTTGTGCAGCATCGCGTCGCGGGTGATGCCGGCGTTGTTGACCAGCGTGTCCACGCCGCCCAGGTCGGTGATGACCTGCTTTATCGCGGCCTCAACGGAAGCCTGGTTGGTCACGTCCACCTTGTACCAGCGCACGTTCTCCTGGCCGTAGGCGTCGCCCAGCTTCCGGGCGGCCTGGGTCAGCAGCTCCTCGTTCACGTCGAACAGCGCGACCTTCCACTGGCCGGACTTCAGGAACCTCTCCGCACCCGCGTAGCCGAGGCCGCGGGCCGCGCCGGTTATAACAGCAGTCTTCTTGTTCATTCCAATTCTCCTTTTGAGTTCCCCCGCCCTACCGCCGGGAGTTCTTCCCCTTACCCAGAACCGTCCCCACCCCGCGCCGCGTCCGGAACAAAAGTGAATAATGGTTCAGTATTCATTTTTTAGCATACAGGCGCGCGACCTGTCAAGTCCTTCCTTATATATGGGCCGTATGTCCCTGGCCGGCCCTGGTACTTATGCCTCATGCGCCGCAGGCCGCCGATTTTATATCCTGATAGCATGAGTTATTCCCTGCTTCTTTCCCTGGCACTGCTGTCCGCCCCGCTGCGCGCCGAACCGCCAGCCTCCCTCTACGCGGATACGGCCAACACCACCGACCCGGCCTATATCAAGGACTTCAGCCTGAAGCGAGACGTTTTCAAAGCCGCCACCCGCCTGAGCAGGCAGGGCCTCAAGGTGCTGGTGGCCTGGGACATAGACCTCACGCTCGGCACCCCGCTCTCCGGGAACCGCCGCGTCTCGCTGGCCAGCGACCCCTGGTGGAACGAGCAGGTGAAAGCCCTGGACGCCGCCTTCGCGGAAAAATACGGCCCCCGCAAAGGACCGGACGGGTCACCGCTCTGGCCGGCCGAGGCCGAAGCGCTGTACCGCAGCCGCTTCTCAAGGCTGGTGGCGCTTAACGGCACGCTGCACGCCGGCATCACCCTGCTCCCCGTGGAGAGTTTCGTGCCCAAGGCCATAAAGAAGGCCCAGAGAGCGGGAGTGGCCATGATGGCCGTCACCGCGCGCGGTCCGGAAATGGAAAAGGCGACCCTGCAGGACCTGCGCGGGGACCTGGGGGTGGACTTCTCCAGCTCCGCGCCCGGCGGCTACGGCTTCGCCCTGCAGGGCTTCCGCGTCGGTCCGGCCGCCAGGCCCTCCCTGTACCGGCTGGGCGTGCTGCAGACCGCGGGCCAGAACAAGGGCGAGCAGCTGCTTTACGTTCTTAAAGAGGCCGGCTATTCCCCCGACATAGTTTTCTTCGTGGACGACACCGAGAAGAACGCCCGCGACATGGCCGCGGCCCTCGGCAAGGCCGGAGTGCCGTACCGCGTGTTCCGCTACGGCTATGAGGACGAACGGGCGCGGGAGTATTCCGCTCCCGGCAGCCTGCGCCCCTGCGAGGCCCAGGCCGAGCTGGAGGCCTTCAGGAAGACCGGGACTTTCCCCGTGGACGCGGAGGCGGGGAACGCCGCCTGCGCGGCCCCGCGCGGCTTCGAGCTGATCTACGGTTCCACCGCTCCCGCCGACGGGAACTGACCGCCGGATGGAAATGCATCCCGCTTTTTTGCTATTCTTTATCTACCGCGGGGTCATGGTGTAGCCTGGTTAACACGTCGCCCTGTCAAGGCGAAGACCGCGGGTTCGAATCCCGTTGACCCCGCCAAATTTCTCCCCGGAGAAATTTGGCACTTGAAAACTCCGCTAGTTCCCGCAGTTCCCGCGTTTTCTCCGCCGGAAAATTAAATTTTAAATTTATTTTTTTCCCGCCTATAATTAAGTTCGAACCGATATTTTTCAATTTTTGCAGGTTATCGGCCGGACTTCCAGAGACCGCGGACTCTCCGACGTCAACACAGAGCTTGTAGAACCGTTTAAGCGGTTCGAACCGATTTGCCCCCTGCCGCGCAAAAGCTGCGAGTTTGTTTTCTATTTCCTTTTTTTCGTAGACCAATTGGGCCTTTTTGTCGAGGTATTCGGACTGCGTGAGCGAGCCTTGCAGCACCATATCCAGCAGCCGGCCCAATTGGTCTGTAAGGAAAACCAATTTATCTCGCAGATTTTGGGCGGCTCTTTCCGCGGCCTGGGCCGCCTCTAATTCCTCCTTATTGATGTTATCAAGAGCCTCGGCGGCCAGGGCCGCGGGTAAGGAAACTCCTTTCAATAAGTCGCGTACCTGCCTATCCACTTCCTCTTCCCGTACAAAACGCTCGGCACAGGGGCCTTTGCGCTTTGTGCAGTGCAGATAGTTATGGCCTTTTTGCGTCTCGGTGGTGATGAAGCAACCACAAGAGGCGCAACGGAAAGCACCGCGGTAGACATAAGGCTTCAAGGTCTTTGTATGGGTTTTGGATTTGCGGTTAAGCACCTCCTGGCACTTATCAAACAAAGCCTTGGAGATCAGCGGCTTATGTTTTGCCTCATAGACCTCGCCATTGTAGCGCATAACCCCGTAATAGATGGGATTACGGAGCATATAGTGGCAATTAGAAACCGACAACGGCTTGTTGAACTTGCGCCCTGTGAGGCCGGCTGAATTAATGCGGTCCCGGATTTCAGTTATGGGATACCGTCCGGTGGCATAAAGCTCAAACGCTTTCCTGATGAGCGGGCCGCGCTCTTTGTCTATGTGTATCGTGTGGGTGGCCAGGTCGTTTACATAACCCATCGGCGCCCAAGAAGGCCAGATGCCGTTGCGCAGCTTCTGGCGTATGCCGCGCCTTACGTTCTCAGAGAGGTTGTCCACGTAGTATTTGGACTGCCCGAAAGCGATGGACAGCATGAACTTCCCCTGCGGCGTAGGGTCAAACCAGAAGGTAGGGAACTTGAGCTCAAGTATCTTGCCGGTGTCCGCCAGGTAGATTATGCGTCCTCCGTCTATGGAATTACGCGCAAGGCGGTCCGGGTGCCAGGCCACTATGCCGTGGGCCGCGCCCTGCTCTATCTGCGCCATCATGTCGTTGAAGATCTCGCGGCCCGGTTCCTTGGCGGTTTTGCTTTCTATGAACTCGCGGGCTATGGTGAGACCGTTCTTTTTAGCGTAGTCGCGTAACTCGGCGAGCTGCGCCTCTATGGACAGTATCTGCCGGTCAGGCTCGTCCGTGGACTTGCGGGCATAAAGGAAATACCGCATTGTTAGCTTCTCCATACCTTACCTCCCCTTGCTCTTAATTACGGTTTTGCCCCAGCAGGGGCTAAACCGTAATTAAGTGCTTACTATCCAACTCTGCGCCGCTGGTAAGGCCGGCCAGGCGCACCAGCGCTGGGCCGGCCGCACCTGCGGCCATAAGGACAATAATTCGGTTCGCATTTAATCATGGGCGGGAAAAAAATAAATTTAAAATTTAATTTTCCGGCGGAGAAAACGCGGGAACTGCGGGAACTAGCGGAGTTTTCAAGTGCCAAATTTCTCCGGGGAGAAATTTGGCGGGCCTATCAGGATGAAATTACAGGCTACTTTGCGCAACATCCCGAGGTTATCTTGTAATTACCGCCATTGAAAGCGGTAGGCGGATCTTATCCGCGAGATGTCGTCGCAGGCGTGGCCACTTCGCGGCCCCGCACTGCTCCTTGCCGCGAGAAGGAGGGTTCGC
>JAKAMO010000195.1 GCA_021812825.1 bacterium | reverse complement strand
CCTGGCGAGCCTCCCGGCTTCGGCGTGGCGCGGTGGTTTCATGTAAGTATTTTAGGAAATACTAAAATACTCCGGAACCGGCGCCGGTCAATCAGCGCGTTGTTTTTTGTCAAGAATTCCGCAAAACAGAGGGGGCGGCCTGAGCCGCCCCCTCCCCTCACCCTACCCGTTTTTCAGAACCTGAAGGTCAGCCCCAGGTCCAGAGCGTCCTCGGACAGTTCCGACTTCAGGGTAATGGAGCCGGAACTGTCGGTCTCGCTGATCGTCTTAGCCAGCGCCTTGGTGTAGCCCAGGTTCAGCGCGAACTTTGGCGAGAACTCGTAGCCGCAGCCCACGCTCAGGTGGTTCTCCACGATGCCGGGGAAGCCTATGACCCGGAAATACTCGTAGCCGAACGTGCTCATGCTCTTGCCCTGCACGCTGGTCATGCCGGTCATCGCGTTGAAGGCGGAGTGCTTCTTCACCGGGTTCCTGCCGTAGTTCCAGCCGGCGCGCAGCGTCAGCTTGTCGGTGGCCTTGTTCTGGACTCCCAGCCCGAACACGGTCTGGGATCCCCAGTCGAAGTCCTTGTAGCCCTTGGCGTTAGCCCAGTCGATATACTTCACGTCGGCCGAGAACAGCCACTTATCGATGCCCCTGTAAGCCGCGCCGAAGCCGTACTGGGCCGGGTTCTCCAGCTTGAGCGTGTCGAAGCCGTTGAAGGCCCCGCCGGCGCCGGTCCCGTCGAAGTCATAGATGCGCTTATGCTCCACGCTCTGCGGGCTGACGTAGACGGCGCCTAAGCTCCAGGCCCCCGCCTCGTAGCCGGCGCCGACCCTGGCGCCCACGGCGTAGTTATGGGAGAGCCCGGAGCCGAAGTCCGCGGCCTGGTAGTCTATGTCCATGCCCAGCCCGTATGAGAAAGCCCCGCTCTTATAGGAAACGGCCGGGACGAACTTCATCACGGAGACCTTGGTATTGGTCTTCATCGGGTCCTTGTTGCGGTAATCCACGCCCATTCCGGAGACCCCGTAGGCGGCTATGCCGAAGTTCATATTGCCGTTCATAGGAGTGGCAACCCCTATAGCCGGCACGGCGTACACGGCGTCCTGGCTGTCAGCCTTCCAGTTGCCGGGCATGCCTCCGCCGGAAGGGGCGAGCACGGTCGCCTTCACCTTGGGGCTGAAGTCGGTACCGGCGAAGTTGAACTGCGAACCCTCGATCCGGGAGAGCGCCGCCGGGTTGGAGAATATCGCGCTGATCGCGTCCTGCGGGGCCGCTATGCCCGTACCGCCCATCGCCCGCGACACCGGGCCCACGCCTATCAGGTTGTCGCCGTTGGTGGCGTAACCCGCCGCAGCAAGCCACATCATGGCCGCAGCCGTTCCGAGAAGTCTTACTGTTGGTTTCATTTACTGCCTCCTTAATATCATCCTAGATCGGCGGCGCCGGGCTCCCCGGCTATCGGCCCCCGGGGCAATACAGGCTCCGCATGGCTTCGAGGAGCTTCGCTATCTTCGCGTCCACGATGCGGTATATCACCCTGTTGGCATCCTTCCTGTGGGATATAACCCCGTTATCGGACAGGATGCGCAGGTGCTGGGAGATGTTCCCTTTGGTCGTGCCAAGCCGGGCGACGATATCGCCGGCGCTTTTCTCGCCCTCGGAGAGCATGCAGATCATCAGCAGTCTCAGCGGGTGGGAGATGTGCTTCAGTGTTTTTGCCAGCTTCTCGGCCTGGCTCATGCGCGGGGTCTTCATGTATAGTAGTTTAGGAGATACTAAATATCCCCGATAGCCCTGCCCGTCAGTCCGGAGATTGTTTTATGCCTTGCCGCGTCATTGCACTTTCTCAGCGCAGGAAATGACAACAGTGCCGGTCAGACCGCCTCCGCGCGGAGGCGGGAAGATAAAGCGGAGAGCCCGGGCCTGATCTCGGACTCTCCGCAAACGCGCCGCGCTCTCCGCCGCGGCGCGCTCAGATCCGGCGCCGGCTTAAGGAGAACAATAGTTATATGGTAAATTGCCCTGCCGGCAGCGGGAACAAAAAAAGCCCGGGGCCTTCCCCGGGCTTTTCCCAGACCGCCGTACGGCCTACTGGCGCTCGACGCACATCGCTATGCCCATGCCGCCGCCGATGCAGAGGGTCGCGAGGCCCTTCTTCACGCCGCGCTTCTTCATCTCGTGCAGCAGCGTCACCAGCACGCGCGCGCCCGAGGCTCCCACCGGGTGCCCCAGCGCTATCGCGCCGCCGTTGACGTTCACGATGTCGTTGTTGAAGCCGAGCTCTTTGGCCACCGAAAGCGCCTGGGCCGCGAAGGCCTCGTTGGCCTCTATCAGCTCTGCGTCCTTCAGCTCCCAGCCGGCCTTCTTCAGCGCCTTGCGCACGGCTTCGGCCGGGCCGATGCCCATGATGGCCGGGTCCACGCCGGCCCAGGCGTAGGAGACGATCCTCGCCATCGGCTTGAGGTTATGCTTCTTCACGGCCTCGGCGGAGGCCACCAGCACGCAGGCCGCCCCGTCGTTGATGCCGGAGGCGTTGCCGGCGGTGACGGTGCCGTCCTTCTTGAAGGCCGGCCGCAGCTTGCCCAGCGAGGCCGGCGTCACTCCCGCCTTAGGGTACTCGTCGCGCTCGAAGACCACGATCTCGCCCTTGCGCTGCGGGATGGCTATCGGCGCTATCTCGTCCTTGAAGCGGTTCTCCTTCATGGCTTTCTCGGCCTTGTTCTGCGACTCCGCCGCGAACTTATCCTGTTCCTCGCGCGTGATGCCGTACTTGGCGGCCAGGTTCTCGGCCGTCATACCCATGTGGTAGTCGTTGAAGACGTCCCAGAGGCCGTCGCCTATCATCGAGTCCGTCAGCTCTCCGTGGCCCATCTTGTAGCCGCCGCGCGCCTTCTTCAGCAGGTACGGCGCGTTGGTCATGCTCTCGGCGCCGCCGGCTATTATCATCTCCGCGTCGCCGCAGGCTATCTGCTGCGCGGCCATGGCCACGGTGCGCAGGCCCGAGCCGCAGAGCATGTTCAGCGTCACGGCCGTCTTCTCCACCGGTATCCCGGCGCCTACGGCTATCTGCCTGGCCGGGCCCTGCCCCAGTCCCGCCTGGTAGATGCTGCCGATCAGCACTTCGTCTATCTCGACCGCGGGGACCTTGGTCCTCTCCAGCAGGGCCGACGCCGCGGCCTTGCCCAGCTCCACCGAGCTGAAGCCGGACAGCGCGCCGCCGAAACTCCCTATCGCGGTCCTCACTCCGTCTATGATGTACGCTTCTTTCATTTTCCCTCCCGAGTTCATGTATAACAGATCTAGATATAGCCCAGCTGCCCCGCGCGGCGCCTGAGCTCCGCCCTGAAATCCGGGTGGGCCACGCCTATCAGCGCGTTCGCTCTCTCCCGCACGGTGCGGCCGCGCAGCCGCGCTGTGCCGAACTCTGTGACGATATTGTCGGTATTGGCGCGGTGCAGAGTGACGGCGGTCCCCTCCGCCAGCGCCGGCACTATGGCCGACACGGTCCCTCCCTTCGCCGTGGAACGGCAGGCGATTATCGACTTCCCGAGGCCGTCGTAGGCCTCCTTGGCGCCGACCGCGGTGTCCGTCTGGCCGCCGGTGCCGGAATACTGCACGTGGCCTATGGATTCGCTGGCCACCTGGCCGGTCAGGTCCACGGTCAGGCAGGTATTGATCGAGACCATGCGCGAGTTCCGGCGTATCACCGCGGGGTCGTTCACCCAGCTGCCGCGGCGGAACTCCACCGCCGGGTTGTCGTGCAGCCAGTCATAGAGCTTCCGGGAACCCATCGCGAAGGTGCATACGAATTTATCCTTCAGCAGGCTCTTGCGCTTGTTGGTGATCACGCCGGCCTCGTAGAGCTCCATCATGCTGTCCACCATCATCTCGGTGTGCACGCCCAGGTCCTTCTTGCCCTTGAGCGCCAGCGCGCAGGCGTTGGGGATCCCGCCTATGCCCAGCTGTATCGTGGAGCCGTCCTCCACCAGCTCGGAGATGTAATTCCCGATGGTCTTCTCCACGGCGTCCGGGACGGGGGACGGCAGGGTCGGCACTTCCTGGTCGTGCTCGACGAACCAGTCCACGTCGCTGACGTGGAGGTGCGTGTCGCCGAAGGTGCGCGGCAGGTTGCGGTTTATCTCGAGGATGACGGTATCGGC